>NZ_JADDRN010000002.1:0-412229 GCF_017355445.1 Delftia sp. SD018
GACGTTCTTGCAAAACCCTGGAAGCTTCACTTTTCAGACATTTGCATGTCATCGAGTGCAGGGGCGCAATTCTAGCACCAATCCTGGCGGATGACTGGCGTCATCCGCCAGGATTTTTTCAGGCCGTCGCCAGAGCCTGTTCCAGGGCATCGACGAAGAGGCTGGCCACGTCGCAGCCGGTCTGGTCATAGATCTCCTGGAAGCAGGTGGGGCTGGTCACATTGATCTCGGTGATGCATTGCCCGATGACATCGACGCCCGCCAGCAGCAGTCCACGCTCCATGAGGATGGGACCGATCTCTTCGGCCATGGCCTTGTCGTGCTCGCTCAGCGGCTGGGCCACGCCCTTGCCGCCCGCTGCCAGGTTGCCACGCACTTCGTTGCCCTGGGGAATGCGTGCCAGGCAGTAGGGAACCGGCTTGCCTCCGATGACGAGCACACGCTTGTCGCCCTGGGTGATCTCAGGCAGGAACTTCTGCACCATGACGCTGCTGGCACCGCCCTGGTTCAGGGTTTCGATGATGCTGCCCAGGTTGCGGCCATCGGCGCCGACCCGGAAGATGCCCATGCCGCCCATGCCGTCCAGCGGCTTGAGGATGATGTCCTGGTGCTCTTCGTGGAAGGCACGGATGTCCTGTGCACTGCGGGTGACCAGGGTGGGGCCGATGAATTGCGGGAATTCGAGGATGGCCAGCTTTTCCGGATGGTCCCGCAGCGCCCTGGGCTTGTTGAAGACCTTGGCGCCTTCACGCTCGGCCTGTTCGAGCAGGTGCGTGGAATAGAAGTATTCGGAATCGAAGGGCGGGTCCTTGCGCATGAGGATGGCGTCAAAGCCTGCCAGTTCAGCCAGGCCCTCCTGGGTTGTCTCGAACCACTGCTGCGCATCCCCCGTGAGCTGGATGTGCCGCACATGGGCGACGACCTTGCCGCCACGCTGCCAGGAAAGCTGCCTGGGTTCACAGGCCACGATGGAGTGGCCGCGCCGCTGTGCCTCCCTCATCATGGCGAAGGTGGTGTCCTTGTAGGTCTGGAACGATTCGAGCGGATCGGCAACGAAGAGGATTTGCATGGCTTGTGTGCGGAAGGCGGCGGCCCGTGCCTCGCCTATATATAGGAAGCAAAAGGGGGTGCCCGGGCCTGGGCCGCATGTCAGCTGGCCCGTGCACGTCGGTAATGTTGCACAAATAGCGCCAGGCTGCCTGCGACCACGCCCCAAAACGCCGAGCCGACTCCGGCTATCACCACGCCGCTGAGCGTGACCAGGAAGGTGATCAGCGCCGCCTCCCGGTGCTCCTCTCCCTGCAGGGCCGTGGCCAGGCCGCTGCCGATGGAGCCCAGCAGGGCCAGTCCCGCAATGCAGACCACCAGTTCCCTGGGGAAGGCGGTGAGCAGCCCTGTGACCACGGCGCCGAAGATGCCGATGACTATATAGAAGAGACCGCAGACGGCCGCTGCCGTATAGCGGCGTGATTTGTCCTCATGGGCCTCCGGCCCCATGCAGATGGCGGCGGTGATGGCGCTGAGGTTGAGCGCATATCCGCCAAAGGGGGCAAGCACCAGGGTGGCGATGCCGGTCATGCTGATGATGCGGGAGATGGGCAGGTTGTAGCCCGTGGCGCGGATGACGGCCACGCCGGGCAGGTTCTGCGAGGCCATGGTGACGACGAACAGGGGCAAAGCCAGGCTCACAAGGGCGGGCACGGAGAACTCGGGCATGGTGAAGACCGGCCAGGCAAGGCCTGCATGCACGGCAGACCATTGCATCTGGTCGGTGAGCGCCACCCAGGCGATGGAGACCGCCAGCGTGGCGATGACCGCATAGCGCGGTGCCAAGCGGCGCGACAGCAGATAGGTCAGCAGCATGACCAGCACCAGGGGCAGCGCGTGCCTGGCGGCGGCAAAGGCCTGCATGCCGAAGTTGGCCAGTACGCCCGCCAGGAGGGCGGCAGCGATTTCCATGGGGATGCGATTCATGACGCGCTCGAACCAGCCTGTGACACCCACCAGGATGATCAGCCCCGCGCTGATGATGAAGGCGCCGACGGCCTCGCCCATGGAAAAGCCTCCGGCAAGCCCCGCCGTGGCCAGCACGGCAGCGCCTGGCGTGGACCAGGCGACCATGACGGGCATGCGCAGTATCAGCGAGGGCAGCAGGGAGCACAGGCCCATGCCCAGCCCCAGCGCCCAGACCCAGGAGGTGATCTGCTCGGGTGTGGCATGGAAGGCCTGGGCGGCCTGGAAGACCAGGGCCACCGAGCTGGTGAAGCCCACGAGCACGGCCACGAAGCCGGCCGCAAAGGCGGAGGGACTCAAGTCACGGAGAAAGCGCATCGCGCGATTCTGTCACCACAGTCGCGGATCGTGCGATGCGCGGGCGACGCCTACAGCTCGATCTTGGAGCCCAGCTCCACCACGGAGTTGCTGGGCAGGTGCAGGAAGTCGGAGACACGGCTGGCGTTGCGGTGCATCTGGGCGAACAGCTTTTCGCGCCAAGGCGCCATGCGGTGGCTGATGCGCGGGATGATGACATCGCGCGACAGGAAGTAGCTGGTCTCCATGGCGTCGAGCTGGCAGCCCCGGGGGCGCAGCAGAGACAGCGCCGCCGGCACATCGGGTTCGTTCTTGAAGCCGTAGTTGATGATGACCTGCCAGCAGTCGCTGCCCAGGGCCTCGATCTCGGTACGCTTGTCCAGGCCCACCCAGGGAATTTCGTGGTTGCGCACCGTGACGAAGATGTTCTGGCTGTGCAGCACCTTGTTGTGCTTGAGGTTGTGCAGCAGGGCATTGGGCACGGTGCCAGGCTCGCCGGACAGGAAGACGGCCGTGCCCGGCACCCGCGCCGGGGGATGGCGCCAGACCGATTCGAGGAAGCTCTTGAGGTCGATGGCATCGGCCTGCAGCTTTTGGTGCAGCAGCTCGCGGCCCTTGCGCCAGGTCATCATCAGCGAGAACACCGTGCCGCCGATCAGCAGCGGGAACCAGCCGCCATCGAACAGCTTGAGCAGGTTGGACGAGAAGAAGGCCAGGTCCACCAGGAAGAAGAAGCCGGTGGCGGCAATGCACAGGGTCAGCGGGTAGTTCCAGCGGTAGCGGATCACGAAGAAGGTCAGCGTGGTGGTGATCAGCATGTCCAGCGTCACCGCAATGCCGTAGGCGGCCGCCAGGTTGCCGCTGGAGCGGAACAGCACCACGGCCAGCGCGATGGCCACGAACAGGCTCCAGTTGACCAGGGGCATGTAGATCTGGCCGGCCTCGCGCACGCTGGTGTGGCGCACTTCCAGGCGCGGCAGATAGCCCAGCTGTATGACCTGGCGCGTGACGCTGAAGGCGCCCGTGATCAGGGCCTGCGAAGCGATGACCGTGGCCATGGTGGCCATCAGCACCAGGGGCAGCAGGGCCCAGGCCGGGGCCATCATGTAGAAGGGATTCTTCACGGCGGCCGGGTTGGCCAGCAGCAGCGCACCCTGGCCGAAGTAATTGAGCGTGAGGGCAGGCATGGCCACGGAGAACCAGGCCAGGCGAATGGGCTTCTTGCCGAAGTGGCCCAGATCGGCGTAGAGCGCTTCCGCCCCGGTCACGCACAGCACGACGGCGCCCAGGATGATGAAGCTGGTGCCGGGGTTGTCCCAGATGAAGCGCACCGCGAAGTGCGGGCTGATGGCCGCCAGGATTTCCGGATGGCCGGCGATCTGGTGTATGCCCAGCGCGGCGATGGTGGCGAACCAGACCAGGGTGATGGGGCCGAAAAAGCGCCCTATCCCTGCCGTGCCGTGCTTCTGGAACCAGAACAGCAGGAACAGGATGACCAGGGTCAGCGGGATCACCGCCTTGGTGAAGTGCGGGGACACCACCTCCAGGCCCTCGACGGCCGAAAGCACGGAGATGGCCGGTGTGATCACGCCGTCGCCATAGAAGAGCGAGGTGCCGAAGATGCCGATGAGCAGCAGCACGCTGCGCAAGCGCGGCTTGTCCTTGACGGTCTGCGAGGCCAGGGCCAGCATGGCGACCAGGCCGCCTTCGCCGTTGTTGTCGGCGCGCAGCACCAGGACTACGTATTTGAGCGAGACGATGACCGTCAGCGTCCAGAACAGCAGCGACAGGACGCCGTAGATGTTCTCCTGGGTGAACGGCACATGGCCGGAGCCGAACACCTCCTTGACCGAATACAGCACGCTGGTGCCGATATCGCCATAGACCACGCCGATGGCGCCCAGGGTGAGCGCGGCCAACGAAGATTTGGTTTTCTGCACAGGTCTATGCGCCATCCCGTGGGGAGATGGCTTCAGTCAATTGAAATGCCGGCATTGTCCGCTGTCCTGATGACGAGCGCATCGGACAGCACCCCGATCAGTCGTAGATTTCCGCGTTGGGGTTGGTCGCCTCCAGCTCATAGCTGGCCGCCAGCATGGCGACCCGGGCCACCACGCCGTACATGTAGAAGCGATTGGGCATGCTGGCACCCGGGCGGGCGCCGATCTGGGGCAGCTGGGTGCTGTGCTGGAAGGCCAGCGGCACGAAGCCGGCACCGGGCGCGTTGAGGTTTTCGTCCACATCGCGCTCGGGGTGCATGCGGTAGAAGCCGCCGACCACGTAGCGGTCCATCATGTAGACCACGGGCTCGGCCACGGCGTTGTTCATGCGCTCCTGGGTGAGCACGCCTTCCTGGATGATCACGTCGTGCACGGTCTGGCCGTCCTTGATCATGCCCATCTTGTTGCGGCTCTTGCGCGGCAGCTCGGCCAGTTCCTTGGCATCGCGCACGGTCATCACGCCCATGCCATAGGTGCCGTTGTCGGCCTTGACGATGGCAAACGGCTTTTCCTTGATGCCGTATTCCTTGTACTTGCGGCGCACCTTGGCCAGCAGCACATCGACCTGCTCGGCCAGGCCTTCCATGCCCACGCCATTGGCGAAGTCGATGCCTTCGCTGCGCCCGAACAACGGGTTGATCAGCCAGGGATCGATGCCCAGCAGCTTGCCGAAGCGCTTGGCCACTTCCTCGTAGCTCTGGAAATGGCGGCTCTTGCGGCGCACGCTCCAGCCTGCATGCAGGGGCGGCAGCAGGTATTGCTCGTACAGCTCCTCGACGATGCCCGGCACGCCGGAGGACAGGTCGTTGTTGAGCAAGATGGTGCAGGGATCGAAATCCTTGAGGCCGATGCGGCGCTTGCTGCGGATCACCGGCTCCAGCGTCACCGTGTCACCATGCGGCAGGGTGACGGTGGTGGTCTTCTTCACATCGGGGCTGATGGAGCCGATGCGCACATTCAGACCGGCCATGTTGAAGATGCGCTTGAGCTGCACCACGTTGGCCAGGTAATGGGTGTTGCGCGTGTGGTTCTCGGGAATGATGAGCAGGTTGCGCGCTTCGGGGCAGATCTTCTCGATCGCCGCCATGGCCGCCTGCACGGCCAGCGGCAGCATTTCGTCGGTCAGGTTGTTCCAGCCGCCAGGAAACAGGTTGGTATCCACGGGCGCGAGCTTGAAGCCGGCGTTGCGGATGTCCACCGAGCAATAGAAAGGCGGCGTGTGTTCCATCCATTCGAGCCGGAACCAGCGCTCGATCGCCGGCATGGAGTCGAGGATGCGCTGCTCAAGCTCGTTGATCGGGCCTGTCAGGGCCGTGATGAGATGTGGAACCATAAAGACCCTCTGGGTACGGCGGTGGGGGGCAATTGTAGAGATTGGACCATGGTCTAAGTGTTTTCCCTAGTCTCTTCGGCATCATCGGCGCCAGAAAGCCGGGGAAAGCAGCGCCATGAAGCTGAGGATTTCCAGGCGCCCCAGCAGCATGGCCAGGGTGCAGATCCAGGTCTGGAAGTCGGTGAGCACAGCATAGTTGGAGCTCGGCCCCAGCGCGCCCAGGCCCGGCCCCATGCAGTGCACGCTGGCCAGCACGGCGGAAAAGGCGGTCACCGGGTCCAGGTCGGTGAGCAGCAGCACCATGCTGAGCGTGATCACGGTGGCGCCATAGACCAGCATGAAGGCCAGCACCGAGAAGATCATGCGGTCGTCCACCACGCCGTTGCCCAGCCGCACGGGCTGCATGGCGCGCGGGTGCACGAGCCGCGTGAGCTCGCGCCGCGCCTGCTTGAGCAGGATGAGCATGCGCACCATCTTGATGCCGCCACCCGTGGAGCCCGCGCTGGTGGCCACGCCCGACAGCAGCAGCATGAGCACGGGCGCGAAGACGGGCCAGCTCAGGTAGTCGACGGTGGTGAAGCCCGTGGTCGTGGCCACCGAGACCACGTGGAAGATGCCGTAGCGCAGCGCCTCGACAGGCCCGTACACGCCCTTGGCCCACAGCAGCAGCGCGACGATGAGCCCGCCGCCCAGCAGCACGGCCAGCGTGGCGCGCATTTCGGGGTCTCGCCAGAAGCCGTCCCAGCGGCCCTTGCGCATGGCCACGAAGTACAGCGCGAAGTTGCAGCTGGCCAGCAGCATGAAGACCAGGGCGATCAGCTCGATCAGCGGCGAGTCGAAGTAGGCGAAGCTGGCGTCGTGCGAGGACAGGCCGCCCAGGCTCACCGTGGCGAACATGTGCATCAGCGCATCCAGCGGCTCCATGCCCGCGGCCCAGAAGGCCAGTGCACAGGCCAGCGAGAACACGCCGTAGACGCCCCACAGGCCCTTGGCGGTCTCGGTCATGCGCGGCGTCAGCTTGGTGTCCTTGATGGGGCCGGCGGCCTCGGCGCGGAACAGCTGGGCACCGCCCACGCCCAGCAGCGGCAGGATGGCCACGGCCAGGATCAGGATGCCCATGCCGCCCAGCCATTGCAGGAAGGTGCGCCAGACGTTGATGGACACGGGCAATGCATCCAGCCCCGTGAGCACGGTGGCCCCCGTCGTCGTCAGGCCCGAGACGGCCTCGAAATAGGCGTGGGTGAAGCTGATGCTCAGGCCCACATGGCCCAGGCCCAGCACCAGGGGCAGCATGGCGCACAGCGGCAGCACCACCCAGACCAGGGTGACGAGGATGACGCCGTGGCGCGGCTGCAGCTCGCGCCGGAAATGGTCCAGGCCTACCCACAGCGACAGCCCCGCCGCCGCCGTGATGCCGATGGCCCAGGGGTAGATGCGCCAGATGCCGTCGTCGGCAAACCAGGACACGGCAAAGGGCAGCAGCATGGACAGCGCGAACATGACCATGAGCATGCCAAGCACGCGCAGGACGGGGAACAGGTCGCGCATGGGTATGGGCTCAGAAGAAGGTGGCGCTGACGCGGAACAGGTTTTCCACGTCCCGCACCAGCCGCTTGTGGGGCAGGAAGAAGACCACGTGGTCGCCGCTCTCGATCACGGTGTTGCCGCGCGGGATGATGACCTCGGGCTCGGCACCGGCCGCGATCTCGTCGGCCGGCACGCCTTCGGGAATGCCGCGCACGATGAGGCCGATGTGCGCATCCTCGGGCACGCGCAGGTCCTCGACCTTGCGGCCGACCACGCGCGAGCTCTTGCGGTCGCCGCGCGCCACGATCTCCAGCGCCTCGGCCACGCCCCGGCGAAGGCTGTGCACGGCCTGCACGTCGCCGCGGCGCACATAGGCCAGCAGCTCGCCGAGCATGGCCTGGGCCGGCGACAGCGCAATGTCGATCTGCGTGCCGTGCATCAGGTCGGCATAGGCGCGGCGCGTGATCAGCGAGAGCACGCGCCGCGCGCCCATGCGCTTGCCCAGCAGGCTGGCCATGATGTTGTTCTCGTCGTCGTCGGTGAGGGCCAGGAACAGGTCCACGTCCTCCACGCTTTCATCGGCCAGCAGGTCCTCGTCGGTGGCATCGCCGTGCAGCACCAGCACCTCGGCCGGCAGCAGCGAGGCCAGGTCCTGGCAGCGCTGCTCGTCGGGCTCGATGATCTTGATGTGAAAGCGGCCCGGCACGCGCGACAGCTGCAGCGCCAGGCGCAGGCTGACCTGGTCGCCACCGGCGATCATGATGCGGTAGACGGGGCGCGAAGGCCGGCCCGCGGGCTGGTGGATGGCGCGCAGCACCTCGGCCACATGCTCGCGCGCGGCCAGGATGAAGACCTCGTCGCCGGGCTCGATGCGGGTGTTGCCGTCGCAGCGCACGAAGCGGTCGGGCTCCTCCAGGAAACGCCGGTAGATGGCCACGATGCGCATGGCCAGCTCGGGCATGCAGTCGCGCAGCTCGCCGATGTGCTTGCCGACGGCGGGGGCGCCGTCGCGCGCACGCACCGAGGCCAGCGCGGCGCGTCCGCCCGCGAAGGCGCGCACCTGCATGGCTTCGGGGAACTCGATGAGCTTGCTGATGTAGTTGGTCAGCGATTCCTCGGGGCAGATGATGCGGTCCACGCCGAAGCCTTCCTTGCCCAGCAGCGTCTCGTCATCGCCAAAGCCCGAGGAGCGCACGCGCGCGATGCGGGTGGGAATCTCGAACAGCACCTGGGCCAGCTTGCAGCACACCAGGTTGGTTTCGTCGAGCGCGGCGCAGGCGATCAGCAGGTCCGTGTCCTTGGCTCCGGCCTCGGCCAGCACCTGGGGATCGATACCGTTGCCCACGACGCCGCGCAGGTCGAACCGCGACTCCAGCTCGCGCAGGCGACGCGCATCGGTGTCGATCACCGTGATGTCGTTGCGTTCGGACACCAGGCTTTCGGCCACGCTGTAGCCCACACGGCCGGCGCCAAGAATGATAATTTTCATGGGTTCATTACGGTGCTGCGGTGCCGGCGCGGGGCATCCCGGCGCGGGGCGTCCCGGCCGGGTGCCTGCCGGCGCGCAGCACGGTCCGGTCAGGTGCGGACTTCGCCTTCACCCAGCACCACGTATTTGAGCGAGGTGAGACCTTCGATGCCCACAGGACCACGCGCATGGAACTTGTCGGTGCTGATGCCGATTTCCGCGCCCAGGCCGTACTCGAAGCCATCGGCAAAGCGCGTGCTGGCATTGACCATGACGCTGGCCGAGTCCACCTCGCGCAGAAAGCGCTGGGCATGCATGTGGTCGCGCGTGAGGATGGCATCCGTGTGGTGGCTGGAGTAGCGGTTGATGTGGGCGATGGCTTCGTCCACACCCGCGACGATCTTGACGCTGATGATGGGCGCCAGGTATTCCTCGCTCCAGTCCTGCTCGGTGGCCTCGGCCAGCTGGGCACCGGCCACGGACTTCAGGATGGCCAGCGATTCGGGGCAACCGCGCATCTCGACCCCCTTGGCGGCGTAGATGGCGCCGATCTGCGGCAGGAACTCGGCGGCCACGCCGCGCGCCACCAGCAGGCTCTCGCTGGCGTTGCAGGGGCTGTACTTGTTGGTCTTGGCGTTGTCGGCCACCTTGACGGCCATGGCGATGTCGCAGGGATCATCGACATAGGTGTGGCAATTGCCGTCCAGGTGCTTGATGACGGGCACCTTGGCCTCGCGGCTGATGCGCTCGATCAGGCCCTTGCCGCCGCGCGGGATGATGACGTCCACGTAGTCGGGCATGGCGATGAGCTGGCCCACGGCCTCGCGGTCCGTGGTCTGCACCAGCTGCACGCCCTGCTCGGGCAGGCCGGCCTCGGCCAGCGCCCTGGCCACGAGGGCGGCCAGTGCCTTGTTGGAGTCGATGGCTTCCGAGCCGCCGCGCAAAATGCAGGCGTTGCCGCTCTTGATGCTGAGGCTGGCCGCCTCGATGGTCACGTTGGGGCGGCTCTCGTAGATCATGCCGAACACGCCGATCGGCACGCGCATCTGGCCCACGCGGATGCCGCTGGGCATTTGCTTCATGCCGATGATCTCGCCGATCACGTCGGCCATGGATGCCAGCTGTTCGCAGCCCTGGGCACAGGTTTCAAGCACCTTGGGCGTCAGGCGCAGGCGGTCCACCATGGGAGCGGACAGGCCGTTGGCCACGGCGCGGTCGAGGTCACGGGCGTTGTCGGTCTGCAACGGCTCCACGTTCTCCCGCAGCAGGCGCGCCAGCGCCAGCAGGGCGCGGCTTTTGACGGCAGCCGAGGCTCGGGCCATCTGGGCGGAGGCCACTTTGGCCTGAACGCCCAGGTTGTGGGTGTATTCGACGATATTGAGCGCGTTCATTCCGAGATTCTCGCCGAGTTGCGCCCATTTGCGCACCGGGACCGGGCATGCCCCGCGCCGACATGCGGCTGCGATGCGGCCGGGATGCGTCTGCGCAAGGCCGCCAGAGGGCAAACCCCGCGTCGCGGCGGCCGGCAGGATGTCGCGGCCACCCTACACTGCTGCCCAGTACGCAGAGGTTTTCCCGCCATGTCCACCAGCCACGACACTCTTCTCGCCGCCCAGCAGCTCGCCCAGCTGCATGCCGGCTTCGCCCAACTGGCACAGCAGCAGCTGTCGGCCGCCGTGCTCGGACAGCAGGCCAGGGCCTCATCGGAGTTGCTGCAGGCCCTGCCGCCGCGCTACGGCGAAGTGCTGCTCAATCTGCTGGACCGACTGGAGTCCAGCGCGCTGTTCAGCGAGGAAAGCTGCTCCTTCAGCCAGAAGGACCTGCTGGACAACCTTGAGACCTGGGCCACCAAGGCCCAGGCGCAGCTGGAAAAGACGCGCTAGGAACGGTACGTCAGCCCTTGGCGCCGGCCTGGGCCAGGTCCACGGCCAGGCGGCGCAGGGCCTGCCAGCCGTCGCGCGGCCAGCCTTCGAAGGCCAGGCCCTTGACGATGCCGTCCACCGCGTGGGCCGATTGCAGCAGGCGCGCGGCCTGGGCGTCGGTGATGCGCGGCAGCAGGCGCTCGAACAAGCGTTCCTTGACGCCCCAGATGCGCTGGGCGCGCAGCGCCATCGGCAGGGGCTGGCCTGCGGCCATGGCGTCCCTCACGCGGCAGATGGCGCGGATGTCCTCGGCCAGGGTCCAGTGCACCAGCACCTCGGCCGTGCCTTCGGCCTGCAGGCCATCGAGCATGCGCGAGACGCGCGCCAGCTGCCCGCCCAGCACGGCCTCCGACAGCTTGAAAACGTCGTAGCGCGCCACATTGAGCACGGCCTGCTCGACCTGGGCCTGGCTCAGTTCACCCTCGGGATGCAACAGCGCCAGCTTCTGGATTTCCTGGTGCGCGGCCAGCAGGTTGCCTTCGACGCGGTCGGCAAAGAACTGCAGCGTGCGCTGCCCTTCCTCGCCGGGTGCGACGCGCTGGCCCTGGGCCGCCAGCCGCTGGGCAATCCAGGCCGGCAACTGGGCGCGCTCAATGGGATCGATCTGCAGCGTCATGCCCTGGGCCTCCAGCGCGCTGAACCAGGCCCCCGTCTTGGTGGCCTTGTCCAGGCGCGGCAGCAGGACCAGGGTGAGCGTGCTGTCGTTGCCCCGCGCGGACTCGGCGATCTGCTGCAGCGCGGCGCCGCCGTCCTTGCCGGGCTTGCCCGAGGGAATGCGGATCTCGACGATCTGCCGGTCGGCAAACAGCGACAGCGAGCCACCGGCCGCCAGCACGGCGCTCCAGTCGAAATGCGCGCCGGCCACGGTATAGCTGCTGCGCTCGGTATAACCGGCCGCGCGCGCCGCGGCGCGGATGGCATCGGCCGCCTCCTGCTGCTGCAGCGGCTCGTCGCCGTGCAGCACATAGAGCGAGCGCAGGCCCTTGGCCAGATGGCCGCCGAGCTGGTTCAGGGCAAGCTGCATGGAACTCAGGTCAGGCTCTTGACGGCGGCCAGACGGCGCAGCAACTGCTGCACGATGTCGGTGCGCATGTCCTTGTAGAGCATGGCTTCTTCGGCTTCCTTGGACAGCGCGTTGGTTTCGTTGTACGTCACATCGCGCTGCTGCAGGATTTCGGTCTCGGGAATCGGCTCGTCGCCATTGGGCGTGCGCAGCTTGAAGCGCACGCGCAGGCGCAGCTGCAACTCGCGCACCTGGCCCAGCGCGTTCATGCCGACGATGACCCGCTCCTGCCGCTCGCTGACGATCTGGAAGATCGCTTCGGCATCGTCGGGCGATGCCGGATCGCGCAGCACGGTCAGCTTGTCGCTGGCACTGGCCAGATTGCGCGACAGCTCCCGCGCTACCGGAGAGCCCCGGCCCGCCTGGATGTACAGCGAGCGGAACACGAAGGTCGGCACCCCCCGCAGGCGAAAGCCGCAGGCCCCCAGCAGCGGAGCCAGGGCCAGGGCGGTGAGCAGGGTACGTTTTTGCATGCTTGGTTCCTTGCGGGCGCCGGGCAGGCCCGGCGCCCAGGGGGTCAGACCACGACGTTGACCAGGCGGCCAGGCACCACGATCACCTTCTTGGGCACGGCACCGTTGGTGAACTTCTGGCATTCCTCGTTGGCCAGGGCAATGCGTTCGATCTCGGCCTTGTCGGCCGTCGAGGACACCAGGATGGCCCCGCGCAGCTTGCCGTTGACCTGCAGCACCAGAGAGATCTCGTCCTGCACCAGAGCCTGGGGATCGACCTGGGGCCAGGGAGCATCCAGCACGTCGCCCAGGTGGGCGGCGTAGCCCAGCTCGCTCCACAGCGCATGGGCCAGGTGGGGCGTGGCCGGGTAGAGCACGCGCAGCAGGATGCCGAAGCCTTCGATCAGCGCCACCTGGGCGCCCGCGTCGTCGAAGGACTTGAAGTCCTCCAGCGCGTTGATCATCTTCATGGCGCCCGAGACCACGGTGTTGTACTGCATGCGCTGGTAGTCGTATTCCACCTGCTTGAGCACGGTGTGGATCTCCAGGCGCAGGGACTTGGCGGCCTTGCCGAACTCCACGTCGTCCAGCGACTTGGCGCCGGCCACGCTCTGCACGGCACCGGCCATGTCCATCTGCGACAGCTTGGCGCCGAAGTTGTAGACGCGGCGCAGGAAGCGGTAGCTGCCTTCGACGGCGGCATCGTTCCACTCCAGCGTCAGCTCGGGCGGCGCGGTGAACATGGTGTACAGGCGCGCGGTGTCGGCGCCGTACTTCTCGATCAGCTCCTGCGGATCGATGCCGTTGTTCTTGGACTTGGACATGGTGCCCACGCCCTCGTAGTCGATGTCCGTGCCCACGGGCAGCAGGCCATCGGCGCTGTCCACCTCGGCCTTGAGCTTGGCGCCCACGATCTTGCCGGTCTCGTCGAACACATGCTCGACATCCTTGGGCCAGAAGTACTCCTTGGCACCCTTGGCCGTGCGGCGGCTGTAGATGTGGTTGAGCACCATGCCCTGGGTCAGCAGCTTGGTGAAGGGCTCATCGACCTTGACCAGGCCCAGGTCACGCATGACCTTGGTCCAGAAGCGCGCGTACAGCAGGTGCAGGATGGCGTGCTCGATGCCGCCGATGTACTGGTCCATGCCGCTGCCGCCGGTGGCGGCATTCTGGTCCCGCATCCAGTACTCGGCACCTTCCGCCACCATCTGCTCGCTGTTCCTGGCGTCGCAATAGCGCATGAAGTACCAGGACGAGTCCACGAAGGTGTCCATGGTGTCGGTCTCGCGGCGCGCGCTCTTGCCGCAGCAGGGGCAGGCCACGCCGGCGTGGAAGGCTTCGCTCTTGATCAGGGGGTTGCCCGAGCCATCGGGCACCAGGTCCTGGGGCAGGACCACGGGCAGGTCCTTGGCGGGCACGGGCTGGGCGCCGCAGTCCTCGCAGTGGATGATGGGAATCGGCGTGCCCCAGTAGCGCTGGCGGCTCACGCCCCAGTCGCGCAGGCGCCAGGTGGTTTTCTTCTCGCCAAGGCCCTTGGCGGCGAGCAGTTCGGCCACCTTGTCCACGGCCGCCACATGGGGCAGGCCGTCGAGTTCGCCGGATTCGATGCAGACAGCGCGCTGCTTGTCGCCGTACGAGTCGGCCCATGCCTCGGTGCTGAAGGTCTCGCCTTCGACCGCGATGACCTGGCGGATGGCGATGCCGTACTTCTTCGCAAAGGCGAAGTCGCGCTCGTCATGCGCGGGCACGCCCATGACGGCGCCGTCGCCGTAGCTCATGAGCACGTAGTTGCCGACCCAGACCTCGACCTGGGCGCCCGTCAGCGGATGCGTGACGAACAGGCCCGTGGGCAGGCCTTCCTTTTCCTTGACCGCGAGTTCGGCCTCGGTGGTGCCGCCCTTCTTGCACTCTTCGATGAAGGCGGCCAGCTTGGGGCTCGTGGCGGCGGCGTGCAGGGCCAGCGGATGCTCGGGCGCCACGGCGCAGAACGTCACGCCCATGATGGTGTCGGCACGCGTGGTGAACACGTACAGGCGGCCGTCCTGGATGGGCTGGCCGTCGGCGCCACGGATGTCGTGGGTGAACGCAAAGCGCACGCCGGAGCTCTTGCCGATCCAGTTTTCCTGCATCAGGCGGACTTTTTCAGGCCAGCCGGTCAGCGTGGCCTTGTCGCCGCCCACCTGGACATGGTCCAGCAGCTCCTGGGCGTAGTCGGTGATCTTCAGGTAGTAGCCGGGGATTTCGCGCTTTTCGACCGGCGCGCCCGTGCGCCAGCCGCGGCCGTCGATGACCTGCTCGTTGGCCAGCACGGTCTGGTCCACCGGGTCCCAGTTCACGACCTGGGTCTTGCGGTAGGCAATGCCCTTTTCCAGCATCTTCAGGAACAGCCACTGGTTCCACTTGTAGTAGTCGGGGTCGCAGGTGGCGATCTCGCGGCTCCAGTCGATGGCCAGCCCCATCGCCTGCATCTGCTTTTTCATGTAGGCGATGTTGTCGTAGGTCCACTGCGCGGGCGGCACCTTGTTCTTGAGCGCAGCGTTCTCGGCCGGCAGGCCGAAGGCGTCCCAGCCCATGGGCATGAGGACGTTGTAGCCCTTCATGCGCAGCTGGCGCGTCAGCATGTCGTTGATGGTGTAGTTGCGCACATGGCCCATGTGCAGCTTGCCGCTGGGGTAGGGCAGCATGGAGCAGGCGTAGAACTTGGGCTTGGCCTGGTCTTCGGTCACGCGGTAAGCGTCGCGGGCGGACCAGTGGTCTTGCGCTGCGCGCTCAACGTCGATGTGGTTGTATTTCTCTTGCATGGTGCTGCGGCCCAGGGGCCTGACAAGGTGGATTGCCGGAATCAACCGGCGATTTTAGGCCCCCGGCCCGGCCGTGCCCGAAGCCGCCCACAAGCCCGCAGGCGGTACTGCGTCATCGGCGGCCGCTTGCCCGCCTGTGGCACGGGGAAAAGCCGCACTGCGTATGCTTGCCAACTCTGCGGCGCCATGCCGCAGGCGTTCCTCCATCGCCAGCCCGGGCTTGCGCAGGAACCGATGCGCATCTCCCGGGCATGCCGCCACCGCGCGCGGCCTCATGGTGCCGGCCGCAGGCAGGCCGGCACTGCAACGCCCTGGAGTTTTTCTTGCTGAACTGGTCTTTGATTTCCGGCTGGGATCCCGTCATGCAGGCCCTGGCCGCGCTGTGCGCGCTGGTGCTGCTGGCCCGCTCGGCGGGGTTTGTCGTGCAATGGCTGCTGCTGCGCGTGCTTCCGCGCATGCGCAGCACGCTGGTGGAGATGGAATGGGCACAGGTGCTGCTGCACGACAGCGTGCTGCAGCGGCTGGCCAAGGCCGTGCCTTCGCTGGTCATGCAGTCGGGCGTGCAGGCCATACCGCAGCTGCAGCCGCAGTGGGCCACGCTGATCCTGAACCTGGCCATCGCCTGCACCATCTACCACGTGGCCCGCGTGATCAGCGCCCTGCTCAACGCCATGAACGAGGCGCACGAGCTCAAGGAAGAGCGCAAGGCCACGCAGGCCCATTCGATCAAGAGCTATGTGCAGCTGGGCAAGCTGCTGGTGTTCCTGATCGCCATCGTGCTCATCGTCGCCACCCTGGTGGACCGCTCGCCGCTGTTGCTGTTGTCGGGCCTGGGCGCGGCCTCGGCCGTGCTGATGCTGATCTTCAAGGACACCATCATGTCCTTCGTGGCCGGCGTGCAGCTGGGCTCCAACGACATGCTGCGCGTGGGCGACTGGATAGAGATGCCCCAGGTCGGCGCCGATGGCTTCGTGATCGACATCGCGCTGCACACGGTGAAGGTGCAGAACTGGGACAAGACCATCACCACCATTCCCACCTGGCGGCTGATGAGCGACAGCTACAAGAACTGGCGCGGCATGTTCGAGTCGGGCGGGCGCCGCATCCGCCGCTCGCTGCACATAGACGCCCACACCATCCGCCTGCTGACGCCCGAGCAGCGGCAGAAACTGGCGCTGCTGGAGCCCCTGAAGGACCATTGGACCCGCAGCGGCGACCTGCGCATGGCCGACGCGCCTGCAGGCAGCGAGATGGCCGCGCAGCAACTCAGCAATCTGGCCGTTTTCAAGGCCTATGCATACGCCTACCTGCTGCGCCATCCGCACATCCACAAGACGCCGAACATGTTTTTGCTGGTGCGCACCATGGAGCCTTCGCCCATGGGCGTGCCGCTGGAGCTGTTTTGCTACACCAGCACCACGGTCTGGGTGGAGTACGAGGCCATACAGGGCGCGATCTTCGACCACCTGATCGGCATGCTGCCCCTGTTCGGGCTCAGCCTGTACCAGCGTTCCTCGGACCATGGCCAGCATCTGCGGCTGGCGGGCAGCGAGCGCTGGCCCGAAGGACAGGAATAGGTTCGCGGGCGCAGGCCCGGCGGCGCTTCAGCGCCCGGCGCCGGAGGGGCCCAGGACGGCGGCGGACCGGCCCTCCTGGCTTCGCGCAGGCTCCGCCACGAAGCCCATGCGCGTCAGGCCCGCCGCGTGGGCCCAGCCCATGAGCTCGGCCACGCGGCCATAGGGCACGGCCTGGTCGGCACGCAATTGCAGCTCGGCCTGGGGATTGCGGGCGCCAAGCCGGGCCAGGCGCTCGCGCAACGCCTCGGGCGTGGTGGGCTGGCCCTGCACCCAGAGCGCGCCCTGCGCATCGACCTCCAGCAGCAGCGCATCGTCCTCGCCCGCCGCCGCCATGGGCTGGGTGCCCTGGGCCTGGGGCAATTGCACGCGCAGGGAGGCGGCCAGCATGGGTGCCGCAAGAATGAAGATGACCACCAGCACCAGCATCACGTCCACCAGCGGGGTGACATTGATGGCGTGCATGGGCTGGGGGGCGCTCTCCTTGCCGCTCAGTCGTCCGAAGGCCATGTGCGCTCCTGCCTGGCCGCCCGGTCAGGGCGCTTCCATGGGGCCGGCCGGCAGGCCGGCGACGGGCATGCCGTCATCCTGCTGCGCCTGCCCGGGCTGCTCCAGGGCGAACATGGCCTGCAGGTCATGGGCAAAGCCTTCGAGCAGGGCTTCCATCTGGGCGGCGGCGCGGCCCAGCAGGTTATAGGCCAGCACGGCCGGCAGGGCGACGGCCAGGCCGGCTGCCGTCATCACCAGGGCCTCGCCCACAGGGCCGGCCAGTTGCTCGATGCCGATCTGTCCGCTGCCGGCCAATGTGGCCAGCGCGTGGTGAATGCCCCAGACGGTGCCCAGCAGGCCGACGAAGGGCGCCGTGGCGCCCACGGTGGCTAGCAGGGTCTGGCCCCATTGAAGCTGGTGGCTGGCCGACTGCAACGCCTGGCGCAGGCCGCGCGTGAGGCGCACGGAGCGCGCTGCGCGCCCCGAGAGCGCCATGCCGCTGCCACCCGTGGGCGCGAGGGCCTGGGACACGGCCCCGGCCATGGGCACCACCAGTTGCTGGCGATCGCCCTCGGCCATGCGGGCCTGGCCCGTGGCCAGGTCCGGCGCACTCCAGAAGGCCGCAATGGCCTGTGGAACGCGGCGGCGGCTGGCGGCCATGAACCAGATCTTCCAAACGATGACCACCCAGCTGGCCACCGACAGCGCCAGCAGCAGCAGCGCCGTGCCGCGCGCCACGGCGTCGCCTTGCTGCCACCAGAGCCAGAGTGGGCCGGTCATGGTCTTTATCTCGCCCGTATGACCAAAGAGAGGTACGCGGCGCTACGGCCCTGGGTCTGTGCCATCACAGACCCAGGACATCGTTCATGTCGTACTGGCCCGTTGCCTTGCCTGCCAGGAAGCGCGCCGCCCGCAGGCTGCCCTGCGCATAGCCGGCACGGCTGCTGGACTTGTGCGAGATCTCGATGCGCTCGCCCGTGCCCGCGAACAGCACCGTGTGGTCGCCGATGATGTCGCCGCCGCGCACGGTGGCAAAGCCGATGGTGTTGTCCTCGCGCGCGCCAGTGTGGCCGAAGCGCTCGTAGACGGCGCGGTCGGCCAGCTTCGTGCCCTGGGCTTCGGCGATGACCTCGCCCATCTTGAGGGCCGTGCCCGAGGGGGCATCGACCTTGTGGCGGTGGTGGGCCTCGACGATTTCGATGTCATAGCCGCTGGACAGCGCCTTGGCCGCCATCTCCAGCAGCTTGAAGGTCACGTTCACGCCCACGCTCATGTTGGGCGACAGCACCACGGCCGTGCGCTGGGCGTACTCGGCGATGCGGGCCTTTTGCTCGTCGCTGAAGCCCGTGGTGCCGATGACCAGCTTGACGCCCAGCTCGGCGCAGATGGCCAGGTGGTCCATCGTGCCTTCGGGGCGCGTGAAGTCGATCAGGCAATCGGCCTTGGACAGCGCGGCACGCACATCGCTTTCGATGGCGATGCCGCTGGGCTGGCCCAGGAAGGCCGAGGGGTCGGTGCCCAGCGAAGGGCTGTCGGCGCGGTCCAGCGCGGCGGCCAGCGCAAGGTCATCGCTTTGCGCGATGGCCTCGATCAGCATGCGGCCCATGCGGCCGGAGGCGCCGGCCACGGCCACACGCAGGCGCTGGTTGTTGCTGGAGGAAGTGGCAGTCGTGGCGTTCATGTCGGGAAAGGGATGCACAAGCTCAATGCATGGACAGCAGGCAAAAGCGGCGCCAGACAGGCACTGCGGCGGCCTTCATCCACGGAAAAACGCCCGCATGCCTTGCGGCGCGCGGGCGGCGATATCAACGGGCGCCGGATTCCAGTGGCGGGTAGCTGGCCGCTGCAGGCGGCGGCTCGGCGGCCACGGGCTCTTCCACAGGCTTGGCGGCCGGGAACTTGGACAGCTGCTCCTCGCTGGCTTCCAGCTGCGGAATCTTGCCCAGCTTCTTCTTGGAGCCCAGGCTGGCGACGAATTCGGCCTCGGTGGGCATCTCGTCGCCTTCGGAGCGGGCAAACAGGTCGCCGTTGAAGAAGACGGTCAGCTTGCGCACCTGAGAATCGACGCCGGGGCGCTTGATGGTGAACACATATTCCCAGCGGTCGGCGTGGAATACGCTGGTGACCAGCGGCGTGCCGAGAATGTCGCGCACCTGCTGGCGGCTCATGCCGGGCTGCAGGGCCTCGACCTGTTCACGGGAGACGAAGTTGCCTTGGACGACCTCGACCTTGTAGGGAGTGACGACATTGGCGACTCGGTGCGCGGCGCCATCGAGGCTGCTGCAGCCTGCCAGCGCCACCCCGATCGACAGCATCAGGGCCGCACTCGTGCGGCAACGGGCTTGAACATGCATTGGTATCAGCATAGGGATATGATCGTGGATCATTGTAGCGGCTGGTCCCTAGGGCTTGCGATCATGCGACGCCCCTGGCACCAGGGCCATTTTGTTCGCCGCCCCGCGCCTGCCATGGTGGCAGTCCAGCGGGCAGTCTCTGCCAAAGACCCAGACATGAAGAACATCGACGAACTCAAGAGTACCGGCCTGAAGGCCACGCTTCCCCGCCTGAAGATTCTGGAGATCTTCCAGACGGGTGCGCAACGCCACATGACGGCCGAAGACGTGTTCCGCGTGCTGCTGGACGAACGCTCGGACATCGGCCTGGCCACGGTCTACCGCGTGCTCACGCAGTTCGAGCAGGCCGGCATCCTCATCCGCAGCAATTTCGAGAGCGGCAAGGCCGTCTACGAACTCAATGAAGGCCAGCACCACGACCACTTCGTGTGCACCAGCTGCGGCAAGGTCGAGGAGTTCTACGATCCCGATATCGAAAAGCGCCAGAACCTGATCGCCAAGGCCAAGGGTTGGGTGATCCAGGACCATTCGATGGCCCTCTACGGACAGTGCGCGGAATGCGCGAGCCGGCCCAGCAAATAAGGCCGGGTCCCTCAGAAAAAGCGGAGTGTGAAGCACTCCGCTTTTTTTTGCCTTTTACTTTTTGCTACCGGCGCTTTACAGGGCGAAGCACATGGGCGGAGGATGCTGGCGTCCAATGGATGCCCCTACCCACCGAGACACCATGCGCCGCACATCGCCGTTCGCCATCGCTCTCACGTTCTGCGCCATCACCCTGGCCACGGGCTGCGCGCCCCTGCAGGCGCCGCCCTCCTCCGCAACGCCTGCACTCCATGCCCTGCCCGATGCGCCCCTCACCGCCGCGCAGCGCCAGCAATGGCTGGACCGCGTGACCTGGGGCGCCACCGACAGCGAGGATGCACAGCTGCAGCGCCTGGGCCTCAAGGCCTGGCTGGCCCGGCAGTTGCAGCCCGGCCCCCGGCCGCTGCCGCCGCAGGCGCAGCAGCGGATTGACCAGCTGGGCATCAGCCAGCGCCCCATGAACGAGGTGCTGCTGGAACTGGAGACCCAGCGCAAGGCCGTGCAGGAGGCGGCATCGGCCGATGAAAAGGCCGCGCTGCAGCAGACCTACCAGCGCACGCTGAACCAGTTGGGCAACGATGCCCAGAAGCGCTTCGTGATCCGTGCGCTGTACTCGCCGGCGCAGCTGCAGGAGCAGATGACCTGGTTCTGGATGAACCATTTCAGCGTCAGCCTGCGCAAGGCCGATATCCGCGCCTGGGTGGGCGACTACGAGGAGCAGGCCATACGCCCGCATGCGCTGGGCAGCTTCCGCAGCCTGCTGGAGGCCTCGCTGCGCCACCCGGCCATGCTGCGCTACCTGGACAACGCCAGCAATGCGGCAGGCCGCATCAACGAGAACTACGCGCGCGAACTGCTGGAGCTGCACACCATGGGCGTGGGCAGCGGCTACACCCAGGCCGATGTGCAGGAGATGGCGCGCATCCTGACCGGCGTGGGCATCAGCCTGCAGCCGGCCGGCACGCCGCCGCCGCGCATGCGCCCCGAGCGCCAGGGCGACTACCTGCGCTCGGGCTTTTTCGAGTTCAACCCCAACCGGCACGACTACGGCCCCAAGACCTTCCTGGGCCAGCCCCTGCACGCACGCGGCATGGCCGAGGTCCAGGAGGCGCTGGACCGCATCGTCGCCTCGCCGGCCACGGCGCAGTTCATCGCGCGCAAGCTGGCGGTGTTCTTCATTGCCGACGATCCGCCGCCCGCCCTGGTGCAGCGCACGGCCCAGGCCTTCACGCGCAGCCGGGGCGATATCACGGCCACCGTGGCCACGCTGCTGGCCGATCCCGAGGCCGCCCGCTTCGGCCGCAAGTTCCGCGATCCGCTGCACTACGTGCTGGCCGCCACGCGGCTGTCGGTGGACCAGCGCGTGGCGGCCGACGTGGCGCCGGTGCTGGGCTGGGTCAACCGGCTGGGGCAGAACCTCTATGCGCATGAGACGCCGGACGGCTATCCGCAGATGCAGTCCGACTGGGCCAGCTCGGGCCAGATGGCGGCGCGCTTCGAGGTGGCGCGCCAGATCGCCACGCGCAGCGCCGTGCTGTTCCGCGCCGACCCCGCAGACGGGCTGGAGAAGCCGCCCTACCCCACGCTGTCGGAATTGGCCAGCGTGCGCCAGCGCCTGCCGCAGTGGAGCCAGGCCACGCAGGCGGCACTGGCACAGGCCCGCAATCCGGCGGACTGGAATACCTACTTCCTGTCCGCCCCCGAAATGATGTTCCGCTGACCCCCGGGGAGACTGTCCATGCAGCGACGCCACTTTCTGTCCCTGGCCTCCACCCTGCCCTTTGCCGCCCACCTGGGCCGGCTGCAGGCCGCCACGCCCCAGCCAGCCACGCCGCGCCTGCTGCTGGTGTTCCTGCGTGGCGCCTATGACAGCAGCAATCTGCTCGTGCCCACGCACAGCGACTTCTACTACGAGGCCCGCCCCAGCATCGCCATTGCCCGGCCCGGCGAGGCCCGGGGCGCCCTGGCGCTGGACGACCGCTGGGGCCTGCACCCGGTGCTGCAGGACAGCATCCACCCGCTGTTCCAGGCAGGCCAGGCCTGCTTTGTGCCCTTTGCGGGCACGCACGACCTGTCGCGCAGCCATTTCGAGACGCAGGACTCCATCGAGCTGGGCCAGGGCCTGGACGGGCGCCGCAGCTACCAGTCGGGCTTTCTGAACCGGCTGGCCCAGGTGCTGGGACAGGATGGCCGCACGGCGGTATCGCCCATGGCCTTCACGCCCCAGCTTCCGCTGCTGCTGCGCGGCAGCCTGCCGGCCGCCAACATGGCGCTGGCATCCGTGGGCAAGGGCGGCCTGGACGATCGCCGCAGCCAGGCCATTGCCGCCATGTATGCGGGCACTGCCCTGGGCCCGGCCGTGCAGGAGGGCTTTGCGGTGCGTGATGCCGTGCAGCGCAGCGTGCAGGAGGAAATGGACCAGGCCGGGCGCAATGCCATCAGCGCACGCGGCTTTGCCCTGGTGGCGCAGCGCATGGCGGCCCTGATGCGCGATCGCTTCGACCTGGGCTTCGTCGATGTAGGCGGCTGGGACACGCACGTGGCCCAGGGCGGCGCCACGGGCGCGCTGGCCGGGCGGCTGGACGAGCTGGGCCGGGGCCTGGCCGGCTTTGCCCAGGAGATCGGCCCCGAGGCCTGGCGGCATACGGTGGTGGTGGTGATCAGCGAGTTCGGCCGCACCTTCCGCGAGAACGGCAACAAGGGCACGGACCACGGCCACGGCACGACCTACTGGCTGCTGGGCGGCGGGCTGTCCTCGCGCGCGGGCGGGCGCATCGTGGGCGAGCAGGTCGAGGTCAACCAGAAAAACCTGTTCCAGAACCGCGACCATCCCGTGCTCAACGAGTACCGCGCCGTGCTGGGCGGCCTGTTCCAGCGCATGTATGGATTGAGTTCGGCCCAGCTGCAGCGCGTGTTCGAGGGCGTCACGCCCCGCGATCTTCAGTTCATCTGACCCTCTGACTACGCTGCAGGGCCTGCCGGGAACGGCAATGGCGCCGGCACGGCCACGCCGGCCAGCTTGTCGGGGTTGCGCAGCGTGTAGATGCAGCGGATCAGGCCGTCCTCGACCAGCAGCGTCTGCACGGACTCCAGTTCGCCGTCGATGCAGCGCAGCAGGCCCGGCAGGCCGTTGACGCGCGCCAGATGCAGGCTCTGTTGCTGGCCGTTGCGCCGCATGCGGCGCGTGGTGGCGAAGTACAGCAGGGCCAGGCGCCGGCCCGTCTCCAGCACGCGGCCGAACGAGGGCACCTTGCCGCCGCCGTCGCTGATGAGCTCGGCATCGGGCGCGAACAGCGCCTGGATCTGCGCGAAGTTTCCCCCCTGCACGGCCTGCGCAAAGCGCTGCAGCAGCGCGGCATGGACCTCGGGCGGCGCCGCAAAGCGCGGGCGGCCGGCCTGTACATGGCTGCGGGCGCGGTGCACGAGCTGGCGGCAGGCGGCCTCGCTGCGGCCCAGGGCCTGGGCCACCTCGGCATAGTCGGCATCGAAGATCTCGCGCAGCAGGAAGGCCGCACGTTCGTCGGGGGTGAGCTGCTCCAGCACGAACATCAGGGCCGTGGACACGTCGTGGGCCCGCTCCAGCAGGTCTTCGGCCGAGGGCGCGGCCTCCTCGGCCCAGGGCTGGACCAGGGGCTCGGGCAGCCAGAAGCCCTGGTAGTGCTCGCGCTCGGCGCGCAGGCGGCGCAGCCGGTCTATGGCCAGACGCGTGGTCACGGAGACCAGCCAGGCCTCGGGCTGCTCTATGCCGGCGCGCTCGGCGCCATGCCAGCGCAGCCAGGCTTCCTGGACCAGGTCTTCGGCATCGGCGCGCTGGCCCAGCATGCGGTAGGCCAGGCCGAACAGGCGCGGGCGGTGGCGCTCGAACAGCGCCAGGGGATCGTCAGGGGCGGAGGAGGTCTGCATGCCATCAAGACGCGGGAGCGTGGCGTTTTGTGACAGACAGGGCCGGCATGGTGCTCGGTGCCTTGGTGACTCAGTGGGGCTGCGGAGCCTGCATCACGCTGGGATCGGTATGGATCAGCTCCAGCGGGTAGCGGCGGCCGGCCAGGTAGTCCTCGATGCTTTGCATCACCAGCGGGCTGCGGTGCTGGGCGGTGCAGGCCTTGAGTTCGTCCAGCGTCATCCAGACCGTGCGCAGGATGCCGTCATCCAGCGGCTGGCCGGGCCGGAACCCGCCCAGCTCGCCCGTGAACGCAAAGCGCAGATAGGTGATGTCCGAACCCGTGCGCGTGCGCACGAAGCGGTTCAGGTAAATGCCGACCAGGGCCGTGGGCACGAAGTCGTGCGCGGTTTCCTCATCGACCTCGCGCACGCAGGCGGCGATGGGCGACTCGGCCGGGTCGAGATGGCCTGCGGGCGTGTTGTAGCGCACGCCATCGGCCGTGTCTTCTTCCACCAGCAGAAAACGGCCATCGCGCTCAATGATGGCCGCCACAGTGACATTGGGTTTCCAGCGATCGGGCATGGCGCGCATTATGACCAGAGGCGGCCGCCACGTCCCCGGCCAAAACCCCCTCAACACGCCCTGCCGGCCACCCACGCGACACCGCGCCCTACAGCGGCCGGACCATGTACAGCGCACCATCGCCATAGCTGTCCAGGCGCTGCTGCTGCAGCGGGTTCGCCAGCGCCTGCACGGCATAGCCATGGCGCTCCCAGTAGCCGCGCGAGCCCTGCACCGACACCAGGGCCGTGTGGCGCAGGCCCTCGGCACGCGCCCTGTCCCACAGCGGCGCCAGCAGCGCGCGCGCCAGGCCCTGGCCTGCAGCGTCGGGGTGCACGGCCATGTCGTGCAGGTAGAGGGTGTCGGCCTGCTCCACGGCTTCGAAGTCACCGTGCAGCGGGGTGATCTTGGCCATCCGGCTGCGGTAGGCCGCAAGGTAGGCGCGCACCCGGCCGCCCTGCTCCAGCGCCAGCGAGCAGTTCGCCGCGCTGGCCAGGCGCCGCGCAAAGACCTCGCCGCTCTCGGCATAGTCCGCGCCATAGCAGGCCAGCTGGATGTGCAGCAGATCGGACAGGTCGGCAGCGGTCAGTGCGCGGACATGGAAGCGGCCAGCGAGGGGCGGGGGAGAAGACATGGACAGGTCATTTGAGCGCCGATGGCAGGCCCGCCAGGGTAAGCGATGGCCCATGCCCCAGCATGCCCTGCCGGAATCGGTGCTGCCGGTGCAGTCAATCCTTCCAGCGCTCGCGTATGTCTTCGAGCTGCGGGCGCAGGCCGATGAACAGCGGCACCAGGCGCGGGTCGAAGTGGGCGCCGGCCTGCTGCTCTATGTGCTCCATGGCGTCGTCCACGGTCCAGGCGTGCTTGTAGGGGCGCTCCGTGGTGAGGGCGTCGAACACGTCGGCCACGGCCACGATGCGCGAGGCCAGCGGAATGTCCTCGCCCGCCAGGCCCTGCGGGTAGCCCGTGCCGTCCCATTTCTCGTGATGGGTCAGCGCAATGCTGTAGGCCATCTGCAGCACCTGGGAGTCGTGCTCGCCGATGATCTCGGCGCCGATCTGCGGATGGCGGCGCATGACGGTCCATTCCTCGGCCGTCAGCGGGCCGTTCTTGAGCAGGATGGCGTCGGGGATGCCGATCTTGCCCACGTCGTGCATGGGCGCGGCGTTGAGCAGGTCGTCGGCCCACTCGTCGGTGCAGCCGGCTGCCAGCGCCAACGTCTTTGCGTAGTGGCTCATGCGGATCACGTGCATGCCGGTTTCGTTGTCGCGGTACTCGGCCGCGCGGCCCAGGCGCTGCACGATCTGCAGGCGGGTGCTGCGCAACTCGTCGAGCTTGACCAGCGACAGGTGGTTGCGCACCCGCGCGCGCACCACGGGCGCACGAACGGGCTTGACGATGTAGTCCACCGCGCCGGAGGCAAAGCCCAGCGCCTCGTCCTGCCCGTCCGACAGGGCCGTGATGAAGATCACCGGGATGCGGGCGGTGTCGGCCTGTGCCTTGAGCTGGCGGCACACGGCGTAGCCATCGAGCTCGGGCATCATGATGTCCAGCAGGATCAGGTCCGGCTGGTGCTGTGCCAGCTGCAGTGCCTTGCGCCCATCCGTGGCGAACGAGAGCCGGTAGTCCTCGCCCAGGATCTGGCGCAGCACATGCAGGTTGGTCGGGTCGTCATCGACCAGCAGCAGGCGCGGGCGCTTGTCCGTTGCCAGTAGATTGGGCGCATTCATGCTCTGTCTCCATCGATCGAGGGCAGTTGCTGCTGCAGCTGCTGGGCGCATTCCTGCGCACGCTCGAAGTCGAAATTATCCAGTGCCTGCTGCAGTGGTTGCAGCTGTTCGGCCGTCAGTATGCGCACCAGGGCCTGCATGGCCTGCCCGTCCAGCTCCCCGCTTTGCAATGCGGCAACGATGCGCTCCAGCCAGGGCCGGGCATCGGCCGGCAGGCAGGACGCGCCGCCCTGCGGCCCGGCATCGGCCACGGGCGGCGCCGGTGCCGTGCCGCCGGGCAGCGCCTGGCCCGCGACCTCGGCCACCGGCATGGCGGCCGGATGGCGCTGGCGCAGCTCCTGCGTCACGGCATCCAGCGCCTGCTGCAACTGGTCGATGAGGGCAAGCAGCTGGGGCTGCGGGGCGCCATCCTGCGCATGGCCTTCCAGGCGCGATGCCAGGCGGTATACGGCCTGCAGCCCCAGGTTGCCTGCCGCGCCGCGCACGCGGTGCGCCAGGCCCACCAGGGCTTCGGTCCCCGGGCGCTGCAGGGCGCGGCGCAGGCGATCGGCCAGGTCGAGCTGCTCGTTCAGAAAGCGCCGAATGGCGGCCACCAGCGGATCGACCCGGCCCCACAGCGCAATGCCCGAGGCCCAGTCCACCGTGACATCGGGCAGCCCCGCCTGGGCACTGGCGGGCGCGGGCGGCCTGGCCTCCTTGAGCGCCACCTGCAACGACAGCAGCCGCGCGATCTCGGCCTGCAGCCGCGCCATGTCCAGCGGCTTGGAGGCAAAGCCGTCCATGCCGGCGGCGCTGGCGTCGCTGCGGTCCTTCTCCAGCACGCTGGCCGACAGCGCGACGATGGGCACGGGCCGGCGCTGCAGTTGCCGCTCCCAGACGCGGATGGCACGCGCCGCCGCCAGGCCGTCCATGCCCGGCATCTGCAGGTCCATCAGCACCACGTCGAAGGGCGGCTCCTGCGCCTGCACGCAGCGCAGCGCCTCGGCGCCGTCATGCGCCAGCGCCATCTGGTGGTTCTGGCTGGAGAAGTTGATCTGCAGCAGCTCCAGGTTCTCGGGCACATCGTCCACGGCCAGGATGTGCAGCGGCGGCAGGCCGCGGCTGGCCGCGCCGCGCTCGGACAGCGGACTCTCGCCGACCGGCAGGGGCAGGCGCACCTCGAACACCGTGCCCACGCCCACGGTGCTGTGCAGCTGGATGCTGCCGCCCATGAGCTCGGCCAGCTGGCGCGAGATGGTCGTGCCCAGGCCCGTGCCGCCAAAGCGCCGCGTGGTCGAGGCGTCGGCCTGGGCGAAGGGGTCGAAGATGCGGTGGATCTTCTCGGGCGCGATGCCGATGCCCGTGTCATGCACATCGAGCTGCAGCACGCCCTGCTCGTAGCGCACGCGCAGCAGCACATGGCCACGCTCGGTGAACTTCACGGCATTGCCCAGCAGGTTCACCAGGATCTGCTGCACGCGCATGCCGTCGCCACGCAGGGCCGCCGGCGTGTGCGGGTCGTAGTCCAGGCGCAGGTCCAGGCCCTTGCGGTCGGCCGTGATGCGCAGCGACGCCAGGATCTGCTGGCACAGCTCGCGCACCGAGAAATCCTCGATCTCCAGCTCCACCGCGCCCTTGTCGAGCTTGGCCGTGTCCAGGATGTCATTGAGCAGGCGCAGCATGGAGCGCGCCGCGTAGTGCACCGTGTCCAGGTAGCGCGCCTGCGTGGGCTGCAGGGCGGTTTCGCGCAGCGCCTCGGTGAAGCCGATGATGGCGTTCATGGGCGTGCGGATTTCGTGGCTCATGTTGGCCAGGAAGGTGCTGCGCGCGGCGGCGGCCGCCTCGGCATGCTCCTTGGCCAGCACCAGCTCCTGGGCCAGCTTGCGCTGGGCACTGATGTCGGTGAGCAGCTTGACGATCTTGTAGGGCCGGCCATCGGCGTCGCGTATGGGGTTGTAGGTGGCCTGCACCCAGATGCGCCGCCCCTCGCGCCCGCAGCGCAGGAATTCGCCGGCCTGGAATTCGCCCTCGGCCAGGCGGCGCCAGAACTGCACATGCTCGGGCGTGTGGGCATAGCCGGGCTCGCAGAACATGCCGTGGTGGCGGCCCGCGACCTCGTCGAGCCGGTAGCCGAACAGGTCCAGGAAATTGCGGTTGGCGCGCAGCACTTGGCCCAGCAGGTCGTACTCGATGGTGGCCAGCGACAGGTCGATGGCGCGCACCGTGCCCTCGAACTCGGCATTGCGCGCGCGCGCCGCCGTCTGGTCCATGATCACGCCGTCGATCCAGGTCAGCTCGTCGTGCTCGTTGAAGACGCCGCGCCCGGTCTCGGACACCCAGCGGGTGCTGCCGTCGCGGTGCAGCAGGCGGTAGTCGGCGTTGTAGGTCTGGCGCCGTGACAGCGAATGCGAGACCGCAGCCTCCAGCCGGTCGCGGTCCTCGGCATGGATGAGCCGGTCCCAGCCCGTGAGTCCGTCCGTGAAGTCCTGCTCCGTCCAGCCGGTCAACTCCTTGATGGAGCGGCTAAGCAGCAGCGGCGTCCACTTGCCGTCGTACAGGCAGCGGAAGGTGGTGCCGGGCACGTTGTTGATCAGGGTGCGGTACTGCTCCTCGCTGCGGCGCAGCGACTGCAGCATCTGGCGGCGCTCGCGGATGTCGGTCACAAAGCCCACGAACAGCGGATCGCCCGCAATCGCCACCCGGCCCACGGCCAGGCGCACGGCGATCTGCGTGCCGTCCTTGTGCAGGGCATGGACATCTCGGCTGGAGCCGAGCAGGCCTGCAAAGCCCGCGGCCAGCTGCTTTTCCAGCGAGCCGCCCTCACCATCGCAGCCCGACGCAGGCATGAGCAGGCTGGCGCTGCGGCCCAGCACCTCCTGCGCCGTCCAGCCCAGCAGCCGCTCGGCCGCGCCATTGAACGAGACGATGCTGCCGCGCCCGTCGATCATCACGATGCCGTCCACCGCCGTATCCACCACGGCGCGCAGGCGCGACTCGCTGCGCTGGACCTGCCGGTAGATCTGGCGGTAGCGCAGCGTCATGTTGACCGCGAGCACCAGGCCGAAGATCAGCACCACCACGCCCACGATGGAGAACACCAGCAGCGCATGCGTGGGCGCCTGCTGCTGCGCCAGCGCATCGATACCGGGCTTGAGGCGCAGTGCGTACAGGCCCGCATAGTGCATGCAGGAAATGGCCAGGCCCATGACTATGCCGGCCACCAGCGTGGGCCACAGGCGGCCCGTGTTGCCCAGCCGAAAGCGCACCCACAGCGACAGCATGGCCATGGTGGCGGCCACGATCACCGACAGCAGCACGCCCCAGGGGTCGTAGAGCATCAGGCTCCAGGTCTGGGCCGCCGCCATGCCGATGTAGTGCATGGAGCCAATGCCCAGCCCCATGAGCACGCCGCCGCCGACCAGCGCCTGGGCGGACAGCCGGGGCCGCACCATCAGCGTCAGCGCCAGCCAGGACGCCAGCATGCTGGGCAGCATGGACAGCGCGGTGATCCAGGGGTCGTAGTCGCCGAAGGTGCAGGGCACAAAGGCGAGCATGCCGATGAAGTGCATGGCCCAGATGCCGGCGCCCAGGCAGAAGGCGCCGGTCAGCACGCCGGTGCGGCGTATCCGGGGCGAGGCGGCATTGCGCGCCAGCCCCGCGATCTGCATGGCCATCATCGACGTGGCCACGGCCACCCCCACCGACAGCGCCACCAGGCCAGGATGCAGCCACTGGAACCACTGCGGATGGGGTGCCCATCCGAGCACGAAGATCTCGTCCCAATTCATGGTGCCCCCCCTGAATGGCACAGGGCCACGGCACCTGCCTGCCCGCCATCGATAGTCTTCATGTCTTTGATAATCATTTTCGATTGGCCGCAGCTATTGATCACACCTAGCATGGAGTCTCATCACGAGAAAAGCCCCGAGGAAAGCCCCATGACCCGCATCCGCCAGACCTTGCACCACCACCGCCACACGCTGATGAAAACCGCCAGCTACTACGTCATCCACGTCACGGTGGCGGCGGCCGTGGCCTATGCCGTGACCCGCAACCTCTGGGCTGCGCTGACGCTCAGCCTGCTGGAGCCCACCGTCCAGGCCGTGGCCTTCTTCTTCCATGAAAAGCTCTGGGAACGGGGCCTGCGCCGCCGTGCCGATGCCGCCGTCATGGCGCCGCCCACGGCTGCAGCCTGAGCCTGCCGGGAGCGCGGAGATGAACATGCCCATGCCCATGCCGGCACCCATGCAGCCCCTTGGCGCAGACTCGTTCGGGAAATGGCTGGCCGAGACCCTGGCCAGGATGGTCGATGGCGGCACGGGCTGAAACCCGGCCCTGCCGTGGCGGCAAGAGAGGTGGACATGGCGGCGCATGGTGGCAAGAACCCGGGAAATGCGAAATCGTTGGTATCAAGGCGCTGCTCGTACGGCCCAGGGCCGACACGGAATCCATGCATGCATGTCGGCGCAATCGGGGCGGACTGAAGCCCTGGCCCCGGCCACAATGCCAAACATTGTCAAGCGCATACGCTGCAAAAACCTGAGCACAAGCTGTGCAAAAACCTGTGCACATCCTGATATAAAACCTGTGAATTTCCTCTTTCCAAGGCTGTGATGAACCCGTTCATCCATGGTGCACGGACAGCAGGGCGTCAATGAACACCCGGGCCGCACGCCCAGGGGCCACGGCATTGCGCCAGACCGCGAAGAAATCACACAGATAGAAAAAGCGGTGCGGTGCCACGGCCTGCAGCAGGCCCTGGTCCTGCATGGCCTGTGCATAGTGATCGGGCAGAAAGCCCAGGTAGCGGCCCGATCGCACCAGCATGGCAATGGCCTCCTGGTCAAAACCCGTGGCCTGGCGCTGCAGGCCGGCCTGGTGGCTGAGCGCCATGTTGGGCGACTGGTAGCCCAGGCCTGCGAAGGCATGCGCGCCCAGGCTGTCCCAGTCCAGCGCGCCATGGTCGGCGCAATGCAGCGGATGGCCGGGAGCGCAATACAGCTGCATGCGCTCGCCAAACAGCCGGGCGCTGTCCAGCGCGCCCGAACTGGGTGCCGATGGCAGCACGCCCACCTGCCAGCGCCCCTCCATCAGCCCCCGCTCGATGGCCTGGATGGAGGCCACATGCAGGCGCAGATGCAGCTGCGGCGCCTGGTCGTGCAAAACGCCGATCGCCTCGGGAATGCGCGACTGCGGATTGCCCACGGTCTTGTCGAACAGCGCCACGTCCAGCGTACCGGCCAGCCGGCCATGGATGTCGTCCACCTGGCCCAGGAAGCCTTCCACGCCACCGAGCAGTTGCAAGGTGGCCTCATAGATGCGGTGGCCTTCGGGCGTGAGCGCGAAGCCCGCGCGCCCGCGCCGGCACAGCGTCAGGCCCAGGCGCTCCTCCAGGTCCTTCATATGGCGGCTCAGCGTGGAGCTGCCGATGTTCAGCTCCAGCTCGGCAGCCGACATGCCGCCGCACTCGACCACGGCCTTGAACACGCGCAGCAGGCGCAGGTCCATGTCGCCCAGCTGGCCCAGCGCGGCCCGCGCGCGCCCGTCCCGCGCCGGGCGGCCTGGGGTGCTGTCCATCGAAAAATCCGCCATCGCCCTTCGCCTCCCGGTGCCCGCCTGAACTGGCCACCACTACAGGGGAGCCACTATAGGCGAGCACCAGGGCGGAGACGGCCATGGATTCCCACAATGCGCTCTCTCCGGGCCCGGATCGGCAAGCCCTTGTTCACTTGCAGAAATTCGCAAGTGAACCTCGATATCACGCACTTCGAGAAATCAAAAGGCACGATCACAATGGGCCGGTTCCTTTATTTCTTTCCCGGCCCGAGGAGATCACCATGACCCTGGTTCCCACCGAACAAGGCGCTGCAGCCGCCACGCGCACCGATGCCGCCTGGCTTGACGCCCACTGGATGCCCTTCACCGGCAACCGCGAGTTCAAGGCGCGCCCGCGCATGATCACCAGCGCCCAGGGCGCCTACTACACCGATGCCGACGGCCGCAAGATCTTCGACGGCCTGTCGGGCCTGTGGTGCTCGGGCCTGGGCCATGGCCGCCGCGAGATCGCCGAAGCCATCGGCCGCGCGGCCCAGCAGCTGGACTATGCGCCGGCCTTCCAGTTCGGCCACCCGGCCTCGTTTGCGCTGGCCAACAAGATCAAGGAGCTGACGCCTGCAGGCCTGGACCATGTGTTCTTCACGGGCTCGGGCTCGGAGGCGGCCGACACGGCGCTGAAGATGGCGCGCGCCTACTGGCGCGCCAAGGGCCAGGGCGGCAAGACCCGGCTGATCGGGCGCGAGAAGGGCTACCACGGCGTGAACTTCGGCGGCATCTCCGTCGGCGGCATGGTGGGCAACCGCAAGACCTTCGGCCAGGGCGTGGAGGCCGACCACCTGCCGCACACGCAGCCAGCGCTGGGGTCCTTCCACAAAGGCATGCCCACCACCGATGGCCGCGCGCTGGCCGACCGGCTGCTGGACCTGATCGCCCTGCATGACGCCAGCAACATCGCGGCCGTCATCGTCGAGCCCTTCTCGGGCTCGGCCGGCGTGGTGATTCCGCCGGCCGGCTATCTGCAGCGCCTGCGCGAGATCTGCACGCAGAACAACATCCTGCTGATCTTCGACGAGGTCATCACGGGCTTTGGCCGCTGCGGCGCCATGACGGGTGCCGAGGCCTTCGGCGTCACGCCCGACATCATGAACATCGCCAAGCAGGTGACCAATGGCGCCCAGCCCCTGGGCGCCGTGGTGGCCAGCAAGGAGATCTACGACACCTTCATGGCAGCGGGCGGCCCCGAGTACATGCTGGAGTTCCCGCACGGCTACACCTACTCGGCCCACCCCATTGCCTGCGCAGCAGGCGTGGCCGCGCTGGACCTGCTGCAGCGCGAGGACGGCCCGGGCCGCGTGCGCGCGCTGGCCCCGTTCTTCGAGCAGGCCGTGCACAGCCTCAAGGGAGCAAAGCATGTGGCCGACATCCGCAACTTCGGCCTGGCTGCGGGCTTCACCATCGAGTCGCTGCCCGGCGAGCCGGCCCGCCGTCCCTACGAGATCGCCATGAAGTGCTGGGACAAGGGCTTTTACGTGCGCTACGGCGGCGACACCATCCAGATCGCGCCGCCCTTCATCAGCGAGAAGGCCGAGATCGAGCGGCTGGTCAGCGCCCTGGGCGATGCCCTGACGGAAACGAACTGAGCATCTCCGGCACATGAGAAAAGCCCCTGGGCCGTGAGGCCGCAGGGGCTTTTTACATGGCAATGGCAAGGCTGCGAAATCAGTCCAGCGTGATGCCCGCGTTCTTGATCACATCGCGCCACTTGTCCACTTCCACGCGCAGGAACTGGGCCGAGGCATCGGGCTTGAGGCCCGAGGGCAGCACGCCCATGGCGTCCAGCTTTTCCTTGACCTCGGGCGCGGGCAGGGCCTTGGCGATCTCGGCGTAGAGCCGGTCCACGATGGGCTTGGGCGTGCCTGCGGGCACGGCCGCGAGGAACCAGGCATCGGCCGTGAAGTCCTTGAGGCCGGCCTCGGACATGGTGGGCACGTCGGGCATGGACTGCAGGCGCTCGTTGTGGGCCACGGCCAGGGCACGCACCTTGCCGGCCTTGAGCTGCGCGGCAATCGTCACGGCCGTGAGAAAGCCGAAGTCGGTCTCACCGGCGGCCAGCGAGACCACGGAAGGCGCGCTGCCCTTGTAGGGCACGTGGCCGATCTTGACCTTGGCCTGCATGGCATACAGCTCGGCGCCCAGGTGGTTGGGGCCGCCCGTGCCCGACGAGGGGTAGTTGAGCTTGCCGGGCTGGGCCTGGGCCGCCGACGTCAGCTCCTTGAGCGAGTGGAACGGGCTTTGCGCGCCCACGGTGAGCACCAGCGGGCTGCGTGCCACCAGGCTGATGGGCGCGAAGTCGCGCAGCGGGTCATAGGGCAGCTTGGTGTACAGGCCCTTGGCCATGGCCATGCAGCCCACATCGCCCAGCACCACGGTGTAGCCGTCGGCCGGCGCCTTGGCCACCAGGTCGCAGCCGATGGTGCCGTTGGCACCGGGCTTGTTGTCCACCACCACCGTGGTGTGCATGCTCTCGCCCATCTTTTGCGCCAGCAGGCGACCCAGGATGTCGGTGGAGCCGCCAGGCGCAAAGGGCACGACCAGGCGAATGGTCTTGGACGGATAGCTGCCTGCGCCCTGGGCATGGGCGAGGGGCGCCGCCAGCGTGGCCGCCAGCGCCAGGCCGCCGGCCAGGGCGCGCCACAGGGCAGGGGTACGGGAAGATGCGAAAGGGGTTTGTCTCATGCTGTTGTCTCGTGAGGGGGTGGAATGCGTGAAGGCCGAGCGCGCGGCAGCATACCAGCAGCGGGCGGCGCGAAACGCGTGGCCTGGGCCGGCAATGACCGGCGCGGGACAGTTCAGGAGGCCGCGCGCTTGCGTGCTGCGGCGGGACGCGCCGACGGTGACTTGGCGGGCGCCTTCGGAGCCGCCTTTGCGGTGGTCTTCGCGACGGCTTTTGCGGCGGTCTTTGCGGCCGGCCTTGCCGTTGTTGTTGGCGCTGCTTTTGCTGCCGGTTTCGGTGCCTTTTTTGGTGCAGTCCTCGGCACTGCCATCGCAGGCTTTTCCACCGGCTGCACGGCGCGTTGCGGACGCGGGCTGCGCAGGCTGTCGGCATCCAGGATGAGCCGCCCCTGGATGCGCCCCTTCATGCGCTTGACGCTGCTGGCCGCATCCCGCATGTGCTGCTGCATCAGTGCATGCACCTTCACGGCATCCCGTTCGCGTGCGGCCTGCACGATGTCGCGGTGGATTCGGGCATTGGCCTCGCCAAAGCGCCGGTGCTCGGACTGGGGCGTGCGGTTGGCGAAGACGATGAGCTGGCGAATCATCTCGTTGATGAGCTCGCAGGTGAAGCGCAGGAAGGGGTTGGGATTGGCTGCTGCAAGGATGTCGTGGAAGTTCACGTCCTCGCGCCGCTGGCTCACCAGGTCCTCGCTGCTTTGCGTGGGGTCGCAGCAGGCGATGCTGTGCTCCAGCGCGTCGAAATCCGCCTCGGTCAGATGGGGCACGGCGCCTGCCGCCAGCTCCGGCTCCAGCATCTGGCGCACCGTGTAGATGTCGTCGATGGTCACCTCCTGGAAGAACAGGTAGTTCTGCATGAACTGCAGCGTGCGGTCCAGCGGCACCTCGACGACCGTGCCACCGCCCGAAGGGCCGGTGGAGATGGTGATCAGCCCCTGCACTTCCAGCGATTTGAGGGCCTCGCGGATCGTGCCCTTGCTGACCTGGAACTGTGCCTGCAGCTCGCTTTCGCGCGGCAGGCGGTCGCCGGGGCTGAGGTTCTTTTCGGTGATCAGGCGCTTGATCTCCTGGGCCACGAGATCCGGGCGCTTGAGCTGCCTGATTGCCAGGGAGGGCGACTTGGGTGTATCCATTGTTGTGTTCTCCGGAAGGGCACCGGATCGTGTCCGCGCCCAGTCTGCATGCGGGTTTGGTGCAGTATGCACCGCCATGGCGCGTGGCCGCGCCCGCCTAGGGTTAGCACGCGCCCTATTTCTTCTATTTATCACTATAAATATGAATCAAGGAGCCTGCACGCACCCATTTCGACTGGCATGCAACTTGCTCTGAAAAGCGTACCCGGGCCGCAGCGCCTTCAGTCCCCATCACGGAGATCCCATGCAACGTCGTCACCTCCTGCAACTCTCGGCACTGGGCGCATTGCCCGCATCGCTGGGCCTGGGCCGCAGCGTCTGGGCGCAGTCCAAGGACAGCATCCAGTTCGCCTGCCCCGTGCCCATGTCGGGCGCCTTCGCGGCCAACGGCAAGTACGCGGACCTGGGCATGAAGCTGGCCATAGAGCAATACGGCAAGGCGCTGGGCCGCCCGCTGGCCTACACCGTGCTGGACACCGAGGGCAAGCCCGCCACGGCCGTGCGCAAGCTGCAGGAGTCTTCGCAGCAGCAGGGCACGCGCTTCTTCGCAGGCGGCATCCTGTCGTCGGAGGCGCTGGCCATGGGCAAGGAGGCCGAGAAGACAGGCGGCATCTTCATCACCACCGCAGGCGCCGACGAGATCACGGGCAAGGACTGCAACAGCGCCACCTTCCGCTGGTCGGCACCCACATTCGGCGCCATCGAGCAGACCGTGCGCCCCCTGGTCGAATCCCTGCCCAAGGCCAAGCGCTGGTACACCATCACGCCGCAGTACGTGTTCGGCGACGGCCTGCTGACGGCGGCCAAGAACATCTTCAAGGAAAAGGGCATCGAGCATGTGGGCAACAGCTACCACTCGCTGACCGAAAAGGAGTTCAGCGGCTACCTGACCAATGCCGTGGCCGCCAAGCCCGACGTGCTGCTGCTGCTGAACTTCGGCGCCCAGTCCTCGGACACGCTGCGCCAGGCCATCAGCTTCGGCATGAACAAGAACATGACCATCCTGATCGCCTGGGCCTCGGGGCTGGAGCAGTTCGAATCGCTGGGCGCCGACCTGTGCGACGGCGTGTACTTCGGCGCCCAGTACTGGCACACGGTGGACACGCCGCTCAACCGCGATCTGGTGCAGCGCTGCAACGACAAGTTCAAGGCCAATCCCAACTACAGCCTGGCCGGCCACTACATCTGCACCAAGCTGATGATCGACGCCATCATCAAGGCCGGCACGGCCGACCCCAAGGCCGTGGTCGCCGCGCTGGAAGGCATGAAGTACCAGGGCCTGACGGGCGAGGAAGAAGTGCGCAAGGCCGACCACCAGGTGCTCAAGAGCTACTACCTGCTCAAGGGCAAGGCCAAGTCCAAGATGAAGAACAAGGACGACTACGTGGATGTGGTCAGCTCAGGCAAGTCCTTCCTGCCCATCGATCAGACCGGCTGCAAATTGGCTTGAAAGCCCCCTGAGCGGCTACGCCGCTTCCCCCTCTCGCGTCGCGGGGGGGACGGCACCCTCGCGGCGGGGCGGCCCTTGCTCGGTGCCCCTCGCCTGGGCCTCGCCAGTTTTATGGCGAACCGCGCATCAAGGCCGCCACGGCGCCTCCTTCGTCCATCGTTTCGGACCCTGTATGAGCATCTATCTGCTTCAGACCATCAACGGGATCGGCATAGGCATGCTGTATTTCCTGTTGGCCGTGGGCCTGTCCATCGTTTTCGGCCTGCTGCGTTTCGTGAATTTCGCGCACGGTGCCTTCTACCTGCTGGGCGCCTATTTCTGCTACCAGATGACGCGCTGGGGCATGAGCTTCTGGCTGTCCCTGGTCGTGGTGCCGCTGGCCGTTGGCGCGCTGGGCTGGCTGGTGGAAAAGCTCATGCTGCGCCATGTGTATGCCAAGGCGCATGAGTTCCACATCATCGTCACCGTGGGCCTGGCCCTGGTGGTGCAGGAGCTGGTGATCGTGCAATGGGGCCCGCTGGGCGACAGCGTGGCCGTGCCCGATCTGCTGCAGGGCGTGGTGATGTGGGGCAGCTTCGTCTATCCCAAGTACCGGCTGTTCGTGATCGGCTTCACCGCCGTGCTGGCCGTGCTGCTGTGGTGGCTGCTGGAGGGCACGCGGCTGGGCAGCGCGGTGCGCGCGGGCAGCGAATCGACCGAGATGGTGTCTCTGCTGGGCGTGAACGTGCTGCGCATCTTCAGCCTGGTGTTCGCGCTGGGCGCGGCCACGGCGGCGCTGGCCGGCGTGCTGGCTGCGCCCATACGCGGCGCCGAGCCCTTCATGGGCGTGGAGGCGCTGGGCGTGGCCTTCGTGATCGTGGTCGTGGGCGGGCTGGGCAGCTTCGGCGGCGCCCTGGTCGGCGGCCTGCTGATCGGCATCGTGCAAAGCGTGATGAGCACGCTGTGGCCCGAGGGCGCGCGCCTGATGATCTACGTGGCCATGGCCGCGGTGCTGCTGCTGCGACCCCATGGCCTTCTGGGCCGCAAAGGATGAAGACCATGACCAGGCATTCCCATCTCCTTCTCGCGCTGGCCATCGTGGTCGCCATGCCGCTGTGCATGCAGTCGGGCTCGCTGGCCAGCGAGGTGCTGATCTTCGGCCTCGCGGCCATGGGCTGCAATCTGCTGCTGGGCTACACGGGGCTGCTGTCCTTCGGGCAGGGCATCTTCTTCGGCCTGGGCAGCTACACCATCGCCCTGCTGCTGACGCGCTGGCCCCTGCCCATGCCGCTGGCCCTGCTGGCCGCCACGGCCATGGGGGCCGTGGGCGCGGCCATCGTCGGCTGGGTGGCCATACGCCAGCGTGGCACCTACTTCGTGATGCTGACCCTGGCCTTTGCGCAGATGTTCTATTTTCTGGCCTACTCGGCCACGGACATCACCGGCGGCGACAACGGCCTGCTCGATGTGCCCCGCCCCGCCCTCGCGGTGGCCGGCCAGACGCTGTGGCCGCTGGCCACGCCCTGGCAGTACTACGGCTTTGTGGCCGTGCTCTTTCTGGTGGTGTTCTGGCTGCTGCGCCGCGTCTGCGACTCCATGTTCGGCCGCACCCTGCTGGCCGTGCGCGACAACGAGGAGCGCGCCGCCGCCGTGGGCTACGACCTGAGGCTGTTGAAGTTGCAGGCCTTCGTGATCTCGGGCGCGGTCACGGGCCTGGCCGGCGCGCTGCACGCCATGATGACGGGCATCGCCCCGCTGTCCAACGCCGAGTACCACACCAGCGAAATGATCCTGGTGATGACCGTGATCGGTGGCACGGGCAACCTGCTGGCCTCGGTGCTGGGCGCGGCCTTCTATGTGCTGCTGGGCGACTGGCTGTCCACCCTGTGGCCACGCTGGCTGCTGCTGCTGGGCGTGGTGCTGATGATCGTGAGCCTGGGCCTGCAGCGCGGCCTGTGGGGCCTGGGCGAGAGCCTGTGGGCCCTGGTGCGCCGCAAAGGGCCGGCAGATGCCGAGGCGGCCGCTGCAGAAACCAAAGGAGGCCAGGCATGAGCGCCGCAGCATCTCCCATCCTGCTCGAGGCCGTGGGCGTCGAGAAACGCTATGACAAGTTCGTCGCCCTGGGCGGCGTGGACCTCAAGGTCCGCGCCCACACCGTGCACTCGGTGATCGGCCCCAACGGCGCGGGCAAGACCACGCTGTTCCACATGCTCACGGGCACCAAGAGCGTGAGCGGCGGGCGCATCGTCTTCGACGGCCACGACGTGACGCGCGAGCCCGACCACCGCCGCGTGCGCCGTGGCATGGCACGGTCCTTTCAGGTCACCAGCCTGTTCCTGACCCTGCCCGTGCGCGAGAACCTGCGCCTGGCCGCGCAGGGCGTGGCCCCCGCCAGGGCCCTGGACTGCTGGAACGCGCCCGTGGGTGCTCGCGCCCTGGCCGATACCGTGGCCAGCGTGCTGTCGCGCCTGGGCCTGGAGCGCCATGCGGACACGCCGGCCGGCAACCTCTCGCACGGCCAGCAGCGGCGGCTGGAGGTGGGCATGGCCCTGGCCGCACGGCCCAAGGCCATCTTCCTGGACGAGCCGACCTCGGGCATGGGCATCGACGACCTGGACGAGATGAAGCGCCTGATCCAGGGCCTCAGGGACGAGCACACCGTGGTCCTCATCGAGCACAACATGAACATCGTCATGGACATCTCCGACACCATCACCGTCATGCAGCAAGGCCGCGTGCTGGCCGAAGGACTGCCCCACGAGATCCGCGCCGACGAGCGCGTGCGCAGCGCCTATCTGGGCAACATGATCACGGGAGGAAAGGCATGAGCGGTCCCCTGCTTTCGGTCGAGGGCATACACGCCCACTACGGCAAGAGCCATGTGCTGCAGGGCGTGTCGCTGCAGGTGCAGGACGGCGAGCTGGTCACGCTGCTGGGCCGCAACGGCGCGGGCAAGACCACCACGCTCAAGTCCATCGCGGGGGTGATGCAGCCCTCGCAGGGGCAGATCCGCTTCGGCGGCGAGCCCGTGCACCGGCTGGCAACGCACCAGGTGGCCCAGCGCGGCATCTGCCTGGTGCCAGAGCACCGCGGCATCTTCAAACTGCTCACGGTGGAGGAGAACCTGCTGCTGGGCCAGCGCAAACGCTCCCCCTGGCAGCTGGCCGACATCTACCGCATCTTCCCGCGCCTCAAGGAGCGGCGCGGCAACGGCGGCGGCCAGCTGTCGGGCGGCGAGCAGCAGATGCTGGCCATAGGCCGCGCCCTGATGAACGCGCCGCGCCTGCTCATGCTGGACGAGCCCGTCGAGGGCCTGGCGCCCGTGATCGTGGAGGAGATCGTGGCCCAGCTCAAGACCATCAAGGCCGCTGGCGTGGCGATCTTGCTGGTGGAGCAGAACCTGGAGGTCTGCACCCAGCTGGCCGACCGCCACTACATCATCGAACAGGGTGCGATTGCGCACGAGGCAGGCAATGCCGATTTCCTGGCCGATGACGCCATCAAGGACCGGTATCTCGGTGTAGGGATCGCCTGATCCACCGCCTTTCGCATTCCCAGGAGTCATTCATGGATCTCAGTACCCCTCTTGCAGCCACCGCCGTTGCGGCCGGGCTGCGCACCGACGGCGCCCGCCTGTGGCAATCGCTGATGGACCTGGCGCGCATAGGCGCCACACCCAAGGGCGGCGTGTGCCGCCTGGCGCTGACGGACCTGGACCGCCAGGGGCGCGATCTCTTCGTGCAGTGGGCGCGCGAGGCCGGCTGCAGCATCCGCGTCGATGCCATCGGCAACATCTTCGCGCGGCGCGCGGGCCTGGACGATGCGCTGCCGCCCGTGATGACGGGCAGCCACATCGACACCCAGCCCACGGGCGGCAAGTTCGACGGCAACTACGGCGTGCTGGCCGGGCTGGAGGTGCTGCGCACGCTCAACGATGGCGGCGTGCGCACGCGCGCCCCGGTGGAGGTGGCCGTGTGGACCAATGAGGAAGGCTCGCGCTTCGTGCCGGTGATGATGGGCTCGGGCGTGTTCGTCAATGCCTTCACGCTGGAGCATGCGCTGGCCCAGCGCGATGCCCAGGGCGTGAGCGTGGACGAGGCGCTGCGCGCCATCGGCTATGCCGGGCCGGCCGGCCCGGCGCCTGCGGTGGGCGCGTATTTCGAAGCCCATATCGAGCAGGGCCCGGTGCTGGAAAACCATGAACGCGTGATCGGCGTGGTCAGCGCCGCGCTGGGCCAGCGCTGGTACGACGTCAGCGTGCAGGGCATGGAGGCCCATGCCGGCCCCACGCCCATGGAGCTGCGCCACGACGCACTGCTGGCCGCCAGCTGCATCGTGGCCGAGGTCAACCGCATCGCCGTGGACCGCCTGCCGCATGCGCGCGGCACCGTGGGATCGCTGGAGGTATTTCCCAACTCGCGCAACGTGATCCCGGGCGGGGTCAAGCTCAGCGTGGACCTGCGCGCGCCGGACGACGGCCAGTTGCTGGACATGGACGCCGCACTGCGCGCGGCCTGCGAGCACATTGCCGCCGCGCGTGGCGTGACCATTGGCGTGGAGCAGGTCGTCTACTTCCCGCCCCAGCCCTTCACGCCGCACCTGGTGGAGGCCGTGCGCGCCAATGCCGCCGACCTGGGCTACAGCGCCATGGACGTGGTCAGCGGCGCGGGCCACGATGCCGTCTACCTGGCACGCGTGGCGCCAGCGGCCATGATCTTCGTGCCCTGCGCCGACGGCATCAGCCACAACGAGATCGAGGATGCCGAGCCCGCCCACCTGGAGGCCGGCTGCAACGTGCTGCTGCGCGCCATGCTGGCGGCCGCGGGCGTGGTGCAGGCAGCGGACGGCGGGGTGCCGGCATGAAGATCCTGATCGCCCGGCTCAACCACGAGACCAATACCTTCTCGCCCGTGCCCACGCCCATCGAGGCGTTTGCGCCCACCTATGGAGAGGCCGCCTATTCGGCCAACAAGGGCATGCGCACGGCCATGGCCGCCTTCATCGACCTGGCCGAGGCGGCGGGCGCCACCCTGGTCACGCCCGTGTCGGCCACCTCCAATCCCAGCGGCCCCGTGCATGCAGCCGCCTATGACGAACTCACGCGCCGCATCGTGGCGGCCGCGCCGGGCTGCGATGCCATCTTGCTGGACCTGCACGGCGCCATGGTGGCCGAGAACAGTGCCGATGGCGAAGGCGACCTGCTCGAACGCGTGCGCGCCGCCGCGCCCGGCGTGCCCGTTGGCGTGGCGCTGGACCTGCACGGCAACATCACCGAAAAAATGGTGGGCAATGCCGATGTGATGGTCGGCTTCAAGACCTATCCGCACATCGACATGTACGAGACCGGCGAGCACGCGGGCCGGCTGCTGCTGGACATGCTGGCCGGCCGCGCGCGCTACGCCGTGTGCTGGCACCGCCTGCCCCTGATGAGCCACACGCTGCGCAGCACCACGCTGGACGGCCCCATGCTGGACGCCGTGAACGCCGCGCGCGCCCTGGAAGCGGAGGGCCTGCCGGCGGTCTCGGTGTTCGGCGGCTTCTCGCTGGCCGACATCGCCGCGCCCTGCGTGAGCGTGGTCGCCACCTGCAGAACCGACGAGCGCGCGGCCACCCAGGCGAGCGTGGACGCGCTGGCCGCCCGGATCTGGCAGCGCCGCGCCGACTACGTCTACCGCAGCGAGCCGCTGGCCGATTCGCTGCGCCGCGCCCAGGCCCTGGCCGAAGGCGCCGACCGCCCCGTGCTGCTGCTCGACCATGGCGACAACTGCATGTCCGGCGGCACCTGCGACACCATGGACGTGCTGCAGACCGCACTGGAGCTGGGCCTGTCAGGCATTGCCGTGGGCCCGCTGTGCGACCCCGAAGCGGTTGCCTCGCTCACGGCGGCGGGCGAAGGCGCCGAGGTGGAGATCGCGCTGGGCAACAAGGTATCGCTGGAGCGCATCGGCCTGCACAAGCAGCCGCTGCGGCTGCGCGGCACGGTGCGTGCCGTCAGCGACGGCACCTACACGGTCAGCGGCCCCATCTACACGGGCCAGCGCTGCCACATGGGCCGCACGGTCTGCCTGGACACGGGCGCCGCGCAGATCGTGATCACCGAGCAGACGCACGAGCCCTGGGACCTGGGCGTTTTCCACTGCGTGGGCATGGACCCGACGCGCTTTCGCTTCGTGCTGCTCAAGTCGCGCATGTACTGCCGGCCCGTCTTCGTGCCGCTGTCGGCCGGCCTGGTCGAGTGCGACAGCCCGGGCGTGACCACCTCGGACTATTCGCGCTTTCCGTTCGCCCGGGTCAGCCGCCCGGTGTTTCCGCTGGACGCCATCTGATGGATGCCATGTGATTAGCCCGGCTTTGCGGCGGCGCGCAAGCAAAGACCGCCGCCGCCGCGGGGCATTGGGCAACCAGGCATCACAACAGTTTCACAGCAGGGCCCGGCTATTGCCTGTCGGCCTACAATCGGTTCCCCCCTACCTCGGCCGACGGCACGCGGGCTGATCCGCGCGTGCGTTGGCCATGCCTTCGCTGGAGACGCTTGATGTCCGACAACACGGCCCCGACCCCTTCCGATAAACGTGCCCAGCTGCGCCGTGCCGCACTCGAATACCACGAGTTTCCCAAGCCCGGCAAGTTGACCATCGTGCCGACCAAGCCCATGGCCAACCAGCATGACCTGGCCCTGGCCTACTCGCCCGGCGTGGCAGCGCCCTGCGAAGAGATCGTCAAGGACCCGGCCGCCGCCTTCAAGTACACGGCGCGCGGCAACCTGGTGGCCGTGATCTCCAACGGCACCGCCGTGCTGGGCCTGGGCGACATCGGCGCCCTGGCCTCCAAGCCGGTGATGGAAGGCAAGGCCGTCCTGTTCAAGAAGTTCGCGGGCGTGGACGTCTTCGACATCGAGATCAACGAGAAGGACCCGCAAAAGCTGGTCGATGTGATCGCCGCGCTGGAGCCCACCTTCGGTGCCATCAACCTTGAAGACATCAAGGCACCCGAGTGCTTCTTCGTGGAGCGCGAGCTGCGCCGCCGCCTGAAGATCCCGGTCTTCCACGATGACCAGCACGGCACGGCCATCACCGTGGCAGCGGCCATGGTCAACGCGCTCAAGGTGGCCGGCAAGAAGATCGAGGAGGTCCGGCTCGTCGCCTCGGGCGCGGGCGCCGCTGCCCTGGCCTGCCTGAACCTGCTGCTCAAGGTCGGCCTGCGCCGCGAGAACGTGTTCGTCACCGACCTGGCCGGCGTGGTCTACGAGGGCCGCACCGAGCTGATGGACGAGGACAAGGCCCAGTTCGCGCGCGCCACCGAGCTGCGCACGCTGGGCCAGGTCATTGAAGGCGCCGACGTCTTCCTGGGCCTGTCGGCTGGCGGCGTGCTCAAGCAGGACATGGTGGTCAAGATGGCCGCGCGTCCGGTGATCTTCGCGCTGGCCAACCCCAACCCCGAAATCATCCCCGAAGACGTGAAGGCCGTGCGCAGCGACGCCATCATCGCCACGGGCCGCTCGGACTACCCCAACCAGGTCAACAACGTCCTGTGCTTCCCGTACATCTTCCGCGGTGCCCTGGACTGCGGCGCGACCACCATCACCACCGAGATGGAAATCGCCACCGTCCACGCCATCGCCGAGCTGGCCCAGGCCGAGCAAAGCGAGGAAGTGGCGGCCGCCTACGTGGGCGAGCAACTGACTTTCGGCCCTGAGTACCTGATCCCCAAGCCCTTCGATCCGCGCCTGATGATGAAGATCGCATCGGCCGTGGCCCAGGCTGCCGCCGAGTGCGGCGTGGCCCAGCGCCCGATCCAGGACATGGATGCCTACCGCGCCCACCTGCAGACCTTCGTCTACGCCTCGGGCACCATGATGAAGCCGCTGTTCGCCGCGGCCAAGAAGGCCGCCAAGAAGCGCGTGGCCTACGCCGAGGGAGAGGAAGAGCGCATCCTGCGCGCCACGCAGATCGTGGTGGACGAGCGCATTGCGCGCCCCACGCTGATCGGCCGCCCGGCCATCATTGCCCAGCGCATCGAGAAATTCGGCCTGCGCCTGAAGGAAGGCACGGACTACGACGTGGTCAACGTCGAGCACGACGAGCGCTACCGCGACTTCTGGCAGACCTACCACCGCATGACCGAGCGCAAGGGCATCACCGTGCCCATCGCCCGGATCGAGATGCGCCGCCGCCTGACCCTGATCGGCTCCATGCTGCTGCACAAGGGCGAAGTCGATGGCCTGATCACCGGCACCTGGGGCCAGACATCGCACCACCTGCAGTATGTGGACCAGGTGATCGGCCGCCGCGCCGGCGTGCAGACCTATGCCTGCATGAACGGCCTGCTGCTGCCCGACCGCCAGGTCTTCCTGGTGGACACCCACGTCAACTACGACCCCACGGCCGAGCAGCTGGCCGAGATCACCATCATGGCCGCCGAGGAAATGATGCGTTTCGGCGTCAAGCCCAAGGCCGCCCTGCTGTCGCACTCCAACTACGGCTCCAGCAACCAGCCCAGCGCCGTCAAGATGCGCCAGACCCTGGAGCTGCTGCGCGAGCAGGCCCCGTGGCTGGAAGTGGACGGCGAGATGCACGGCGACGTGGCCCTGGACGGCAAGGCCCGCGCCCAGCTCATGCCCAACAGCACGCTGCTGGGCAACGCCAACCTGCTGGTCATGCCCAACATCGACGCGGCCAACATCAGCTACAACCTGCTCAAGCAGGCCGCTGGCGGCGGCATTGCCATCGGCCCCGTGCTGCTGGGCGCCGCCCGTCCCGTGCACATCCTCACGCCGAGCACGACGGTGCGCCGCATCGTCAACATGACGGCGCTGACGGTGGCGGACGCTAACGCTAACCGTTGAGGCTCCCCCTGAGCCGCTTCGCGGCTTCCCCCTCTCTACCCGCTTCGCGGGGGAGGGGGACGGCGCCCTCGCCGCGAGGCGGCTCTCGCTCGGCGCCCCTGGTTTTTTGGCCGCGCGCGCTTTTTTTGACAACGGGCGGCATCTGCATCGAATAGAAGGCAACTCAGGCGCAGAGTTGCCTGCCCACTGTTCAATCCCCAGACATTTCCTTGGTCAAGCTGCCTGTTTTTTGGGCAGAACTTGCATTTTGAGGGGTGTTCCGTCACACTAGCGGGTCGAGATTTCAGGGCTTCCCTGGATTTCTGAAAGGTGTAGTTGATGCTGAAGGCAGCCGCCGCCAAGGCGTACCAGTCCGGTCTAGCGCTCATCGTCGGGGCCGCCTTTGTGCTGTCGCCCTCGCTCGCTGATGCGCGCCGCTCGGCGCCCGAGAGCGTGGAGACGACGGCGGCCGTGGCCACCGTCCCCCTGTCCGAGTTGCCGCGCGAAGGCCGTTCCACGTATACGCTGATCCTGCGCGGCGGGCCTTTTGCCCACGACAAGGACGGCACGGTGTTCGGCAACCGCGAGCGCATCCTGCCGCGCCAGTCGCGCGGCTATTACCGTGAGTACACGGTGCGCACGCCCGGTTCGCGTGACCGTGGAGCCCGCCGCATCGTCTGCGGCGGAGAGCCCCAGCAGCCCGATGCCTGCTACTACACCAGCGACCACTACAGCAGCTTTCGCAAGATCATCGAATGACCTCGACCCAGTCTCTACAGCCAGTTCGACCCTCCGTGTCCGACGCAGTGCGCTGGCAGGGGTCTGCATTTCATCCACAGCCCAGGGATGCCGAAGGCCATGAGCCCGTCCCCGCAGGCCACATCCACGTTAGAGAAAGAGCCACGGAGATGGATGCACCACTTCGTAAGATCCCCGACACCCCTTTGCGGAACGTGCGCGCCAACATCGTGCAGTCCATCCGCGCCTACAGGGTGGAGGATCTGCAACAGGCGGCCGAGACGCTGGGGTGCCATTTTCTGTATGCCAACCTGGCCCATGCGCAGACCAAGGCCGATATCCTGGAACTGCTGGCCACGCAGTTCTTCTTCCCTGCGCATTTCGGCAAGAACTTCGACGCGCTCTACGACTGCCTGACCGACCCCATCCACAAGGCCGGCCCGCAGCCGGGCTTTGTGCTCGTGCTCGACCAGATCCCGACCACGCCCAAGTTCGACAAGGAAGTGCGCGAGCAGCTGCTGGACAGCTTCCGCGACGCGGCCGAGTACTGGGCCGAGCGCAAGATTCCGTTCCGCTGCTTCTACTCGTTCCTGTAAGCACAGGACATTGATTGCCCAGAGCCGACAGCGCCCAATCGGGCGCTGTGGGCTCTGTCGGCGCTGCAGTCGCTGAGTGCCTGTGCCTAGGCCCGCGTGAACCGGGCGGCGAGTGCCTCGTATTCGGACACCGGCACTTCCTCGGCGCGGCGCTGCAGGTCGAATTCCCCGTCAAAGCCCTTGGCTTCCAGCCAGCGCCCCAGCGTGTTGCGCAGGATCTTGCGCCGCTGGCTGAAGGCCACCTGCACCATCTCCTCCAGCAGCTTCGCGTCCAGTGCCGCCGGCGACTCGCGCGGGACCATGCGCACGACGGCGCTGTCCACCTTGGGCGGCGGATTGAAGCTCTCGGGCGGCACATACAGCACGCTCTCCATCGCATAGCGCCACTGCAGCATGACCGTCAGCCGCCCATAGGCGGCCGTGGAGGGCGACGCCACCATGCGGTCGATGACCTCCTTTTGCAGCATGAAGTGCTGGTCCTCGACCACGTCCACCTGCTCGAGCAGGTGAAAGAGGATGGGGCTGGAGATGTTGTAGGGCAGGTTGCCCGCAATGCGCAGCTTGGGCACGCCCAGGCGCGCGGCAATGGCACGGAAGTCCACCTTGAGCACGTCGGACTCGACCACGTCGAGCTGCTCGTGCAGGCGCAGGCGCACGGCCAGGTCGCGGTCCAGCTCGATCACGGTGAGCCGGCCCAGGCGTTCGACCAGGGGCTGGGTCAGGGCCATCAGGCCCGGCCCGATCTCGACCATGGACTGGCCCGGCCGGGGGTCGATGGCGCTCACGATGCCGTCGATGATGCCGTCATCGGTCAGGAAGTTCTGGCCGAAGCGTTTGCGAGGAATGTGTTTCATAGAAAAAGCAAGGCGGTGCGCCATGGCACCGCCTTCCATTGTGGACTGCCGCAGCCGCAGCTGCTCGGGGGGTGTCTTATTGCGGAGGCTCGCGGTACTCGACGTAGGCGCGGCCACGCAGCTCCTGGAGCCAGGTCTGGTAGTCGGTTTCGAGCTTGCGCTCGCGCACCACGTTGCGCACCATGTCGCGCTGCTCGCGCGGCGTCAGCGCAGCCTGGCGGCGCTCGATGAGCTGGATCAGGTGCACACCGAAGCGCGAGACCAGCGGGTCGCTGACCTGGCCGGGCTGCAGCGCATTGAGCACCTGCTCGAACTCGGGCACGAACTGGCCGGGCGAGGCCCAGCCCAGGTCGCCGCCGTTGCGCGCGCTGCCGTCCTGCGAGAACTCGCGGGCCAGCGATTCGAAGCTGGCCTGGCCGCTGTCCACGCGGCGCTTGTAGTCGGCCAGGCGCTTGGCGGCATCGGCCTCGGTCATCTGGTCGCCAATGCGCAGCAGGATGTGGCGCGCATGGTTTTGCGTGACCACGGACGGCATGCCGGCCTGCGACTTCTCCAGCACCTTGAGCACGTGAAAGCCCGCGCCCGAACGGAAGGGGCCGACGATGCCGCCCTGCGCCGTCTGGCCCACGGCCTTGGTGAACAGCTCGGGATAGCGGTCCAGCGGGCGCATGCCCATGGCGCCGCCGCCCTGGCCGTCGGGCACATCGGAGAACTCCTTGACCACGGCCAGGAAGTCGCCTTGCGTGCGGGCGGCCTCGGCGGCCTGCTTGGCGCGGGCCTCGCGCTCGGCCACTTCGGCGGGGCTGGCGTTCTCGGGCACGGAAATCAGGATGTGGCCCAGGTTCACGGCGGCCGGTGCCTTGTCGGCACCGCCGCTGCGCTGCTCAGCCAGGTAGCGATCGATGTCGGCATCGGTGACGCGCACGCGGCCGTCCACATCGCGCTCGCGCAGACGTTGCAGCGTGATCTGGCGGCGCAGCTCTTCGCGGAACTGCTTTTCGTTCACGCCTTCGGCCCGCAGGCGGGACTGCAGGCCAGCCTTGTCCAGGCCGTTTTGCCGCGCCACATTGGTCAGCGCCTGGTCCACGGCGTAGTCATCCACGCGCAGGCCCGTGTCCTTGGCTTCCTGCAGCTGGGCCTTTTCGACGATCAGGCGCTCGAGCACCTCGCGGGCCAGCAGCGCCTCGGGAGGCATCTGGCCGCCCTGCTCGGCGATGTTCTGCGCCACGCGCGCCATGCGGGCACGCACTTCGTTGTTGGTCACCGGCTCGGAGTTGACCACGGCGACGATGTAATCGGCCGAGCGCACGCCTGCCTTGGCGCCGCGATCGCGCGACGAGGGCAGGTTGGTGGCGTCCAGCGCACGCGAGACGGAGGCATCGCCGGCCTGGGGCGCCCTGGACTGGCCCGGAACACGCAGGCCTTGCGCCTGGGCTGTGGTGGCCAGCAAGGCCAGCGCCACAGCGGCAGCTGCGCAGCAATGGGTCTGGGAAAGAAAACGCATGGGAGAGATGCCTTGCAAAAAGCGTGTTTGGAGCGTTGGCTCTAATCGTAGTTGGTGAAGCGGCTGGGAGGCGTCACGGACTCGCGCAGGTACTGGTAGCGCGGCACATTCTGCTTGAGGCTGCGCTGCGGGTCTGCACCCAGGCTCAGCCGCGAGAAGCCGACGAACTCGATCTGGAACAGCAGCCGGGTGTTGGACTGGGTGATGGAGCTTTGCAGGCGCTCCAGCACCACGCGGCCAATCCAGCAGCAGCCGTCGTACTCCAGCCCGACCACGGTATCGACGAGCTTGCGGTCCTTCAGGCTGTAGTTCAGTCGGCCCACCGTGTACCAGCGCCCGCCGCCCTGGCCACGGCCAGCGCCCAGGTCGCGCCCCTTGTCGCCCCACAGGTCGTTGATGGGCCATTGCCAGCCCACATCGACCAGCTTGCTGGCGTCGGTACGCGCCACGGTGTCGTACTGGGTACGGTAGGCCACGTTCACCGTGCGGTAGGAGCTGGGGCTGTAGCGCGCGCCAAAGGTGGTACGCACCGAGCGGTTGAGGTCGCGGTTGTACTGGGTCGTGCCTTCGGTGGACCAGGCATCGGTCCAGTTGATGGCCGCGCCCAGCAGCACGTCGGACAGGCGGCTGGTGGCCGGCACCTCGCCGGGCAGGATGACCTTCTGGTCGGAGAAACGCACGCGCTGCGCAATGCCGAAGCGCGCCTTTTCCGCACCCGTGGCCCCGTCGATCAGGCGCGTGGTCGCGCCCAGGGTCAGCAGGTGGTTGTCGGCAATGCGGTCCTGGCCGTTGTAGTCGTTCTCGGAGTAGATGCTCGCGAAGTTGAAGTCGTTGCGCGCCGTGTCATACAGCGGCAGAAAGCTCTGATCGCGGTAGGGCGTGTAGGTGTAGAAGGCGCGCGGCTCGAAGGTCTGCAGCAGCTGGCGGCCGAACAGCGTGGTGTCGCGCTCGAACACCAGGCCGCTGTCCACGCTGACCGTGGGCAGCGTGCGCGAGGCATTGCGGCTGCCGTTGCTCATCAGGCTGTCCACCTGGTAGTTGCTGGTGTGCAACTGGATCCTGGGCGTGATGAAGGCGCCCGGCGACAGGAAGGGGCGGCTCACCTGGGCCAGCATGTAGCTGCGCTGGCCGTTGTTGTAGGTCATGCCGGCCAGAGGCTTGTCGATCTCGAAGCGCGTGGTGTCGGCCACAAAGCTGAAGTCCAGGCCGTGCGGCAGGTCCAGCGGCGTGTAGCGCCATTGCAGCTGCGGCTTCATGCCGTAGGGGGGGGCAATGGGCGCCGATGCATCCTGCATGGTCTGCCAGTACAGGGTGCGCAGGGTCAGCACATTGTCGCCACGTGCCCAGGACAGGTTCACATCGTTGGGCAGCAGGCGCTCGCGCAGCGATTTGGCGGCCAGCGGGAAGTCGCGCCAGTAGTTGTCGTCGCTGACGCGGTTGAGGTTCATGTTCAACCCCAGGCCACCGATGGGCGAGTCGATGACGCCCCGGTGCTGCAGCGAGTAGGCCCAGCGGTCCCGGTCACGCTGGCGGTCGCCGGGCATGTAGGCCGCATAGGCCTCGCCCGAATAGGTCGGCTCCAGGTAGCGGAACTGGGCGCCCAGGTTGACGCCGCGCTTGCTCATGACCGAGGGATACAGGGTCATGTCGCGGTTGGGCGCAAGGTTCCAGTAGTAGGGCTGCGTGTATTCGATGCCGCTGAGCTTGTCCAGGCCCATGGTGGGAGGCAGCAGGCCCGACTTGCGCTTGTCCGACAGCGGAAAGCTCATGCGCGGCACGGGCAGCACGGTCACGCCCTTGAACTGCAGGGCCGCGCCCTCGGCCACGCCCACTTCCTCGGCCATATCGATGTGCAGGGTCCGGGCGCGCAGCATCCAGGCCGGCTCCCAGCTGGCCTCGTCATCGCGCTGGCAGGTGGTGTAGGTGGCATCGTGGACCACGGCATGGTCGCGGTCGATGAAGTCCACGCGCGAGGATTTGCCGTAGGCGCCATTGGCCAGGAAGCGATATCCGGCGTTGTCGAAAAAGCCCTTGAAGGCATCGACCTCCAGGTCCAGCTGCGAGCCCTCGTAGACATTGCCGGCCTGGTTGATGTGCACCGCGCCCGAGGCATTGACGCGGTCGTCGGGCACCTGGTACTCGAGCCGGTCGGCGCGGATCATGGTGTCGCCACGGCGCAGTTCGGCATTGCCCTCGACCACCGAGTTGATGTCCGGCTGGCCGCTGAGCGCGTCACCGCGCACATAGACGGGCTGCTGGGAGCGCACCGCCTCGGGATAGGTTTCCTGCATCAGCGTGCTGGGGCGCAGCGGGCGGACTTGCTGCAGCCGGCCTTCGTCGGCTGCAGCGGGCTGGGCCTGGGCCATGGTGGAGCCACCGGCCCATGCGAGAGCCACAAGCCAGGCCAGCGGGCGTACAGCGGGGCGCGCGGGCGCGCGGGCAGCCAGCGGATCGGGGAGCGGCGGTCGGAGGTACACGGTGGTCAACAGCGGCGGGTGGACAAAGGCGCAAGCCTAGCATCACCGCCGGGCATTCGCCGGGGTGGCGGTTTGTAGAATCGCGATTATCCATGAGCCATCCAAACACCCCCACGGCCGGCGTTGTCTGGGCCGACCCCGCCCGCCACGCCGCCTTCGACGCCTGGCTGGCCCCGCTGTCCGCCCGCCACGCGCTGCGCCCCGAAACCCTGCGCCCTGCCTCGGCCGATGCCAGCTTTCGCCGCTATCTGCGCCTGGACACCAGCGCGGGCGCCAGCCTCATCGTCATGGATGCCCCGCCGGACAAGGAAGATTGCGCGCCCTTCGCCAAGGTGCAGGCGCTGATGGCCTCGGCCGGGCTGGCCGTGCCGCAGATCCTGGACTGGGATGCGGCGCACGGCTTCATGCTGCTGTCCGACCTGGGCGGCCACACTGTCATCGAGGCGCTGGACCCGGAAAAGCCCCAGGACGCGGAAGCCTGGTACCGCTCGGCGCTGGAGGTGCTGCTGGCCTGGCAGACCGCCTCGCGCCCGGATGTGCTGCCCGCGTATGACGACGCGCTGCTGCGCCGCGAGCTGCAGCTGTTCCCCGACTGGTACATCGCGCGCCACCGCGAGACCATGCTCGACGACAGGCAGCAGGCCACGCTGACCAAGGCCTTCGACCAGATCGTGGCCCACAACCTGGCGGCACCCAGCGTCTTCGTGCACCGCGACTTCATGACGCGCAATCTCATGCAGCCCGTGACCGCCAGCGGCCCGCTGGGCGTGCTGGACTTCCAGGATGCGGTCTATGGCCCGGTGACCTATGACGTCGCCAGCCTGCTGCGCGATGCCTTCATCAGCTGGGAAGAGGACTTTGTCATCGACATTACCGTGCGTTACTGGGAGAAGGCGCGCAAGTCGGGATTGGTCGGCGCGCGCAGCCAAAGCGGCTGGGGCGACGATTTCGGCGAGTTCTACCGGGGCGTGGAGTGGATGGGCCTGCAGCGCCACCTCAAGGTGGCCGGCATCTTCGCGCGGCTGACGCTGCGCGACGGCAAGCCCCGCTACCTGGCCGACGCGCCGCGCTTCATCCACTACATCCGCTCCACCTGCAGCCGCTACCGCGAGCTGACGCCGCTGCTGCGCCTGGTGGACCAGATCGAAAACATCCAGCCCCAGGTCGGCTGGGCCTACGGGCGCGTCTGAGAACGGATACGCCATGCCACGCTTTCACTGCCCCATTGCGCTGCGCAGCGGCGCCGACATCGACCTGCCGCCCGGCGCGGCACGCCATGTGCAGGTGCTGCGCCTGCAGCCCGGCGACGGCATCACCCTCTTCGAAGGCCGTGCCGGCGAAGGCTTCAGCGGCGGCGAGTTCGAGGCCACCGTGCTGCGCATGGGCCGCAGCGACGTGGCCGTGCGCATAGGCGCGCACCACGCCGTGGAACGCGAGCCCCTGCGCCCCGTGCACCTGCTGGCCGGCATCACGGCCAACGAACGCATGGACTGGCTGGTGGAGAAGGCGGCCGAGCTGGGTGCCGCCAGCATCACCCCGCTGGTGGCCGAGCGCAGCGTGCTCAAGCTCAAGGGCGAGCGCGCCGAGAAAAAACTCGCCCACTGGCAGGCCGTGGCCGTATCGGCCTGCGAGCAGTGCACGCGCAACCGCGTTCCCCCGCTGCACACCCCTGCAGACCTGGAGGACTGGCTGGAGGGCGGTGCGAAACAGCTCCCGCCCGGCACGCTGCGCCTGCTGCTGTCGCTGGGCGAGGGCACGCGGCCGCTGGGTGAGATCCTGGATGCCACGGCCGAGGATGCACCCGTGGTCTTTCTCTCCGGCCCCGAGGGCGGCCTGTCGCCTTCCGAGGAGGCCCTGGCCCGCGCCCAAGGCTTTGTGCCCGTCACGCTGGGGCCACGCGTGCTGCGCGCGGAAACCGCGCCCCTGGCCGCGCTGGCGGCGCTCACGCTGGCCTGAAGCGGCCCAGCCAGTCGCGCAGCCGCGCGAACACGGGCGCGGCGAAGTCATCGCGCTCGTTGAACAGCTCGTGGTAGGCGCCGTCAAAGCACTGCGCCTGTACCACGGCTGGCGGCGCGCGGTCGGCAAAGGCCTGGCTGCCGGCCGGTGCCACCAGCCTGTCGTCCCCCGCCCACATCAGCAGGCTGGGCACGCTCCACTGCCCCGCGCGGGCCAGCACCTGCGGGCCGCCCTGCGCCAGAAACCGCGCCAGCCGCGCGCAGATGCGGTCATGGCACAGCGGATCGGCACGGTAGGCATCGCAGACCGCCGCGTCATGCGAGAGATAGGGAATCTGCAGGCCGTTGGACACGCGCAGGTCGGGCACCAGGCGCGGCAGCGTGCCCACGAGCAGTTTCTGGATGGGCGACAGGCCCACGTCGAAGGCTGGCGAAGACAGCACCAGCGCATCGACAGGCCGGATGGCACGCGCCACGAACAGCGCAGCCACCAGGCCGCCCAGGCTGTGGCCCAGCAGCACCAGCGGCTGGCCAGCGGGCTGCTGGGCACGCGTGGCATCGACCACGGCGGCAAGGTCATCCAGCAGCCGGCCATCGGCCGTCAAGCCGCCGCGCGGCCCTGCCGAGCGCCCATGGCCGTATTGGTCGTAGCCGCGCACCGCATAGCCCCAGGCATTGAGGCGCCGGGCCAGCGCCTCATAGCGGCCGATGTGCTCGCCCAGGCCGTGCACCAGCAGCACGGTGGCGCGCGCCTGGCCCCCGTCCACGGGCCAGTCGCGCAGTGACAGCTCGGCGCCATCGCTGGACGCAAGGCGCGTGACCTGGCCTTGCGAGGCAGGTGCGGGAACGGGTGCGGGGGCCGGCGCTGCCATCACGCCACGCCAGCAGCGCCAGGCTCGGCGGCTGCCTGCGCCCCGGCCATGGCGGCGATCACCTGGGCCACGGCGGCCGTGAGCTTCTTGGCATAGGGCACGTGCAGGAATTCATTGGGACCGTGGGCATTGCTCTTGGGGCCGAGCACGCCGCAGACCATCATCTGGGCCTTGGGAAAGCCCTGGCTGAGCATGTTCATCAGCGGAATCGTGCCGCCCTGGCCGATGTAGCCGCAGGAGGCGCCGAAATGCGCCTGGCTTGCCGCGTTGAGCGCGTCCTCGAACCAGCCGTCCATGGCTGGCGCATTCCAGCCGCTGGCGCCCGACAGGCCCTGCCAGGTCACACGGGCCTGGTAGGGCGCGTTGTCCTCCAGCAGCGCCTTCATTTCCTGCACGCAGGCAGCGGCATCGACCAGGGGCGGCAGGCGCAGGCTGAGCTTGAAGGCGGTATAGGGGCGCAGCACGTTGCCGGCGTCCTGCAGCGCGGGCAGGCCCTCGGCGCCGGTCACGCTCAACGTGGGCTCCCAGGTACGCTTGACCAGGGCCTGGACCGGGTCGGTGGTGGTGGGCAGGGCGAACAGCGTGGAGCCGCCGCAGTCGTAGTGCGCCCAGGGGAAGCGGGCATAGGTTTCCTCGCCCAGGATGGCCGCCGTGTCGCGCATCTGCGCCATGCGCTCGGCCGGCACCTCGCAGTGGAAACTGGTGGGCAGCAGGCGCCCGGTCTTGCTGTCCTCCAGCCGGTCCAGCACCTGGCGCAGGATGCGGAAGGACGACGGCACGACGCCCGAGGCATCGCCCGAATGCACGCCCTCGGTGAGGATTTCCACCTTCAGCGTGCCGCTGGCCATGCCGCGCAGGCTGGTGGTCAGCCACAGCTGGTCGTAGTTGCCGGCGCCACTGTCCAGGCAGATCACCAGGCCCACATCGCCCAGGCGCGGGCGCAGGGCATCGACATAGGGCAGCAGGTCGCGCGAGCCGCTTTCCTCGCAGGTCTCGATCAGGCCCAGGATGCGCGGGTGCGGCACGCCCTGGCGCTTGAGCTCCTGCACGGCCGCGATGCTGGCGTAGACCGCATAGCCGTCGTCGGCGCCGCCACGGCCATAGAGCTTGCCGTTCTCGTACTTGGGCGTCCACGGGCCCAGGTCGCTGCGCCAGCCGTCGAACTCTGGCTGCTTGTCCAGGTGGCCGTACATCAGCACCGTGGGGCTGGAGGCCGCCTTGTCCTGCGTGCCTTCCACCTCGAAGAACAGCACCGGCGTGCGGCCGGGCTGGCGCACGATCTCCAGCGTCAGGCCGGCCACCTTCTGCGCCAGCACCCAGTCGGCCGCATTGCGCAGCACGGTCTCCAGGTGGCCCTGCTGCTCCCAGTCGGGCGCGAACATGGGCGATTTGGCGGGAATGGCGATGTACTCGGTCAGCGCCGGGACGATGCGCTCGTCCCAGGAGCGGCTGATCTGGTCAAGCGCGGCTGCGGGCTGCAGCAGTTGCGAAGGGGTGCGTGCGTTCATGGCGGGTCCTCGTGTCATGGGTCGGCGCACCGTTCGAGCGAAGCCAGCGCCGCGATCCGGTCATTGTGCGCCAAGGCGGCACGGACCCCAGACACCCCGCTGCCAACGACTACGATCGCGCCATGTATATCGGAGAACTCGCCCGACGCGCCGGCTGCTCGCCCAAGGCCGTCCGGCTGTATGAATCACGGGGCCTGCTCGGCGCCGTGGCACGGGCAGGCAGCTACCGCATCTATGGCGAGCAGGACCTGGTGCTTGTGCAGCGCATACGCCAGGCGCTGGGACTGGGCTTTCGGCTGGACGAGCTGCACGGCCTGCACCGCATCCATGAGGCCACAAGCTGGGAAGCCCTGGCCCGGCTGCTGCGTGAGCGCAGCACCCAGGTTCAGGCAGAAATCCGGCGCCTTCAGGCACAGCAGTCCCAGTTGGCGGCGCTGGAGCGCGAACTGCTCGATTGCAGCCTGGAGACGACAGGTACCCAGGGCGCCTGCGAACCCGCATTGGCCTGAGCACGCGGCCTGAGCCCGGGTGCTTGACCCTGCCCCAAGGGGCAAGGCGAACATGGGCGCCATGTCTCCAAGCACCTCCCACCCGCCTGCCGATACGCATCCCCAGCGCATCCTGATCATCCTCGGCCACCCGTCGGCCAGCAGCCTGTGCGCAGGCCTGGCCGACGCCTACGCACAGGGCGCACGCGACAGCGGCGCCGAGGTACGCCTGCTGCGCCTGGGCGAACTGGACTTCGACCCGCTGCTGCATGCCGGCTACCGCCAGGACCAGCCCCTGGAGCCTGACCTGCAGCGGGCCCAGGCCGACATCCTGTGGGCCAGCCACCTGGCATGGGCCTATCCCACCTGGTGGGGCGGCCTGCCGGCCTTGCTCAAGGGCTTCATCGATCGCATCTTTCTGCCGGGCTTCGCGTTCAAGTACCGCAAGGGCTCGGTGCTGTGGGACCGGCTGCTGGCCGGCCGCACGGCCGACCTGCTGGTGAGCATGGATTCACCTCCCTGGTACTACCGCTGGGTGGCGCACATGCCGGGCCACCACCAGATGCGCCGCGCCATCCTGGAATTCAGCGGCATCCGGCCCGTGCGCATACACAGCTTCGGCCCCGTGCTCGGCGCCGAGGCCGCCCGTGTGCAGCAGTGGCTGGAGCAGGCACAGGCAGCAGGCCGGCGCGCGGCGGCGCGCCGTCTCAAGGCTTCGGTTTGAGCAGGTCATCGATGGCCGCGCGCCCCACCGACGGATCGTCGGTGAAGATTCCATCGATGCCCGTGCGCAGGAAATCGTCCATGTCGGCGCGTGCATTGCCGCGCCGGGTGCCGTCCTGTGCGGGCGGCGATTTCAGGCTCAGGGGCAGGAAGGCGTTCTCGGGCCGCAGCGTCCAGGGATGGACCAGCAGCCCCGCACGGTGGGCACCGGCCACCAGCGCCGTGGGCGCGGCATTCGTACCCTGCACCACGGGGATCACCATGCTCTTGCTCGGCCCTATGCCGTTGGCATAGCGCGCAATCTCGGCCAGGCCTGCGGGCGTGACCATGTCGGCATAGCCGGGGCCCGTGCCGCGTGCCACGCTGTCATGGGGCTTGCCCTTGGGCGCCAGCAATTGCACCAGGCGCAGGCTGCTGCGCGCACGGATCCAGCGCAGGTTCTCGACCTCGAAAGACTGCACGAAGACTGGCGCCTGTGCATGGTTCCAGCCGTTGTCCGCAAGCAGCTTCAGCAGCACGGGCTCCAGCGGCAGGCCAATGGACTGGAAGTAGCTCGGGTGCTTGGTCTCGGGATAGATGCCTATGGTGCGGTTCGTGCGCGCGCTCTCCGCCTTGGCCAGGTCGATGACCTCCTGCAGCGTGGGCACCTCGAAACGGTCATTGAACTGCACATTCGCCGGGCGGATCGCCGGGATGCGTTCACGCGCACGCAGCGTCTTCAGCTCGGCCAGCGTGAAATCCTCCACGAACCAGCCCGTGATCGCCTGCCCGTCGATGGTTTTGGTGGTCTTGCGCGCCGCGAACTCGGGGCGGTCGGCCACATTGGTGGTGGCCTCCTTGAGGCTGCCGTCGGCCGCGAGGATGGCGATGGCGTTCTCATGCCGCGCCACCAGCACGCCATCGCGCGTGATGACCAGGTCGGGCTCGATGAAGTCGGCTCCCGCGCGTATGGCCTCCCGGTAGGCCTCCAGCGTGTGCTCTGGCCGCAGTGCCGATGCGCCGCGGTGCGCGATCAGCGCGGGCCGGGGAGGCCAGTCCGCGGCCTGCGATGGGGAATTGGCGGCCTGCGGCGTGGCGCAGCCTGCCAGCAGCAGGCCGGCGGCCGCGCCGGCCAGGGCCAGCGCGCGGCGGCGTGGGAAGCGGTTCATGTCTGCCTTTCGGGTTCGCAATCCGTCGATTGTGCGCGCCACCCATGACACGGGCATGGACCGGACCGCCGCTCAGGCGTGCTCGAAATGGAAGACGGCCGTGCCCGCCATGAGATTGGGCAGGGTGCGCACGCTGCGGCCATCCTGCAGGCCGAAGGAGTCCAGGATGCGCAGCCGGTTGCGGGTGGCAAGCACCTCGAAGTCCTTGTAGGTGCCCACGCGGATATTGGGCGTGTCATACCACTGGTAGGGCAGGCGCCGCGTCACCGGCATGCGCCCGCGCAGCACGGACAGGCGGTTGGGCCAGTGCGCGAAGTTGGGGAAGGCGACGATGCCCGCGCGCCCGATGCGCGCCGTCTCCTGCAGCATGGTCTCGGCATTGCGCAGATGCTGCAGCGTGTCGATCTGCAGCACCACGTCGAAGCTGTTGTCCTGGAAGATGGCCAGGCCGTCCTCCAGGTTCAGCTGCAGCACGTTCACGCCCCGGCGCACGCAGGCCAGCACATTGGCGTCGTCCAGCTCCACGCCGTAGCCGGTGCAGCCGCGCTCGCGCTGCAGGTGCGACAGCAGGGCGCCATCGCCGCAGCCCAGGTCGAGGACGCGCGAGCCCTTGGGGATCAGGCGCGCAATCGCCTGCATGGTGTTCAGCTCGGTCATGCGGCCTCCTTGGCGGCTGTCGGGGTTTCCTGGGCGATGTTGTCAAAGTAGGAGCGCATCACCTTCATGTAGCGGGGGTCGTCGAGCAGGAAGGCGTCATGGCCGTGGGGCGCGTCGATCTCGGCGTAGCTGACGTCGCGGTTGTTCTCCAGCAGCGACTTGACCAGCTCGCGGCTGCGCGCGGGGGCAAAGCGCCAGTCGGTGGTGAAGCTCACCAGCAGGAAGCCGGCCTTGGCCACGGACAGCGCCCGGGTCAGGTCGCCGCCATGCGCGCGCGCCGGGTCGAAATAATCGAGCGCACGCGTGATCAGCAGGTAGGTGTTGGCGTCGAAGTAGCTGCTGAACTTCTCGCCCTGGTAGCGCAGGTAGCTCTCGATCTGGAACTCCACGTCCTGCGTGCTGTACTTCAGGTCCAGCCCCTCCCTCAGCTGGCGGCCGAACTTCTGGTTCATCACATCGTCGCTGAGGTAGGTGATGTGGCCGATCATGCGGGCGATGCGCAGGCCCCGCGCCGGCACCACGCCGTGCTCGTAGAAATGCCCACCGTGGAAATCCGGGTCGGTGACGATGGCGCGCCGCGCCACCTCGTTGAAGGCGATGTTCTCGGCATTGAGGTTGGGCGCGCTGGCCACGACCACGGCGTGGCGCATGCGGTCAGGATGGCGCAGCGACCACGACAGCGCCTGCATGCCGCCCAGGCTGCCGCCCAGCACGGCGGCCAGCTGGTCAATGCCAAGCCGGTCCAGCAGCCGGGCCTGGGCGTCCACCCAGTCCTCCACCGTGACCACGGGGAAGTCGGCGCCATAGATCTTGCCGGTGTCGGGATGCGCGTGCATGGGGCCGGTCGAGCCAAAGCACGAGCCCAGGTTGTTCACGCCGATCACGAAGAACCGGTTCGTATCCACGGGCTTGCCCGGGCCGATCATGTTGTCCCACCAGCCCTCGCTCTTGGCCTGGCCCTCGTAGACGCCTGCCACATGGTGGGAGGCATTGAGCGCATGGCACACCAGCACCGCGTTGCTGCGATCGGCATTGAGCTGCCCGTAGGTCTCGTAGGCGAGGTCGTAGTCCCGGATCGAGCCGCCGCCCTGCAGCGGCAGGGGCTCGTCGAAGTGCATGGTTTGTGGTGTGGCGATGAAGGACATGAAAAAACCCGGCATCGCTAAAAACGAGGCCGGGTTCTCTGGTGTCGTCTTTAGCAGGATTTATAAAGCGCCCGCAAGCAGAAGCAAATCGGCGCATGAAGGCTCATTATGCCAAAACGCCCGTCCCCGGAAGGAACAGGGCCAGCACGCCCAGCACCAGGAAGATCACGGCCGAGACCACATGCACCAGGCGTATGGGCACGCGCTTGACCAGCTTGTCGCCCAGCCACACCACAGGCGCGTTGGCCAGCATCATGCCCAGCGTGGTGCCGGCCACCACCCACAGGTAGGCGTTGTACTTGGCCGCCAGCATCACGGTGGCAATCTGCGTCTTGTCGCCCATCTCGGCCAGGAAGAAAGCCACCAGCGTGGTGCCGAAGACGCCCCAGCGCGAATGCCCGGAGACCTCGTCCTCGTCGAGCTTGTCGGGGATCAGCATCCAGATCGCCATGGCGATGAAGGACAGGCCCAGGATCCAGCGCATGGCGTTCTCGCCCAGGTAGCTGGTGATCCAGGCACCCACGGCACCGGCCAGCGCATGGTTGACCAGCGTGGCCACGAAAATGCCCGCAACGATGGGCCAGGGTTTGCGAAAACGCGCGGCGAGCACCAGCGACAGCAGCTGGGTCTTGTCCCCCATCTCGGCAAGTGCGACGACGGAGGTTGAAATCAGGAAGGCTTCCATGGTGTGGGGATTTATCCGGCCGGATAGAGCACGCATTGACCACGCGCCGACTCCGGCCTTTGGATCGGTGCGCGGTCAATGGTCTCGATCGGTCACACGCAGCATTGCACTGCGCGCCGCATACGCCATAGGCCAGCGAAGGCCCAAGTTTGTTGACGCATGCATCCGGCCACTGAGCCGAACGATCTACTCCCCAAAGACTGAGGCGGCGATCATAGCAGCCCCCCGTTCCGCATGCCGACCACCACTGCCGCCACGGCACTTGCTTATGCGCTGCCGCAATTTCAGGGTTACTCCCAGGGGCATTCTGTGGCGGGCACGACGAATTTTTGCGAAACAGTAATAACGTGCGAAAACTTCTGCCACATAATGGGCAGGCTTTCGTTCGGGCTTCGGCTCAATGAGGGCGAGTGCGTTTGCGTCTCTAACGTTGTCATCCCGTGTTGACTCCCTAGGGCTCCATCGCGTTTTCCAGTTTTTTCAGGAGTCCTCCATGGGCAACAAGCTTTACGTCGGCAACCTGCCGTACACCTTCCGTGACAGCGATCTGGAGCAAGCCTTCAGCGAATTCGGCGCCGTCAACAGCGCCAAAGTGATGATGGAGCGCGACACCGGCCGTTCCAAGGGTTTCGGCTTCGTCGAAATGGGCAGCGATGCCGAAGCACAAGCTGCTATCCAAGGCCTGCACGGCCAAAACCGCGGCGGCCGTGACCTGGTGGTCAACGAAGCCCGTCCGATGGAGCCCCGCGCTCCCCGTAGCGGCGGCTTCGGCGGCGGCTTTGGTGGTGGCGGCGGTGGCGGCGGCTTCGGCGGCGGCAACCGTGACGGCGGCTACGGCGGTGGCGGCGGCCGTCGCAACAGCTACTAAGCACTCGCTTAGAGCTTGCGATAGCAAAAAAATGGGGCCTTCGGGCCCCTTTTTTGTTGCCAAACGTTATCAGCTTGTGTTTTCGAGCATTTATCTTTTTGATTTTTGTGCTTCATAATTTGGTTTCGGGCAGACCCGTTCGAACGCTATGTGTTTAGGAAGGTTGGACAGGCTCTTGTATACAAAGAACCTGATGTCTGTGCGTCCTGAAGCCGAGCGCAAACCAGTGAGCATTGAGGAGTTGAGGAGTTTTTGATGGGCAATAAGCTTTACGTCGGCAACCTTCCCTATGGTGTGCGTGACAACGACTTGGAGCAGGCATTCAGCCAGTTCGGCGCTGTCACCAGCGCCCGGGTCATGATGGAACGCGACACAGGCCGCTCCAAGGGATTCGGGTTTGTCGAAATGGGCAGCGATGCCGAGGCACAGGCAGCCGTTCAAGGCATGAATGGCCAGCCATTGGGCGGACGCAGCCTCGTGGTGAACGAAGCGCGCCCCATGGAGCCCCGTCCCCCGCGCTCGGGCGGCTTTGGTGGCGGCGGCGGTGGTGGCGGCTATGGCCGTGGTGATGGCGGCGGCGGTGGCTACGGTGGCGGTGGCCGCGGTGATGGCGGAGGCTACGGACGCAGCGATGGCGGCGGCGGTGGTGGCTATGGCCGTGGTGACGGCGGTGGTGGCGGCGGCTACGGCGGCCGTGGCGATGGTGGTTTCCGCAGCCCCTATGGCTCCGGCCCCCGCAATGGCGGCCGTGGCGGCGGCTGGGGAAACAACAATAACAACGGAGAATGAGACCCCGGTCTCCATGTTCTCCCAAACAAGAAAAGGCTCCTTCAGGGAGCCTTTTTTGCGGGTGCAAGTTTATGCATGAACATATTCCCTGAGCACGACGAACTTCAGGGATTTTTCGAATGACGATGTTTGCGCTTTCGTCCTACAAGCAGCCGATCAAACAAGGGGTTTGGCAGAATTTTCATCAAACGGCCAACCCACGCCATTTGCCAGGGGATGATGGCCAGGCTGCGCCCGGCATCAATGGAACGCCAGGCCCTTGCAGCAAACTCATGGGGCTGCAATAGGAATGGCATGCCATAGCGGTTACCGCGTGTGAGGGGTGTATCTACATAACCAGGAAGCAATGTAGTGACTTTTACGCCACTACTGCGCAATTCACCGCGAAGGCTTTCGCAATAGGCAATGACTGCAGCCTTGCTGGCGCAATAAGCACCATGTCCCGGCAGGCCGCGCAGCCCGGCCACGCTGGCGATACCGACCAACTGCCCGCTGCCACGCCGCACCATGGGCGCGATAAAGGGATGGAAACTGGCCGCCACGCCCATGGTGTTGACGGCCAGCACCTGCTGCATGGTGTCGATATCCTCGCGCATCGAGGTGTCCACACCCCAGCTGACGCCGGCATTGGCAATCACGACATCGGGCAGGCCCTGCTGCTGCTCACAGCGCCGGGCGGCAGCGATGATGCTGTCGGGCACGGCCACATCGGCCTCGTAGATGGCGAAGCGCGACGCCTCCAGGCCCTGCTGCGCAGCCCATTGCGCCATCACGTCGCCACGCCGCGCAACCAGTGCCAGCGACCAGCCTTGCTGGTAGGCATGCCAGGCCAGGGCCTGGCCTATGCCGCTGGATGCGCCGGTGATGAAGGCCAGGGGTGCCGGGCTGCGCGAGGATGTCGTCATGGCTTGTTCTCCATCGGCAGGCCTGCGCTTGCGCTGGCGCCCTACTTGGTCCTGGACGGCTGCAGGGTGCCGCGCACGCGGCCCTGCAGCTTCATCACCAGATCCAGGTTGCTGTACTGCATGCTGTCGGCCGTGAAACGGTCCTTGTCACGGGTCAGCACCACGGGCTGGTTGGAACTCACGCGCTCCTCGTTGGGCCAGGCGTGCAGGAATTCGCCCTGGAATTGCAACTGCGGCTGCGGTTGTTTACCTGCTGTCACAAATGGCTCGCGCGTGACGACGGCATTGCCAAACATCTGCACCTCGGAACCATCGGCATTGCTCAGCGCCCGCTTGGCGCTGCCGCGCGTGATGCGGCCTTCAGGCGAGACCGCGAACATGCGCACGTTGTCGATTTCGAGGGTGTCGGTATCCGGATAGTGGCGGCCCATGCTGCCCTCGATCTGGCTCTTGAGCCGCCCCGTGGCGTCGAAGCTCTTGATCGAGAAATCCTTCATGAAGTAGTCGGGCTCATGCGCCACGGCCTTTTCGGTGCCGCTGGCCACGGGCTGCGGTGCATTGCGCACCAGCCACCAGGTGCCCAGCGCCAGCAGGCCCATCAGCAGCACGGGCAGGTACAGGGAAAGCCGGTCACCGACGCGGCGCCAAGCCTGGATCATGATGCGTATTCCGCCAGCAGCCCGGCATAGGCGCCACGCGCGGCCAGCAGCAGGTCGCACAGCTGGCGCACCGCCCCTTCGCCACCGCTGCGCGGCGTGATCCAGTCGGCCACGGCCAGCACCTCATCATGGGCGTTGGCCGGCGCGCAGGCAAAGGCGGAGCGCCGCATCACGGGCAGGTCCGGCCAGTCGTCGCCCATGGCTGCCGCCTGGTGCCACTGCAGGCCCAGCTCGCCCAGAATGGCCTCGGCGGCAGGCACCTTGTCTTCCGTGCCAAAGCGCGCATGCGTGACGCCCAGGTTGCCCAGCCGCAGGCGCAGGGCCGGCGAATCGCGGCCCGTCACCACGGCGGGCGTGATGCCGGCCTTTTGCAGCAGTTTCAGGCCATGGCCGTCCAGCGTGTTGAAGCGCTTGAGCACCTCGCCTTCGCCAGAGAACAGCAGGCCGCCATCGGTGAGCACGCCATCGACATCGAAGAAGGCCACCCGCACATCCTGTGCCAGCAGCAGCAGTTGTGCGTCCCAGTTCTGCACGGGCGTCAAAGGAGCGCGTGCCATCAGATCACCTTGGCGCGCATCAGGTCGCGGATATGGACCACGCCGCGCAGCTGGCGCTGCGCATCGGCCACCAGCACCGCGGTGATGCCGTGCTCCTCCATCATGCTGGCGGCGTCCACGGCCAGCGCGTCTTCGGCGATGGTGCGGGGCCCCTTGTGCATGACATCGCCGGCCTGCAGCGCGCGCAGGTCGGTGCCGGCCTCCACGCGGCGGCGCAGGTCTCCGTCGGTGAAGATGCCCTGCAGCACGCCTGCCGCATCGACGATGGCCGAACAGCCCAGGCCCTTGGCGCTCATCTCGCGCATCAGTTCGACAAAGCTGGCATCGGCCCCGACTTTCGGCAGCTCATTGCCGCTGCGCATGACATCACGCACATGGGTCAGCAGCTTGCGGCCCAGCGCACCGCCCGGATGGGAGCGCGCAAAGTCCTCGGCGCCAAAGCCGCGCGCATCGAGCAGGGCCACGGCCAGGGCGTCGCCCATGGCCATCTGCGCCGTGGTGCTGGCCGTGGGCGCCAGGTTCAGGGGGCAGGCCTCGCGCTCGACACGGGTGTCCAGCACCCAGTCGGCATGGCGGGCCAGCGTGGATTGCGCGCCGCCGGTCATGGCCACCAGCGCAATGCCCTGGCGCTTGATGGCCGGCAGCAGCGCAGCGAGCTCATCGGCCTCGCCGCTGTTGGACAGCGCCAGCACCAGGTCGATGCCGGTCACCATGCCCAGATCGCCATGGCTGGCCTCGGCCGGATGCACGAAGAACGCAGGCGTGCCCGTCGAAGCCAGGGTGGCGGCCACCTTGCGCCCGACATGGCCGCTCTTGCCCATGCCCATCACGACGACGCGGCCGGACAGCCGCAGGATGCGCTGCACCACTTCGCCGAACACGCCATCAAGGCGCTGCGACATGGCTTGAAGGGCATCGGCCTCGATGCCCAGGGTGTCGCGGGCCAGGCGCAGGGCACGGGGCGTGTCCAGCGCATCCAGGGTGGCAGCATCAGAATTCATCTGGATGATTTTAGGCGGTCTGGCCATCCGGCGGCGGCGGTCGCCATCGGGCGCCTGGGTACACTGGCCCGTCTTCTCCAGCCCCCCGATCCAGCGCCATGCATACCACCCCCAGCGTCAACGACTACCTGCGCACGCACATACGCACCGTTCCCGACTGGCCGGCGCCCGGCGTGCAGTTCCGCGACATCACGCCGCTGCTGCAGGACCCGCAGGTCTTTCGCGTGATGACCGACGCCTTTGTGCACCGCTACATGCAGCGCGGCATGCGCCCCGATGTGGTGGCCGGGCTCGACGCGCGCGGCTTCATCCTGGGTGCCGTGGTGGCCCACGAGCTGGGCGTGGGATTTGTGCCCATCCGCAAAAAGGGCAAGCTGCCCTTCACCACGGTGGAGGAAACCTATGAACTCGAATACGGCAGTGCCACAGTGGAGCTGCACACCGACGCCGTCAAGGCGGGCGACCGCGTGCTGCTGATCGACGACCTGATCGCCACCGGCGGCACCATGATGGCCGGCAAAAGGCTGCTGGAAAAACTCGGCGCCACCGTGATCGAGGGTGCGGCCATCGTGGACCTGCCCGAGCTGGGCGGCTCCACCTTGCTGCGCGATAGCGGACTGCCGCTGTTCACGCTGGTGGATTTCGCCGGCCACTGAGCCAGGCCGCAGCCCGGTCAGCGCAGTTCGCCGTACTGGGTGACGCCCAGGTCCAGGTGGTCCAGCGTGCTGTGGGGAAAGTCCGCACCGCGATCGCCTGCGCCCGGCCCGAGCAAGGGGCCCGAGCGGCGCACACCAGCGGGAGCCGCTGCAGCAGAGCCTGCAGAACCCGCTCCCCGCCCAGCTGAGGGCATGGCCGCCACGGCGAGCTTGAAGGCCGCCATTTCCTGATCGTCTATGGGCTCGAAGGGCGCCATGTCCTGCCTGCGGCGCTGCGGCGCCGCCGCCTCCATCGAGGCCACCACCGGGACGGCCATGGGCGGGACGGGACGCGGTGTGCGCGTCGCTGCGGAATGCACCTGGACTTGGGCCTGGGCTGCAGCGTTCTGGTCGCTGACCCGCCAGTACACGGCCGTCACGACCGCACCCATGCGGGCCTTGGCCGCCTGGGCCAGCATGGCCTCGATCTCGCTGAGCCGCGCGGTTTCGCTGGCATAGGCCCGCGCCAGGTCCATCATCACCACGAAGCGCTGGCCCACGTTGTCCAGCGAGAGCACCTTGAACTTGTAGCTGGCTGACAACACACCGGCACGCACCATGACATCGCGCACCACACCGTAGAGCTGCTCACGGCGCTCGGAACGCTCGCTGCGGCGCCCGCCGGGCCCTGCATCACGACGCGCCACGGCACTGGCCTGGCCATCGTCTCCGGGCGAACCACGGCCCTGCTCCGGCACAGGCTTGCGGGAAAACCAGTTGAACACAGACATGGGGGCTCTCATTGTCACGAATAGTCACAAACTCGCGGCATTGTGCCTGCAACTTTGCGACATTTCGAGCACGGGCGCAGCAAAACCGCTGTATCAATTTGTCGCAGCGCAAAGGCCGGCCTGTCACCGCCCCGCGCCCGCAGAACGCCCCGCCCCAGGTGCTGCCCGGGAGCCTTTCAGGTACTGGCCACACGGCGGCGGCTGTCCACCGCACGGCGGGCAAGCACCTGGCCGGCCGCCATGACCAGGGCCAGCGCCACACCGGGCTGGCGATTGCTGAGTTCGGCGAAGCGCATGGCCGTCAGGCACCAAAGCCGTCCCGGCGCAGCCGCCTGCACGGTGGCATGGCGCGCACGGTGGGCGAAGAAGGCGCCCTCGCCCAGGATGGAACCCGGGCCGACGATGGCCAGGCGGATGCGCTCCTTCGCATCCTGGTAGTGCACGCTGAGGCTGCCGGACTCCACGAAGTACAGATTGCGGTCCAGCGAACCTTCGGCAAACAGCAGCTCGCCCGCCGCCAGCGTGACCGGCACCAGGTAGGGCGCCAGCAGATCCCATTGCTCCAAGGTCAGCGCGTTCTGCACACCATCGACAGCCACGGCCGACGACATGGCCTGGGCCAGTGGCCGCAAATCATTGTGGGAGGAAGAAGACATGGCGGATCCGGTTCGAAGTGGGCCGCGCACCCGCGCCAGGGCTGCGCCCGGCGGCAGGCAGCGACGAGGGCCGCTGCGGCACGCCGCATGCTAAGCGACGGCAGCGGGCACGCCAATGCCGACAAGCGGGTTTTCGGCGGCAAATTTTGTAGCAAAAGATAAGTATTGCAGCAACTCTGCCGGCTGTGCGAATAGGTCGGGGCCATCCGGCAGCCCGGTCACTTGCCGATGCAGAAGCTGGAAAAGATCACGCCCAGCAGATCGTCGGAGCTGAATTCCCCGGTGATGGAGTTCAGCGAGACCTGGGCCAGGCGCAGTTCCTCGGCCAGCAAGTCCAGGTGGGCGGCCTGGGCCGCCAGCTGCAGCTCGGCCTCCTGCAGGTGGGCGGCCACGGCCTGCAATGCCTCCACATGGCGCGCGCGCGCCAGGTACAGGCCTTCTGGGGCGGACTGCCAGCCGGCCACGTCCAGCAGGCGCCGGCGCAGGGCATCCAGGCCGTCGCCCGTGCGTGCCGACAGTGCCACGCTGCCTTCACGGCCGCCATGCGCCTGCATCCGGGCGGGTTCCGCGCGATCGGTCTTGTTCCAGACATCGATGACGGGCACCTGGCGCGGCAGTTTCTGGGCCAGGGTTTCGGCAATGGCGGCATCGGCAGCGAGGTAGTCGTGCTCGCCCATGCGTGTGAGGTCGTGCAGGAAGAGCACGGCATCGGCCGCGGCGATCTCGTCCCAGGCGCGCGCGATGCCGATGCGCTCGACCTCGTCGCTGCTCTCGCGCAGGCCTGCCGTGTCGATCACATGCAGGGGCACGCCCTCGATCTGGATGGTCTGCTGCACCTTGTCGCGCGTGGTGCCGGCAATCGGGGTGACGATGGCCAGCTCCGCACCGGCCAGCGCGTTGAGCAGCGAGCTCTTGCCCGCGTTGGGCTGGCCCGCGATCACGACCTTGATGCCTTCGCGCAACAGCGCACCCTGGTGGGCGCGCGACAGCACCTGGTCCAGCTTGCCACGCAGCCGCGCGAGCTGGCCGCTGGCATCGGCCTTTTGCAGGAAGTCGATCTCTTCCTCGGGAAAATCCAGCGTGGCCTCGACCAGCATGCGCAGGTGCACCAGCGCGTCGCGCAGGCCATGGATTTCCTCGGAAAAAGCGCCCGACAGCGAACGGCTCGCACTGCGCGCGGCGGCCTCGGTGCTGGCGTCGATCAGGTCGGCAATGGCCTCGGCCTGGGCCAGGTCGATCTTGTCGTTGAGAAAGGCACGCTCGGTGAATTCACCGGGCTGGGCCAGGCGCAGGCCCGGCAGCACGACGCTGCGATGGTCTTCGCCAGAGGCTTGCGCAGCCTCCAGGCAGCGCGCCAGCAGCAGTTGCAGAACGACGGGACCGCCGTGGGCCTGAAGCTCCAGCACATCCTCGCCGGTATAGCTGTGCGGCGCCGGGAAGAACAGGGCCAGGCCGTGGTCGATGGGGCCACCCTGGGCATCGCGAAACGGCAGATAGGTGGCCTCGCGCGGCTTGAGGTCGCGCCCGCACAGCGCCCGCACCAGCGGCGCCACGCCCTTGCCGGACACACGCACGATGCCCACGGCACCCCGCCCCGGGGCGGTGGCGATGGCGGCGATGGGGTCGTTGTGGCGGGGCAGCATGGATGGAGCTTTCTTGGGAGGGATTTCAGGCCGCCGATGATAGGCCGCCCATGAAAAAGCCCGCCGAAGCGGGCTTTGGAGCAAGGGCCTCGCAGGCTTACTTGGCCGGCGTGGACTTGCCGAATTTGGGCAGGTTGAACTGCGGCGGCACGCCCATGCGGGTGTTGATGATCCACTGCTGGGCGATGGACAGGATGTTGTTCGTCAGCCAGTACAGCACCAGGCCGGCCGGGAAGAAGAAGAACATCACGCTGAAGACCAGGGGCATGATCCACATCATCTTGGCCTGCATCGGATCCGGCGGAGCGGGGTTCAGCGCGGTCTGCAGCAGCGAGGACAGGGTCATCAGCACGGGCAGGATGAACAGAGGATCCTTGGCCGACAGGTCGGTGATCCAGCCGATCCAGGGCGCGTTGCGGATTTCCACGCTGGACAGCAGCACCCAGTACAGCGCGAAGAACACGGGAATCTGGATGATGATGGGCAGGCAGCCGCCCATGGGATTGACCTTTTCCTCGCGGTAGATGCGCATCATCTCCTGCTGCATCTGCTGGGGCTTGTCCTTGAGGCGCTCGCGCATTTCCATGATGCGCGGGTTGATGGCCTTCATCTTGGCCATCGAGGAGTAGGCCTTGGCATTGAGCCAGTAGAAGGCGATCTTCAGCAGCAGCACCAGGGCCACGATGGACCAGCCCCAATTGCCCAGGAAGCCGTGCAGCTTGTCCAGCAACCAGTACAGCGGCTTGGCCAGGATGGTCACCCAGCCATAGTCCTTGACCAGCTCCAGCCCGGGCGCCAGCGATTCCAGGCGCTTTTCGATCTGGGGGCCGGTGAACAGGCGCGCCTCCACGCTCTTGCTCTGGCCGGGCTCGATGGTGCCCACCGGCGTGATCATGCCGACGGCGTAGAGGTTGTTGTCCACCTTGCGCAGGAAGTTGTCGCGCTGGATGCCCTCGGCCAGCAGCCAGGCGCTGGCGAAGTAATGCTGGACCATGGCCACGTAGCCGCCCGAGGACGACTTCTCGACGCTGGCCTTGCCGCTCTCGATGTCCTTGAACTCGACCTTCTGGTACTTCTTCTCGTCGGTGTAGACGGCCGGGCCCGTGAAGGTGGAGTACATGGTGGACTGTTCGCCTTCGGGCTTGTTGCCGTCGCGCACCAGTTGCAGGTAGAGCTGCGGGCTCACGGCCGCCGTGCCGGTGTTCACCACTTCATGGCGCACGCCGATGTCGTAGGCGCCGCGCTTGAGCGTCCAGATCTTGACCAGCTTCACGCCACCCATGTCGGGCGACTCGAAGCGCAGTTCCATCTGGTCCTCGCCGTCCTTGAGCTCGCGCGCGCCGGGCAGCGCGGTCATGGTCGTCTTGTGCGTGGGGAAACCGCCGCCGATCAGGCCCGACTGGCCCAGGTACACGCGGTGCACGCTCTCGTCGAACAGCACCACGGGCTTGTCCTTGTGCACGGAATCCGCGTACTTGAGCAGCTCGGCATGGCGCAGCGTGCCGCCCTGGCTGTCGAAGGTCAGGCGCAGCACGTCGGTGCTGATGGTGACGTTCTGGCGCGGGGCTGCCTCGGGCGCGGCGGCAGCGCCGCCAGGCACTTCGCCGGCACCGGCCGTTGCCGCAGCAGCCGCCGAGGGCACGCTGGCATCGCCGGGCGCCTTGCCCGTTTCAGGTGCCGGGGCCGTGGCGACGGCAGGCGCGGGGAAGAAAGTGGCCTTCTTGCCGCTGTGCACTTGCCATTTGTCCCATAGCAAGACCAGCGAAAAGCCAAATATCACCCACAGGATGGTGCGGCGAATATCGTTCATGAAGACTTCTTAGGTGAGGAAGGTTGGGTGTTTTCGGGCGCAGCCGTCAGGCTGGTGAACAGCCTGGGCTTTTGCTCTGGCACAGGGTCATGCCCCCCGTCACACCACGGATGACAGCGCGCCAGGCGGCGCAGCGTCAGGTAGGAGCCTACCGCAGCGCCGTGTTGCTCCAACGCTTCAAGGGAATAGGCCGAGCAGGTGGGCGTGAAGCGGCAGGCCGAGCCCAGCCAGGGACTGAGCATCAGCCGATAGCCGCGCACCAGCGCCATCAGCAGCCGCTGCATCATGGCGCAACCCCGATGCTCTCGCCAGCAGCTGCGGCGCGTTCCTGTGCGGGCTGCGGCAGCTCGGGCGCAGGCTGCGACAGGCGTTTCGCCGCATAGGCGAACAACTGCTGCAGCTCGGCGCGCACGGCCTGCCGGAGCACATCAGAAGTGGCGCTCACGAACTGGCGCCGGTCAAAGCCCGAGCGCAGCCGCACCACATGGGCGCCTTGGAGCATCAGGGTCTCATGCTCGCTGCCCACGGCATAGATCTGCCGCTTGATGGTGTGTCGCGTCACCGAACGGCGCGCCCAGCGCTTGGGCACCATGGCGCCCAGCCAGGCATCCTGACGCACGACGCCAACGCCGAACAGGGCCTGCGGGTCTTGCGACCCGGGCCCTGTCGGTGGCGCCATGGCGCCGCCCTGCTCCGTCAGAACGAGACGGTGCAGGGCGAAATGCGCGGTACGCGATACCGTACCGGCAGCCATGGCGGCCTGAAACTGCGGACGTGTTTTCAGCCGTTGCATGCCAGCACCCCGTTCAGGGGCTCAGTGCAGCGAGCAAACCGCCCAGCAATGGCTGGCCTTAGACGGCCAGACGCTTGCGGCCCTTGGCGCGGCGAGCGTTGATCACGGCGCGGCCGCCCTTGGTCTTCATGCGGACCAGAAAGCCGTGGGTGCGGGCGCGACGGGTCTTGGAGGGTTGGTAAGTACGTTTCATGTTGGTTCCTAGAGAAGGTTCAGTTTTGCACCGGTCCCGTATCCGGCACGCTACACGCAGTGCAGCCAGCAGCCGCCACAAAGGCAAACCGCCAGGCCACCTGCCAAAAATCTGCACGATGCACTTGCCATGTGCAGCCCAAGGAGCAACCCCGAGAGGTTTCGCCCAAGGCCGCCAGCGGCAGCATGCAGACCCGATGCAGACGGGCGGGACATATCACCCTGAACACATTCAGGGAAACCCGCGATTATCACAGCGTTGTCCACTTGATGCAATGCCCTTCGAACCCGAAGGATGCCTGCCCATTTTGCGACAAGGCGGAGGACAAGCTCCTCATATTTTGTGGATAACTTCCGCAAAAGCTACAATGGCAGCCTCGCAACAGTTCCTCCTATCCACAACTAGACTTCGACAATGACAGAGGAACCTACGAACGATGCAGGCCAGGGCCTGTGGCAAGTCTGCGTTGAGCAACTGGGGCAGGAAATGCCCGAACAGCAGTTCAACACCTGGATCAAGCCCCTGACCGCGCACGTCGCCGAAGACTTCTCCAAAGTCACCGTCTACGTGGCCAACCGCTTCAAGCTCGACTGGATCCGCGCCCAATATGCAGGCCGCATCTCGGCCATGCTGGAGTCGCTCTATGGCCAGCCGGTGACGCTTGAGTTGGCACTCGCTCAGCGGGAAAGCGTTGTGCGGACTTACGTCCGCCCCTCCTCCAGCGAGCGCTCGGCCCCGCCGGAAACCATCGTCACCTCGGTGCCCACGGTCACCAGCGAAGACGCGGCAGCGCCCGTCTTTCGCACGCGCCTGAACGCCGCGCTAACCTTCGAGACCCTGGTGGAAGGTACGGCCAACCGCATGGCACGCTCGGCCGCCATGCATGTGGCGGGCTCGCCCGGACACCTGTACAACCCGCTGTTCATCTACGGCGGCGTGGGCCTTGGCAAGACCCACCTGGTGCATGCCGTGGGCAACAAGCTGCTGGCCGACAAGCCCGACGCGAAAGTTCTCTACATCCACGCCGAGCAGTTCGTCTCGGATGTGGTCAAGGCCTACCAGCGCCGCACCTTTGACGAATTCAAGGAGCGTTACCACTCGCTGGATCTGCTGCTGATCGACGACGTGCAGTTCTTCGCCAACAAGGACCGCACGCAGGAGGAGTTCTTCAACGCCTTCGAGGCGCTGCTGGCCAAGAAGAGCCACATCGTGATGACCTCGGACACCTATCCCAAGGGTCTGGCGAACATCCACGAGCGGCTGGTATCGCGCTTCGACTCCGGGCTGACGGTGGCCATCGAGCCGCCCGAGCTGGAGATGCGCGTGGCCATCCTGATCAACAAGGCCCGCGCCGAGAACGCCGAGATGCCCGAGGAAGTCGCCTTCTTCGTGGCCAAGAACGTGCGCTCCAACGTGCGCGAGCTCGAAGGCGCGCTGCGCAAGATCCTGGCCTATTCGCGCTTCAACCAGAAGGAAGTCTCCATCCAGCTGGCCCGCGAGGCCCTGCGTGATCTGCTGTCCATCCAGAACCGCCAGATCAGTGTGGAGAACATCCAGAAGACGGTGGCCGATTACTACAAGATCAAGGTGGCCGACATGTACAGCAAGAAGCGCCCGGCCAGCATCGCCCGGCCGCGTCAGATTGCCATGTACCTGGCCAAGGAATTGACCCAGAAGAGCCTGCCCGAGATCGGCGAGCTGTTCGGCGGGCGCGACCACACCACCGTGCTGCACGCGGTGCGCAAGATCGCCGGCGAACGCCAGCAACTGACCGAGCTGAACCAGCAGCTGCACGTGCTGGAGCAAACTCTCAAAGGTTGATGAAAACTCCCCCATTCTGGTCGTATGTACGCGGCAAAATGGGGGATTCGAGCGGCAAGAGGGGGCTCATTTGTGAGCCGCCGCTCCTACCGAGACCCGCATCCTTAAATCAGAGGTTGACATGATCGTCCTGAAAGCCACACAAGACAAAGTTCTCGCGGTCCTGCAATCGGTGTCCGGCATCGTCGAACGCCGCCACACGTTGCCCATCCTGGCCAACGTGCTGATCAAGAAGACCGGCAACGCATTGCAGCTGACCACCAGCGACCTGGAAATCCAGATCCGCACCACCGCCGAGCTCGGCGGCGACACCGGCGACTTCACCACCACCGTGGGCGCGCGCAAGCTGATCGACATCCTCAAGACCATGCCCGGCGACCAGACCGTGAGCCTGGAGACCCAGCAGGCCAAGATGGTGCTCAAGGGCGGCAAGAGCCGCTTCACGCTGCAGACCCTGCCGGCCGAGGACTTCCCGCTGGTGCAGGAGGCTGCGGCCTTCGGCCCTTCGTTCAGCGTGCCGCAGAAGGTGCTCAAGGACCTGCTGGGCCAGGTCTCCTTCGCCATGGCCGTGCAGGACATCCGCTACTACCTCAACGGCATCCTGTTCGTGGCCGAGGGCAAGCAGCTGTCCCTGGTGGCCACCGACGGCCACCGCCTGGCGTTCGCAAGCAGCCAGCTGGACGTGGAAGTGCCCAAGCAGGAAGTGATCCTGCCGCGCAAGACCGTGCTGGAGCTGCAGCGCCTGCTGTCGGATGCCGGTGGCGAGAACCAGCCCCACATCGAGATGCAGTTCGCCAACAACCAGGCCAAGTTCACCTTTGGCGGCATGGAGTTCGTGACCAAGCTGGTCGAGGGCAAGTTCCCCGACTACAACCGTGTCATCCCGCGCAACCACACCAACAGCGTGACCCTGGGCCGCGCCCCGCTGCTGGCCAGCCTGCAGCGCACGGCCATCATGACCAGCGACAAGTTCAAGGGCGTGCGCCTGACGGTGGAGCCCGGCACCTTGCGCGTGGCGTCCAACAACGCCGAGCAGGAAGAGGCCATGGACGAGCTGGACATCGACTACGGTGGCGACACCATCGAGATCGGCTTCAACGTCACCTACCTGATCGACGCCCTGTCCAACATGAGCCAGGACATGATCAGGATCGACCTGCAGGACGGCAACAGCTCGGCCCTGCTGACCATCCCCGAGAACGACAGCTTCAAGTACGTCGTGATGCCCATGCGCATCTGACCGCGCGCCACACGACACCGATGCCTGACACATTGCGCAGCCCCTGCACCCGCCGCCCGGTGGCACAAGCCGGTGCACGGTGCGCAACCACCCTACCCGACTCGTAGCCCGCAGCGCGCGTCCCTACGCACCGCGCCAGCGGCCGAATCGAACATTTTCAAGCGAAGCGACAGCTTCCGACGGAACTACCCCAGGGCCTTCCATGACCGACGAGAACAAGCCAGAAAACCAGACCATTGCCCCCGAAGGCTCAGACTCCAGCGGCTATGGCGAAGGTGCGATCCAGATCCTCGAAGGCCTGGAGGCCGTGCGCAAGCGCCCCGGCATGTACATCGGCGATACCTCCGATGGCACGGGCCTGCACCACCTGGTCTTCGAAGTGGTGGACAACTCCATCGACGAAGCCCTGGCCGGCTACTGCGACGACATCCTGGTCACCATCCATGCCGATGGCTCCCTGTCCGTCATCGACAACGGCCGCGGCATCCCCACGCGCGTGAAGATGGACGACAAGCACGAGCCCAAGCGCTCGGCGGCCGAGATCGCCCTCACCGAACTGCACGCGGGCGGCAAGTTCAACCAGAACAGCTACAAGGTCTCGGGCGGCCTGCACGGCGTGGGCGTGTCCTGCGTGAACGCGCTGTCCATCTGGCTCAAGCTCAGCGTGCGCCGCGACGGCGAGGTCTACGAAATCGACTTCTCGCGCGGCCACGTGCAGAACCGCCCGATCGAGATCGTGGACGGCGTCGAGGTCTCTCCGATGCGCGTGGTCGGCAAGAGCGACAAGCGCGGCACCAAGGTCCACTTCCTGCCCGACACGGAAATCTTCACGCAGAACCATGAGTTCCGCTACGAGATCCTGGCCAAGCGCCTGCGCGAACTCTCGTTCCTGAACAACGGCGTGCGCATCCGCCTCAAGGACGAGCGCGACGGCCGCGAAGACGACTTCTCCGGCGCCGGCGGCGTCATGGGCTTCGTGCAGTTCATCAACGCCAACAAGAAGGTGCTGCACCCCACGGCCTTCCACGCCAACGGCACGCGTCCTGCGGAAAGCTACGGCGGCATCCCCGGCACCGAGATCGGCGTCGAAGTCGCCATGCAGTGGAACGACAGCTATGCCGAGCAGGTGCTGTGCTTCACCAACAACATCCCGCAACGCGACGGCGGCACCCACCTGACGGGCCTGCGCGCCGCCATGACGCGCGTGATCGGCAAGTACATCGAGCAGAACGAACTGGCCAAGAAGGCCAAGGTCGAGGTCAGCGGCGACGACATGCGCGAAGGCCTGTGCTGCGTGCTGTCCGTGAAAGTGCCCGAGCCCAAGTTCAGCAGCCAGACCAAGGACAAGCTGGTCTCCAGCGAAGTGCGCGCGCCCGTGGAGGACATCGTCGCCAAGGCGCTGACCGACTACCTGGAAGAAAAGCCCAACGACGCCAAGATCCTGTGCAGCAAGATCGTCGATGCCGCGCGTGCCCGCGAGGCCGCGCGCAAGGCCCGCGAGATGACGCGCCGCAAGGGCGTGCTCGACGGCATGGGCCTGCCCGGCAAGCTGGCCGACTGCCAGGAAAAGGACCCGGCGCTGTGCGAGATCTACATCGTCGAGGGTGACTCCGCCGGCGGCTCGGCCAAGCAAGGGCGCGACCGCAAGTTCCAGGCCATCCTGCCGCTGCGCGGCAAGATCCTGAACGTGGAAAAGGCCCGCTACGAAAAGCTGCTGACCAGCAACGAAATCGTCACCCTGATCACGGCCCTGGGCACCGGCATCGGCAAGGCCACGGCCGAATCGGGCAAGAGCGGCAGCGACGACTTCGACCCCAACAAGCTGCGCTACCACCGCATCATCATCATGACCGACGCGGACGTGGACGGCGCCCACATCCGCACCCTGCTGCTGACCTTCTTCTACCGCCAGATGCCGGACCTGGTCGAGCGCGGCCACATCTACATCGCCCAGCCGCCGCTGTACAAGGTCAAGAACGGCAAGGAAGAGCTGTACATCAAGGACGGCCCCGCGCTCAACCAGTACCTGCTGCGCATCGCGCTGATGAACGCCAGCGTCAGCACCGGCGGTGCCAACCCGCGCACGCTGGACGGCGAGGAACTGGCCAAGCTGGCCAACATGCACCTGGCGGCAGAGACCGTCATCGACCGCCTGTCCAACTTCATGGATGCCGAGGCCCTGCGCGCCATCGCCGACGGCGTGCAGATCACGCTGGACAGCATCGAGGCGGCCCAGGCCTGCGCCCCCATCCTGGAGGCCAAGCTGCGCGAGTTGACCACCACGGGCGTGCCCGCCGAGGTCACGGCCGAAATCGACCCCGTCTCCGAAAAGCCCGTGCTGCGCATCAGCCGCCACCACCACGGCAACATCAAGAGTTCCATCCTCACCCAGGAGTTCGTGCGCAGCCACGACTACGCCGCGCTGGCCGACGAAGCCCAGAACTTCAACGGCCTGCTGGGCGAAGGCGCCAAGGTCACGCGTGGCGAAGGCGAAAAGGCCAAGAGCGACAAGGCCGGCGACTTCCGCCAGGCCATGCAATGGCTGCTGCACGAAGCCGAACGCACCACGGCCCGCCAGCGCTACAAGGGCCTGGGCGAAATGAACCCCGAGCAGCTATGGGAAACCACCATGGACCCCACCGTCCGCAGCCTGCTGCAGGTGCAGATCGGCGACGCCATCGAGGCCGACCGCGTGTTCACCATGCTCATGGGCGATGAAGTGGAGCCACGCCGGGAATTCATCGAGACGAATGCGCTGCGGGCGGGCAATATCGACGTGTGATCGCGCAGGTTCTCCTCCATCTCGTAGAACCTTCGACGTCGCCATCGAGCTGTTGACCCTGCAGTGCGGCATTGGATTGCACAGCATGGCGCCAACAGCAACGCAAAGCCCGGGATCAGCATGCCACTGATACCCGGGCACCAGCGCATCGCCAGATCAAGCGTGAAAAACAAAGGCTGAAAGAGAATGTCGATCGATCCGAGAATCGCCGGCATTCTTCACCCAGGCCATGAAGTGATGCCTCAATTGATGCATTCGCATGCGCGAGAAATTCGTTGAAAGCCGTTTTGCTGAATGCAGAAACGGGCATGTCCAACCAACGACATCAACCGCCGGGCCTCCTTCTGCCTTGATGCACGACCGGCTCGAGAAACAACTGCCGAAAGTAATCGCGAAACGCCGTCATCGCTGGGGAAAATTCGATGCCTTGCTTCCACCCAAGCCCGATGTTCATCGTTGGCACGGCGTCGCGCAGACTGATTGTTTCAATGCGCTTTCCCTCCAGCGACCAAGGTCGATAAACCATATCCGAGAGAACGGTCACGCCAAGGCCATTCGCCACGGTGCTGCGCACTGCTTCCACAGAGCTCGTGCGCAGCCTGATCTGAGGCTGGTACGGCGTCTTGCTCCAATATTTCATTGCAGTGCCCGCAGCCTCGTCCACGGTGAGCAGGATGTAGGGCTCGGCCGCCACATCGGCCAGCGTGACTTCCGCCTTTTCGAGCAGCGCATGCTTGGCCGGCACCCACAGTCGGCGTTGCGAGCCAAAGAATGTCTCGAGCGACAGCTCGCGCAGCACCACATTGGACGTGAGCAGTACTCCCATGTCGTATTGCTGCGTGATCAGCCCCTCCTCAATGGCTTCACGCACTACTTCGTGCACCTTGACCTTGATCTGCGGATGCAATTGCTCGAAACGCTGAAGGTGATGGGGCAAGAAGTAGCCGAGCACCGTGTAGGTGGCGGCAATGGTCAGCGTCCCCTCGACATTCACTCCCTCATGCGGCATGCGGATCGCCTCGTCGGCAGCCGAGAGCACGGCATAGGCATGGCTCAGAAACCGCCGTCCGGCCCGGGTCAGTTCCACGCCATGAGGCTGTCGCTCAAACAGCTGCTGCCCCAGCATTTCCTCCAGCTCCCGGACTGCCGTGGTCACCGCCGATTGCGAGATGTTGAGTTGCAGTGCCGCATGTGAGATGCGCCCCACTTCGGCCACCGCCGTGAAGTATTTGAGCTGGCGAAGGGTCAGAGACATGGTGCGGTCTTCCTGGGGTATTTACTTATCTCTCAAAAATTACATGCCAGCGCGCGCAAATCCGATACCGGGTATTCACTGATCTACAGGGTAGCGTTCATTGCAGGCAGTCGGCGTATCTGTTTTTCAGATATCGCATCGCCTGTAAATAATGCTTTTCAGCCGATTTTCAGCTGACTAATCTTCACCTTGTCCCGCATTGCTGCCATCTGGCCGTGCCAACAACACAAGGTGAAACGTGAAGAAGACGCTGATTGATCTGAACTCCGACATGGGCGAAAGCTTCGGTCCATGGGCCATCGGCGATGGTGTGGACCAGGAATTGATGCCGTTGATCAGCTCGGCCAATATCGCCACAGGCTTTCATGCGGGTGATCCGAACATCATGCGCAAGACGGTGTTGTTGGCCCGGGAAAACGGCGTGGGCATCGGCGCGCACCCGGGCTTTCGCGACCTCGTGGGCTTCGGGCGCCGCCATATCAATGCACCGGCCGACGAGCTGGTGAACGACATGGTCTACCAGCTCGGCGCGCTGCGCGAATTCGCGCGGCTGGCCGGCATGACGCTGCAGCACATCAAGCCGCACGGCGCGCTCTACATGCATGCAGCGCGCGACGAGGCGCTGTCGCGTGCACTCGTCACGGCCCTGCAGCAGATCGAACCGACGCTGCGCCTGTTCTGCATGGAATCGTCCGTCACCTTCCAGGTGGCGTGCGAATTGGGCCAGCCCGTGGCGCGCGAGTTCTATGCCGACCGCGACTACGACCTGAGCGGCTCCATCGTCTTCACCCGCCGCGTCGGCGCGCTCGACCCCGAGGCCGTGGCCGCCAAGGTGCTGCGCGCCTGCACCGAAGGCGTGGTGCGCACGGTCGAAGGCCAGGACGTGGCGATCGGCTTCGACTCGGTGTGCATCCACAGCGACACGCCCGGCGCGCTGGCGCTCGTGAAGGCCACGCGCCGCGCACTGGCCGAGCACGGCATCGAAGTTGCAGGTTTTGCCGGTGCGGCTGCGCCGGCGCAGCCTTGAGTTTTCCGTTCTTCCCGCTTTCCAGGAGTGCATCGATGCCCGCTACCCATGAAGTCCTGAGCCCGCTGCCGGGCACCTTCTACCGCCGTTCGGCGCCTGACGCGCCGCCATTCAAGGCCGAAGGCGACACCGTGGCCGTGGGCGATGTGATCGGCCTGGTCGAGGTGATGAAGCAGTTCAGCGAAGTCACGGCCGACGTGGCAGGACGGCTGCGGGGCTTTGCCGTGGAGAACGGCGAACCCGTCGATCCTGGCCAAGCGCTGGCCGTCATCGAAACGGCGTGAGGCCCCGGACCATGACCGCCGCATTCGACAAACTGCTCATCGCCAACCGCGGCGAGATCGCGGTGCGCATCATCCGCGCCGCTAAGGAACTGGGCCTCAAGACCGTCGCCGTCTACAGCGACGCCGACGCGCAAAGCCTCGCGGTGCGCATGGCCGACGAAGCCGTGCGCATTGGCCCGGCGCATGCCACCAGGAGCTATCTGAGCGTGGACGCCATTCTTGAAGCGGCAGCCGACAGCGGCGCCGGCGCCGTGCATCCGGGCTACGGTTTCCTGTCGGAAAACGCCGCGTTCGCCGAGCGCATCGAGGCCGCGGGCCTGGTGTTCGTCGGCCCGACACCGCACGCGATCCGCACCATGGGCGACAAGGCCGCCGCGCGCGCCGCGGCCATGAAGGCCGGCGTGCCCACCGTGCCCGGCAGCGTGGGCGTGGTGACAGACGCCGACACCGCCGTCGCGCTGGCAAAGGGCATCGGCTACCCCATCATGATCAAGGCCTCGGCCGGCGGGGGCGGGCGCGGCATTCGCGTGGCGCATGACGAAGCCGAGCTGCGCCAGCAGTTCGCCACCGCCACGGCGGAAGCGCAGGCCGCTTTCGGCAACGGCGAGGTGTACCTCGAACGCTTCATCCGCCAGGCGCGCCACATCGAGGTGCAGATCCTGGGCGACGGCCAGCGCGTGGTTCACTGCTTCGAGCGCGAATGCTCGCTGCAGCGACGCCGCCAGAAAGTGTGGGAAGAAGCGCCCTCGGCCGCCATCAGCGAGGCCACGCGCGCGGCGCTGTGCGAATCGGCGCTGCGGCTGGCCCATGCCGTGGCATACCGCGGCGCGGGCACGCTCGAATACCTGTACGACGACGACACGCGCGAGTTCTTCTTCATCGAGATGAACACGCGCATCCAGGTCGAGCACCCAATCACCGAGATGATCACCGGCATCGACCTCGTGAAGGAGATGCTGCGCATCGCGCTGGGCCAGCCTCTGCGCCTGCAGCAGGAAGACATCCGGCTGACCGGCGCGGCCATCGAGGTGCGCATCAACGCCGAGAACGCCGCGAAGAACTTCATGCCAAGCCCGGGCCTCGTGTCGCAGCTCGTGGTGCCGGGCGGCCCCGGCGTGCGCTTCGACACCATGCTGTTCCCCGGCTGCACCGTGCCGGCGTACTACGACTCGCTGCTGGGCAAGCTGATCGTGCACGACACCGATCGCGCCGGTGCGCTGGCCCGCATGCGACGCGCGCTCGACGAGCTGCAGGTCGAAGGCATCCACACCACGATCCCGCTGCACCGCGCACTGTGCGAAGACGCGGGCGTGGCGCAGGCCGCATTCCACACGGGCTTTCTCGAAACCTGGCTGGCGGTGAATCCGCTGGCCGACGCACCCGCTCCACTTGCGGAGGTGACCGCATGACCGCTGCCAGCACCCTCCCCACCCAGGCCCGCTACAGCTTCGGCGGCGACGAGCACCTGTTCGTCGAGATCAGCGAAGAGATGTCGCTGCCCGCATTCTTCAAAGGCATGGCCATCTGCAACGAGCTGCGCCGCCGGGCACAGGCGGGCGAGATCACGGGCGTGACCGAGATCTGTCCCGCCAACGCCGCCTACCTCGTGCGCTTCGATCCCGATGCGATCGCGCCCGACGCACTGCTCGCCACGCTCAAAGACATCGAAGCGGGCCTGGGCGATGCCGACCTGCAGATGCAGACGCGCATCGTCGAGATTCCCGTGCTCTACAACGACCCGTGGACGCACGAGACGCTGATGCGCTTTCGCGAGCGGCACCAGGACCCGTCGGGCACCGACATCGAGTACGCGGCGCGCATCAACGGCCACGCCTCGGTCGAGGCCTTCATCGAGGCGCACTCGTCGGCGCCCTGGTTCGTGTCGATGGTCGGCTTCGTGGCCGGCCTGCCCTTTCTGTTCCAGATGGTCGAGCGCCAGCGCCAGATCCAGGTGCCCAAGTACCTGAGCCCGCGCACCGACACGCCCAGGCTCACGCTGGGCCACGGCGGTTGCTTCAGCTGCATCTACTCGGTGCGTGGTGCGGGCGGCTACCAGATGTTCGGTGTCACGCCTGCGCCCATCTTCGACCCGGCGCAACGGCTGTCCTACCTGAAGGAGCTGATGGTGTTCTTCCAGCCCGGCGACATCGTCAAGTACAAGCCCATTGACCGCGCCGAGTACGACCGCCAGATCGCGCAGGTCGAGGCCGGCACCTACGCGCTGCGCATCGCGCCAGTGTCGTTCTCGCTCAACGATTTCCTGGCCGACCCGGGCGGCTACAACCAACAGCTCCTGAAAGTGCTCCATGGCGATTGAAGTGCTCAAGCCCGGCCTCGCGACCAGCGTGCAGGACGCCGGCCGCCCCGGCTACTACCACCTGGGCATCCCGCTGTCGGGTGCGCTCGACCAGCAAAGCCTGGTGCTCGCAAACCTGCTGGTCGGCAACGACGAAGGTGCGGCCGTCATCGAAAGCACGCTGCTCGGGCCCGAGCTGCAGTTCGACGCGCCCGCGCTGGTGGCCGTGACCGGCGCCGACGCGAAGATCAAGCTCAACGGCAATGAGGTGCCACGCAATACCGCATTCGCGGTGCAGGCCGGTGACAGGCTCGGCTTCGACTTCATGAAGCTCGGCGCGCGCATGTGCATCGCCGTGGCCGGCGGCATCGACGTGCCGGTGGTGCTGGGCAGCCGCTCGACCTACGGCTTGGGCGCATTCGGCGGCTTCAACGGACGCAAGCTGCTGGCCGGCGACAGACTGCCCGTGGGTGTACCGTCCGCCGCCGCCCGCGCGGGTCGCACGGTGCAGGCCGCATTGCTGCCGGTGCTCGACAAGGAAGTGGTCCTGCGTGTGCTGCCGGGCATCTACTTCCACCGACTGCAGGAGGTGTCGGTGCAAAGCTTTTTTGCTGACACCTGGACCGTCGGTTCCGAGGCCGACCGCATCGGCTACCGCTACAAGAACGGCAGGCCGCTGAAGTTCCACGAGCGCACGCCGCCATTCGGCGCGGGCGATGACCCGTCGAACATCGTCGATGCGGGCTACCCATACGGTTCCATCCAGGTGCCGGGCGGACGCGAACCGATCATCCTGCACCGTGATGCGGTCTCGGGCGGCGGCTACGCGATGGTAGGCACCGTCATCAGCGCCGACATGGATCTCATCGCCCAGATGCAGCCAAACCACAAGGCACGCTTTGTCGAAGTCGATATGGCGCAGGCGCTCGAAGCACGCGCCGAGCGGCGGCGAAGCATCGAGCGCTTGCGCTCAGCGCTATCGGCCTGAGCGCCACCCTCTTCGTCCCTCTCAAGAGAGCCGATGACAACCAAGAAAGCGGTCGAGTTCGCCACGCTCGAATGGGTTGCGTAGTTCAACCACCATTGCCCGCCTGGACCCATCGGGCATCACTCTTGCCGGCCTCGAGCCTGCCCGCCAAACTCCTCCCACAGCGCCTGCGTATGCTCGCCCAGCGCGGGCACGGCGCCCATGGCGGCTTCGGCGTCCGACAGCGTGGCCGGGGGCAGCAGGGCCTGGATGCTGCCGGTGGGCGTGACCACCTCGCGCCAGCGTTCACGCGCCTGCAGCTGGGGATGGTTCCAGACCGCGTGCATGTCGTTGAGCGGCGCGTTGGCGATGCCGCCTGCATCCAGGCGCTGCATGGCCTGTTCGCGGCTCAGGTGGGCCAGCACGGAGGCGATCACCGCATCGAGTTCCTTGCGGTGCGCCACGCGCTGCAGGTTGGTGACAAAGCGCGTGTCCTGCGCCAGCGCGGGCTGCTGCAGCACATGGATGCAGAAGCTGTGCCATTCGCGGTCGTTCTGCAGGCCGAAGATCAGGCTCCGGCCGTCACCGGCCGTGTACTGGCCATAGGGCGCGATGGAAGGATGGGTCAGCCCGCTGCGCGCGGGCGCCGTGCCGCCGTAGTGGGCGAAGTTCAGCGGGTAGGACATCCATTCGGCCAGCGCCTCCAGCATGGACACCTCCACGCGCAGGCCCCGGCCCGTGCGGGCGCGCTGCAGCAGGGCGGACAAAATGCCCGAGTAGGCATACATGCCGGCCGCGATGTCGGCGATGGAAATGCCCACGCGTGCGGGCTGATCAGGCGTGCCCGTGACCGAGATCAGGCCGGCTGCCGCCTGGATCAGCAGGTCGTAGGCCTTTCTGTCGCTGAGCGGGCCGCCCTCGCCATAGCCCGATATATCGCAGACGATGAGACGCGGATATTTTTCATGCAGGCTGTCGAAATCCATGCCCATTCTCTGCATGGCACCCGGGGCCAGGTTCTGGATCAGGATATCGGCGTTTTCCAGTATTTTCCCGACGATATGCTGCCCTTCGGCGGTCTTGATATCTGCGGCCAGGCTTTGCTTTCCCCGATTGGCCCAGACAAAAAAGGATGATTCACCATGGACCTTGTCGTCATAGCCCCGTGCAAAATCCCCATCGGGCAATCGCTCCAGCTTGATGACCCTGGCACCCAGGTCCGCCAGCTGCCGGCTGGCAAAAGGCCCTGCCACGGCGTGTTCCATGGCCAATACCGTCAAACCATCCAATGGGCGTGTCTGCATTTTCTTGAACAAGGCGAATATTCGATTCGCCGCATTCTAGAAGTGCGACCATCACCCAGCCAGTCGGCATTTTCTAAGCGGAATTTCAAATCTTCTAAGGCAGGGTTTCCTGCACGGCGCCTTCCTCGGGCAAAGGCTGGGCCGCCACATAGGCCACGAAATCGCGGGCATAGGCGGGCAGGGTTTCGGGTTCGCGCGTGACCACCTTCTGCTCGCGCTGCGCCCAGGCCTCGTCCAGGCCTACGGCAGCCAGCCTGCGCGCCTGCAGCGCCGGCCGGGCAATGGAGCGCGGCACCAGCGCAATGCCCACGCCTTCCTGCACGCACTGCAGCACGGCCTCGAATGTTGGTGCGTGCACACGTACCCTGGGATTCATGCCCAGCTTGGAAGCCATGCCTTGGAGGTAGAGGAAGTTGCTGGTTTTGCGGCCGATCGAGACCAGGTCGTAGGTCAGCGCGGTTTCCAGCGGCACCCTGCTGCTGGCGGCCAAGGGGTGGCCAGCGGGCACCACAAACACCAGTTCATCGTGGCCATAGGTGATGGCATGCAGGCCATGCAGATCGATCTGGCCGGCCACCAGGCCCACGTCGGCACTGCCGTCGAGCACGGCGCGCACCGTGTCTTCGCTCAGGCGCTCCTCCAGGTCCACATTGACGTTCGGATAATGGGCCAGATAGCGGCTGAGCACGGGCGCAATTCCCGTGAGCGTGCTGCTGTTGGCAAAGACGCGGATATGGCCCGATATTCCGTTGATGTGTCTTTGCATTTCTCCGTGCAAGCGGTCCACGCTGCCGAAAATGGAATCGGCGTATTTCTTGACCGTCATGCCGGCCGGAGTGAGCACCATGCCTTTGGACGTTCTTTCAAACAGCGATGCACCCATGGCCTGCTCCAGATTCTTGAGCCGGTAGCTGGCCGATGGCGCCGTCAAATGCATTTCAGCCGCGCCTGCGCTGAGGCTTTTGGCCTGGGCAATGGCAAGGAAAACCCTGAGATCCGTCAATTCATATCGCATCCGTTGCATGCCCGCCGGGAGCATTTCCTTGGTGTTAGACGGTTTCTAACCGCCCTATCAATGATTCGACTGGCCGCATTGGCAGCGCATTTCTATAGTCGGCGCCAGGAGACAACGGAGAAAATTATGGACTTCAAGACGGCAAGACGCCAAACCCTTCTCACTGCCCTGCTTCTGGCCGCCGGCGCGGTCGCAGCGCAGGACTATCCGGCGCGCCCCATCAAGCTGGTGATTCCCTACGCGGCAGGCGGCCCCACCGACACCTTTGGCCGCGCCATGGCCGATGTCTGGAGCCAGAAGCTGGGCACGCCCGTGGTGATCGAGAACCGCACGGGTGCCGGCACCCTGGTGGGCACGGAGGCGGTTGCCAAGGCAGCCCCTGACGGCTACACCCTGCTGCTGACCACGGTGGCGCATGCCGTCAATCCCTACATCCACGACAAACTGGGCTACCGCACGGAGGAAGACTTCGCGCCCGTGGGACTGCTCGCCAGGGCGCCGCTGGTGCTGGTGGTGGACAAGCGGCTGCCCGTGCAGAGCCTGCCGGATTTCCTGGCCTATCTGCGGGCGCGGCCCGGCCAGGTCAACTATGCCTCGGCGGGCGTTGGCAGCGCTCCGCATCTGGGTGCGGAGCTGCTGAACCTGATGGCGGGAACCCGGGCCCAGCATGTGCCCTACCGGGGCAGTGCGCCGGCCATACAGGACCTCATCGGCGGGCACCTGGCCTTCATGCTGGACAGCGCTCCCACGGGCCTGGCCCAGGTCAAGGCGGGCACGGTGCGCCTGCTGGCCACCACCATGGCCCAGCGCCTGCCGCAGACGCCTGACACGCCTGCCATTGCCGAGCAGGTGCCCGGCTACGAGGCCTATACCTGGAACGCCGTGTTCGCCCCCGCAGGCACGCCGCCAGCACTGATTGCCCGCCTGCAGTACAGCCTGCAGGCCACGGTGGACGATGCCGGGCTGCAGAAAAAGGCCTACGACATGGGCCTGGTGCTGGAAAAGCAGCCGCGCCCCCAGGCGCTGGCCGCCTTCCTCAAGCAGGAGCTGGACAAATGGGGCAAGGTCGCCCGGGCCGCCCACATGAGCGCGAACTGAGGAGAGTCGCCATGCCACGCCACCCATCCCTGTGCGCCCAGCGCTACTTTGAAGACTTCGCGCTGGGCGAGGTCTTCGCCCTGCCCTCGCGCACCATGACCGATGCCCTGTTCGCCGCCTTCCAGCTGGCCAGCGGCGACAACCATCCCGTGCACTACGACGTGGAGTACTGCCGCGCGCGCGGCATGCCCCATATGCTGGCCCACGGCTACCAGGTGGCCATACAGACGGCGGCAGGCGCCGGCCTGTTCCCGCACATGGTCGAGGAATCGCTCAAGGGCTTTCTGGAGCAGGGCAGCCGCTTCCTGGCCCCCGTCTATGTGGGCGACACGCTGTACTGCACGCTGACGGTGTCCGAGCTCAAGCCCGGCAACACCACGGGCGTGCTGACCCTGGCCACCGAGGTGCTGAACCAGCGCGACGAGCGGGTGTCGGACGGGTTTCAGAAATACCTGTTGAGGAAGCGGCCGGCCTGAAGGCCAGGGGATGGATGCAGGGGCAGCGTCCCCCAAAGACCCGCCCCGTCGCTTGGCTACGCCGGCGCGGCAACCGCCGCCGGGCTTTCTGGCGAAAAATAGCGGCCCTGCACACGCCCATCCCCCACCATGAGATCCCCCATCAGCATCGTCGACGTCGACCGCCTCGACTCCTGGAGCAAATACAAGCCCGGCATGTGCGACAGCTGTGCGGCCAACTGCTGCACCATGCCGCTGGAGGTGCAGTTGCCCGATCTGGTGCGGCTGGAGCTGGTGGATCCGTTCGAGGTGGACAACGTGGAGCCCAAGCTCATCGCCAAGCGGCTGATGAAGATGCGGCTGATCGACCACTACAACCCCAAGCACAACATCTTCACCATGGCGCGGCGCGCCAGCGGGGACTGCAATTTTCTGGATGCCAAGTCGCGGCGCTGCACGGTCTACGACAAGCGGCCCGAAACCTGTCGCCTGCACCCCAAGAAGGGCCCCAAGCCCGGCTTTTGCGCCTACGGTCACAAGGACCGCTGACAGCAGCTGTTGCTCAAGACTTTCAACTCCTGCAAGTTCCAGCAATAGCCAAAAGCGCTTGAAACTGGCACAACCCAGGCCAGGGACGCCGAGGAAGGGCCGTCCCGCACCGAGGGTGTCGTCCCCCTCCCCCGCGAAGCGGGTAGAGAGGGGGAAGCGGCGTAAGCCGCTCAGGGGGAGTTGCCAGGCAAGCCCGGCAGCCAGATGCGCGCCTGCAGCCCCGGATGCATGTTCTCGAAGCCCAGCTTGCCGCCGTGCAGCTGCACGATGGCCAGCACGCTGGCCAGGCCCAGGCCATAGCCTTCGCGGTCCGATTCGGCGCGGTAAAAGCGGGTGCTCATCTTCTCGCGCGTCTGCGCGTCCACGCCCGGCCCCCGATCCTGGACGATGATTTCCACGCCCCAGGCGCCGCCGTCCATGCCGTGCTCGTGGGCCACGCCCGCGCGCAGCAGCATGTCGGCGCCGTGGTCGCTGTCGGGCAGTGATCCGTACTTGATGGCGTTGTCCACGAGGTTGGCCACGGCGCTGGCCAGCAGGTCGCCGTCACCCAGCGCCATGGGCGTGCCCTCGACCTCCAGGCGCAGCACGCCGCCTGCGTCCTCGACCAGCGGTTCGTAGAACTCCACCACGTCGACCAGCAGGGCACGCAGGTCCACGGGCGCGAAGTTCTTGCGGCTGGCCCCGCTTTCCACTTCGGCGATCTGCAGCAGCTTGTCGAAGACCACGCCCAGCTCGGCCACTTCCTGGGCCACCAGCGCCAGCGTCTCGTTCTTTTCCTCGGGCGTGGCCTGCTGGGCATTGCGCAGGCGCAGCAGGATGCGCGTCAGCGGCGTGCGCAGGTTGTGGGCGATGGTGTTGGAGACATGGCGTATGCCGTCCATCAGCAGTTCGAGCCGGTCCAGCATGGTGTTGATGTCGCGGTTGAGCAGCGTGAACTCATCGTCGCGGCGCGTGACCGGAATGCGCTGGCGCAGGTCACCCGTGGCCACGCGCGCCATGGTGCTGCGGATGTCGGCGGCACGCTCTTCCACCACGCGCCGGAAGGCCCCGGCGCCCAGCACGGCCATGCCCAGGGCCACCAGGCCGGCCAGCAGGCTTGCGCGGCCGAACAGTTCCTCCACATCGCTTTGCACCTGCATGTCGCTGCCCACGGCCAGCAGCTTGCCGTCGGACAGCTGGGCCACGGCCACGCGGCCCGCGATGATGCGGCCGTTGCGCCGCACCTTGAGATCGCGCACGCCCATCTCCGTCAGGCGGCGTGCGGGCACCACGTCGGCGTTGCCGATGATGGGATTGCCGTCGCCATCCATGAGGATGAGGATTTCGGTATCGGTGTTGACGCCGTCCAGCAGGGTCTGCTGGATCTCGGCCTCCAGCGCGGGCTCGCCGTACTTGTCGCGGTGCTCGACCAGGCGGCGCATGTGGTTCTCGGCCTGCCGGTCCATGCGCATGCGCAGCACGCCCACGGTCTGCACGTAGAACACCGACAGCACGATGGACATGGTCAGCACCAGCAGCACGCCGTAGGTCAGCGCCAGCCGGAAGGCCGTGGAGCTCCAGGGCTTGGCCAGCGACATGGGATCAGGCCACCTGCGGCAGGTCCTGCGGCCGGTCCGACAGGCTGTAGCCCACGCCGCGCACGGTGTGGATCAGCGCAGGCTCGAAGCCCTTGTCAACCTTGCCGCGCAGGCGGCTGATGTGCACGTCGATGACATTGGTCTGCGGGTCGAACCGGTAGTCCCACACCGACTCCAGCAGCATGGTGCGCGTGACGATCTGGTGCGCGTGCTGCATCAGAAAGGCCAGCAGGCGGAACTCGCGCGGCTGCAGGGCCAGCGGCTGGCCCGCGCGCTCGGCGCTGCGCGTGAGCAGGTTCAGCCGCAGGTCGGCCAGGCGCATCTCGCGCGCAGGGGCCGGGATCTGGGCGCGGCGCACCAGGGCCTCCAGGCGCGCCGAGAGTTCGGAGAAGGCAAAGGGCTTGGTCAGGTAGTCGTCGCAGCCGGCCTTGAGGCCGCGCACGCGCTCGTCCGTGGCCGACAGGGCGCTGAGTACCAGCACCGGCGTCTGCTTGCCCATGGAGCGCAGCGTCTGCAGGATCTGCAGGCCGTCGAAGCCGTTGGGCAGCATGCGGTCGAGGATGATCACATCCCAGCTCTCGCCCACGGCCATGGCGATGCCCTGCACACCATCGCTGCACACCGCCACCTGCGCGCCCTGCTGGCGCAGGCCTTCGGCGATGTAGCGCGCGTTCAGCGCGTCGTCTTCGATGATGAGATAGCGGTACATGCGGGCGGCAGGGCCTGACTCGAAACTGAGGCAGACACTATACGGCGCGCCAGACTCCGCCGAGATCGGTGGGGGTGCCGGCATGTTTACCACCTCTTTTCAGCCTTGGGCTGCGCTGCGCGGCATCGCACCGCATGAAACTGGCGTGATCCGGACCAGGCACACCGCGGGGTGCCACCCAGGGTCCGACCGCTCCTCCCGCACAGCAGGAGGGGAAGGGCGTCAAGCGCCTCAGGGCGCTGCCCACATCGGCAGATCGCCGCTGGCCACGCGCACCTGCCACTCGGCCAGCATCATTTCCTTGACCAGGTCCAGGTGCTCCAGGCGGTGCTCGTTGATCGATCCCAGCGAATCGATCAGCTCCAGGATGGAGCCCTGACCCAGCTTGTAGGCGTCCTGGGCCATCTGGTTGAGCGGCGCGATCTGCGCCAGGCCCTGCTTTTCGTAGGCGCGCACGGCATCGCGGCGCAGCTTCAGTTGCTTGATAGCGCGCTGCAGCTCGGTACGCGCCTCGATCAGCGCGGCGTCGTAGCGCAACTGGGCCTGTTCGGCCTCCACCTGGGCACGCGCGATAGGGCCTTCGCGGCGATCGAACAGCGGCAGCTCCACCGACACGCCGATCTGGTTGTAGTTGCCGTCAAGCCGGTTGCGCACGCGCGCCACGCTCACGCTGGGCGTGGGCAGGGCTTCGCGGCGTTCCAGCTCGACCTTGTGGCGCAGCTGGTCCAGCTCGGCCTGGGCGGCCACCAGGGCCGGCAGGCGCAGGCGCGCGGCCTCCCAAAGCTCCTGCTCGTGCAGCAGCTGGCCCACGGGCACGGCCTGCAGGCTGCCCGTGGCGCGCGGCGCCCATTGGGGCAGGGCGGCCAGGGCGGCGGCGTGCGAGGCGGCGTCCTGCCAGTCCGACTGGGCCTGGCTGACCTGCATGGCCATCTGGGCCTGCTGCAGGCTCAGGCGCGCGCCGTCATAGCGGCTGCGCGCGCCGGCCTCGATCTGGCCGCGCACGATATTGCCTGCGCCGTTCAGCGACTCCTGCGCCTCTTCCCAGACCTTCAGGCGCTGCTGCGTCATCAGCAGGTCGATGAAGGCCGTGGCTGCATCGTTGAGCGTGGTGGCCACGGCCACCTCGACATTGGCACGCGCCGCCGTCTCGCCCTTGCGCGCGTTCTCCATGCGCAAACGCCGCTGGCCGAAGATGGGCAGCGGCTGCTCGATGCCCCACTGCTTCTCGCCCGGCTTGCTGCTGTACGACGCCGTGGGATTGGGAAAGGCCGCCGCCGTGCGGCTGTCCGCCTGCGCAATCCCGATCTGCAGCCGCTGCGCCGCCAGTTGGGGCTGGTTGCGCACCACCATCTGCAGATACTCCTGCATCCCCACCGGCTGCTGCGGCGCAGCCGCCGGAGCCACCTCGGAGGCAGGCGCCGCAGTGATGGCCGGCACAGCCGCCCCGCCAGGTACAGCGGGTGCAGCGGGTGCAGCGGGTGCAGCCTGCTGCGCAAGCGCAGAACCCGCCCCCCAGCACAGCGCCACAGCCACAAACAGGGCCCGATAACGGGCGCTGCCTGCAAAACCGGCGCGACCAAAAGCCAGGGACGCCGAGCTAGAGCCGCCTCGCGGCGAGGGCGTCGTCCCCCCCGCGAAGCGAGAGGGGGAAGCGGCGAAGCCGCTCAGGGGGCTATCACTCTTTTTCATCGAGTTCTTCCTGCGTCAACATGTTCTTGGGGCCCAGCAGCGCATAGAGCACGGGCAGCAGCACCAGGGCCACCAGGGGCAGCACCACCATGCCGCCCACGATCACGGAGGCGAAGGGCTTTTGCGTCTCGCTGCCCACGCCCGTGGACAGTGCCATGGGCAGCAGGCCCAGCAGCGCCAGCAGCGCCACGAGCACGATGGAGCGCATGCGCTCGGCAGCGCCCTCGACCAGGGCCTGCATCATGGGCATGCCCTGCCGTCGCAATTCCTCCACGGCCGAGATCACCAGCAGCCCGGCCAGCGCCACTTGCCCCAGCAAGGCAATGAAGCCGATGGCCGCGCTGATGGACAGCTCGATGCCCGCAAAGTGCAGGGCCGCGATGCCGCCCACCATGGTGAAGGGCGCGCACAGCAAGATGATGCCGGCGCTGCGCGCCTGGCCCAGCGCGCCGAACAGCAGGGCGTAGACGATGATCAGCGACAGCGGCACCACGATCTTCAGGCGTGCGGCCGCGCGCTGCTGGTTCTCCCACTCGCCGCCCCAGACGGCCTGGTAGCCCTCGGGGATCTTCACGTTCTTCTTGAACGTGGCCAGCGTGTCCTTGACCACGGAGCCGATGTCGCGGCCTTCCACGTTGAACTTGAGCGCCATGTAGCGCGCATTGCCTTCGCGGAAGATGGAGGAGTTGCCGATCTTGATGGCGACCTGGCCCACCGAATGCAGCGGCACCGAGCCGCCCGCAGCGCCATTGGGCAGCGGGATGGCGATGTTGCGGATGCGCTCCTCATCCATGCGGTCCACATAGGGCAGGCGCACGCGCACGGGCACGGGGTACTCGCCCTCCCACAGCGTGGTGGAGATGTTGCCGGCCAGCGCCGCCTCCAGCGTCTTTTGCGCGGTCTCCATGGCAATGCCCTGGCGCGCCAGCGACTGGCGGTCGAACTCCACGTGGACCTGGGGTGCAGGCGCATCGCGGTACAGGCCCAGATCGACCACGCCATCGATGTCCTTCACCAGGTCCACGGTCTGCTGCAGGATGGCGCGCAGCTGCGGAATGTCGGGGCCGAAGACCTTGAGCACCACCTGGCCGCGCGCGCCGGACGTCGATTCCTCCACGCTGTCGCGGATGGGCTGGGCGAAGTTGAACGACACGCCCGGAATCTCGCCCAGCGTGGCGCGCATCTGCTCGATGAGCTGGGGCTTGGTCAGGCCCTTGCGCCATTCGCCGTGGCCCTTCAGGCGCACCAGAACCTTGGCCAGGTTCAGCGTCTCGTTGTCGGTGCCGGACTCGGGCCGGCCCTGCTCGGTGGTGACGGTGATCACCTCGGGGAAGGTCTTCAGGCGCAGGCGCACGTCGCGCAGCACTTCCTGGCCCTTTTCCAGCGAGATCGATGCGGGCATCTGCACCAGCACGTAGGCGTCGCCCTCATCGAGCTCGGGCAGGAATTCCGTGCCCAGCCAGGCCGCCGACAGGCCGGCCGCCACCAGGATGGCGAGCGAGCCGACGATGACGATGACGCGGCGGCGCCCGGCACCCAGCAGGGTGCCGATCCAGTGCTGGTAGCCGTGGTGCGCGCGGTCGAAGATCTTGGGCTCTTCCACCATCACGTGCTGGGGCTTGAGGAACAGCGCGCACAGCGCCGGCACCAGGCCCATGGCGAAGACCAGGGCACCCAGCAGCGCGAAGCTGTAGGTCATGGCCAGCGGACGGAAGATGCGGCCCTCGATGCTTTCCAGCGAGAACACGGGGATCAGCGCCGCGATCACGATGGCCATGGCGAACAGCGTGGGCTTGGCCACGGCCACGGCCGAGTCGATGATGATGTGGCGCATGTCCGCCTGCGTCTGCGGCTTGCGCAGGCGGGCGTTGCGGATGATGTTTTCGGCCAGCACCACGGCGCCGTCCACCATGATGCCGAAGTCGATGGCGCCCATGGAGATCAGGTTGGCCGGCATGCCCAGCAGGTGCAGGCCGATGAAGGCCACCAGCAGCGACAGCGGGATCACCGTGGCCACGATCAGCGAGCCGCGCAGGCTGCGCAGGAACAGCCACAGCACGCCCACGATCAGCGTGGCGCCGAACAGCAGGTTGTGCTGCACCGTGCCCAGCGTGTGGCCGACCAGATCGGAGCGGTCGTAGTTGGTCTCCATGTGCATGCCCTCGGGCAGGCCGCCGTCATTGAGCGCGGCCACCTTGGCATGGATCTGGTCCAGCACCACCGAGGGGTTCTCGCCGCGCTTGAGCAGCACGATGCCCTGGACCACGTCGTCGGCATCGTCCATGCCCACCGAGCCCTGGCGCGGCGTGTGCGACTGCACCACGCGCGCCACGTCGCCAATGGTCACGGGCGCGCTGCCGCGCATGGCCACGACCACGCCCTGGATCTCCTGCGGCGTGCGCAGCAGGCCGATGCCGCGGATGATCAGCGACTGCTCGCCCCGGCGCATCAGGCCGCCGCCCACGTTGCGGTTGGACTTGGACAGGGCATCGCTCACGTCTTCCAGCGACAGGCCCAGCGCATACAGCTTCTCGGGATCCACCTCGACGTGGTACTCCTTGACGAAGCCGCCGATGCTGACCACGTCGGCCACGCCCTGCACCTGCTTGAGGGTGCGGACCACGCGCCATTCCTGCTCGGTGCGCAGCTGTGCCAGCGTGTGGCGGTCGCTCTTCAGGCGGTAGTAGAAGATCTTGCCCAGCGGCGTGTAGTCGGGCGCCATCTCGGGCGTGACGCCGTCGGGCAGATTGGCCTGGGGCAGGCGCTGCGACACCTCGGCGCGCGCATGGAAGCTGTCGGCATCGTCATTGAAGACGAGGTTGATCATGGCCAGGCCGAAGTAGCTCTCCGAGCGCAGCGACACCAGGCCCGGCGTGCCGTTGAGCTCGCGCTCCAGCGGCTGGGTGATCTGGCGCTCCACCTCCTCGGGGGCCAGGCCCGGCGCCTGGGCAATCACGCCGACCTGCACATTGGTCACATCGGGATAGGCCTCGATGGCCGTGTGCAGGTATGAATACACGCCATAGATGGCGATGATCAGGGTGGCACACAGGGCGACGAGCCGCCGGTGCACCACAAACGCTATCAGGGAACGCAGCATTGATGAGTCTCCTGGCCGCGATCAGAGCAGCTGGCTGGCTGCGCCGTCGAGCAGCAGGCCACCGCGCACGACGATCTTTTCACCCGACTTCAGGCCCGACACCACGGGCACCATGCCGCGCGAGGGCCGGCCCAGCACCACGGTGCGGGCCTCGAACTGCTGCTCGCCGGTCTGCACGAAGACGATGCTGCGGCTTTCATCCTTGATGAGCACGGCCGTCACGGGGATCAGCATCTCGTGCTCGTTGGAGACCTGCAGGCCCACGCGCGCCTGCATGCCGGAACGCAGCACGGGGTTCTGCGCATCGAGCTGCACGATGACGGAGGCGCGGCGCGACTCCTTGTCCAGCGTGGCGCCCAGGTGGCGCACCGTGCCGGTCAGGGGCTTGGGCAGCTGCGGCACATCGACCTGCACGGCACTGCCCAGGCGGATGCCGGGCAGATCGCTTTCAAAGACATCGGCCACCACGTTCATGGCGGCGGGATCGCCGATCAGGAACAGCTCGCCGCTGGGCTCGACCGAGGCGCCGACCACGGCCTTGCGCTCGGCCACCACGCCGGCGCGCGGCGCACGCAGCACCAGCCGGTCGCCGCCACCTTGCCCCAGCAGCGCCGACGTGCCCTGAGCACGCGCCAGCTCCTGGGCCGACTCGCGCAGCTTGGCCTGGGCCGCACGCAGATCCACTTCCACGCCCACGCCCTTGTCCACCATGGTCTGCTGGCGCCGTACTTCCACGGTTGCCACGTCATGCGCGCTGCGGGCAGCTTCCACCTCGTAGCGCACACGCAGTGCCTCGGGGCTGACCAGGGTGGCCAGCTCGTCGCCGGCCTTGACGATGTCACCCACGTGGGCACGAACCGACACCACGCGCGCGGCCAGCGGCACCGAGACGGTGGCCACGCGGTCCTCGGCAAAGGCCACACGTGCGGGCGCCCAGGCCATTTGCGTGCCCTGCGGATCGGCCACCACGGCGATGTCCAGCATCTTCAGCGACTCGGGCTTGACCCGCACCACGCCGGCCGGCGCGGGCGCCTGCACGGCAGGTTCGTTCTGTGCCGATGCCTTGGATGCATCGCAGCCCGCCACAAGGCAGGCCACGGCGATGACAGCGCATGCCGATGCCGCCGGAAACCGGGCTGCCTTCGGCAGGCCCGCAAATGTCTTGATCATTCTTGCCCCTTCAATCCATGCCTGGAGCGCAGGGACTGCAGCGAGCCGACCCTTGTCTCCTGAGATGAAACAGATGCTAGAAAACGCATCTTCCTGCGTGCGTGAAGCCTTCATTACCGTTTGGTAAGACATTCGCGTACCTGGGCCGGCGCCCGGGGGCCGAGGCCCGCTTCCCGGCAGGGATCGCCTGCGCTTTTTCGAGAACCAGCGCGATCCGCTGCGCCGCCGCGGACCTGCCGCCTGGCGGTGCACCAAGGCCCCAGCCGCAGCAGCTGCAGCGGCCGCAGACCTGTGGATATCCCGGGGAAAAACTTACTCTGCAAAGCCAAAGATCTGCACAGGCCCTGTTTTCCACAGTGGTGACAACTTCCACCGTCTTCTGGAAATCTCGGGGAACCTGAACCCATGAAAAACCCGTTGCAAATCAACGGTGAATGGCGACAATCACCCAATCAATCCACAAGCATGCCAACAACATGCACACAGGATTGATCACAGGCCGAGCACCCTGGCCGCTGTGGGCAAGACTGTGGATGCGGCTACGCGCATGGCCATCAACGGCCATGGGAACAATCCAGGAACAGCCGGTGGACAGATGTCCATCCCGGTGACCGATACCCACCTGTGCACACATGCGATTGGCGGGTTCAGTGATCCATATGACGGGCAGCTTGTAGGCTGTACGGCATACGAAAAACGCGCTTTGTGCGCTGTATTTCATAAGATTTCGCATCTTATTTAATACATATCACTGTACGAATCTTTATAAACAGATGGACCAAGATGATCCATTTGGTCAAAACACGCCGAAATGCATGAAAAAAAATGGGCTGATCAGGCCCTGAAATCCTTTGATGACGTGGTCGGGGCCATCCCAGGGTTCCGAAATCGTGAGGGGCAGCGAAAAATGGCGGCCCAGATCGCGCAAACCTTCAGCCAGGCCCAGCTGGGAAAAATCGATGAGGGCGCACCGGAGCCCACCCGGTCCATTGCCGTGGTGCAGGCCGGAACGGGGGTGGGCAAATCGCTGGCGTACAGCATTCCCGCCATTTCGATGGCGCTGGCGCGCGGCACCCGGGTGCTGATTTCCACGGCCACCGTCGCCCTGCAGGAACAGCTGGTGAACAAGGATCTGCCCGCGCTGGCCCAGCAGCTGGAGCAGCCCTTCAAATTCGCGCTGGCCAAGGGGCGGGGCCGCTTTGTCTGCAAGCTCAAGCTGGAGCGGCTGGCCAGCACCGGCGAGGCCCAGGACGAGGATCTGGACGATCTGTTCGCCGAAGAAAAGGCGCAGGCCCAAAGCCGCGTGGCACGCCCGGCCCAGGAGCTGGAGGCGCGCATGCAGTTCTACAAAAGCATGGCCAACGCGCTGGCGTCCCAGGCCTGGGACGGCGACCGCGACTCTCTGGAAACCCCTCCCGAGGCCGAGGCCTGGAGCCCCGTGGCGGCCGAATCCTCGTCCTGCACCGGCAAGCACTGTCCGGCCTTCAGCAACTGCGTCTACTACGAGCGCCGCAAGGACCTGGTGGCCGCCCAGGTCATCGTGGCCAACCACGATCTGCTGCTGTCGTCCCTGGGCGCGCGGCTGCTGCCCGAACTGGACAACTGCCTGCTGGTGCTGGACGAAGCGCACCATCTGCCCGCCACGGCGCTGGGCCAATTCGCCGGCGAGATGGACCTGAGCCGCCTGGGCTGGATAGACAAGCTGACCAGCCGCGCCCTGCGCGTGAACACTATGGTCGAGGTCGAAGAACTGGCAGACCTTCCAGCCCATGCCAGCCAGCTGCGCCAGCAGCTGCAGGAACTGGCGCGCCTGGTGATGGAGCTGTACGGCGATACGCTCAAGTCACAAAAGGACAGCTGGGGGCCGGCGCGGGTGCGCGCACCGCGAGGCATGCTGCCCGAGCCCCTGCTGGAGCCTCTGGGCAAGGCCGCCCACCATGCCAACAGCTTTCTGGATGCGCTGCGCGCCATCTCCAAGGCACTGCGCGCCGCCATCAAGGACAATCCAGAGGAAGCACGCAGGCTGTCTACAGCTTATGCACAGGTTGGCGCACTGGCTCCCCGCCTGGAATCCGTCTATGACACGGCCCAGCTGCTGATGCAACAGCCAGCGCAGGATGACGACAGTAGCCGCGTTCCCAATGCAAAATGGTTCACGTTGGAGACAGATGGCGAGTACATCGTGGTCAAGGCCCATGCCAGCCCCATCCTGCCCGGTGCCACGCTGCGCCACCATCTGTGGTCCCAGGTGCGCGGTGCCGTGCTCACGTCGGCCACCCTGACCAGCTGTGGACAATTCGACTTCTTTTTGCGCGAGGCAGGCCTGCACGACGATGCGGCCGTGACCACGCTGGAAGTGCCCAGCCCCTTCGACTACGCGCGCCAGGGCACGCTGGTGGCGCGCGAAACCGTGGCCGACCCCAAGGAGGCCGCCCGCTTCACCCAGGAGATGGTGGACGCGCTGCTGGGCGACCTGTCCCACGTGCAGGCCGGCGCCCTGGTGCTGTTCACCTCGCGCGAGCAGATGCGCCTGGCGGTCGATGCGCTGTCCACGGCCATGCGCTCGCAGGTGCTGGTGCAGACGGCCATGCCCCGCGCCCTGCTGCTGGCCCGCCACCGCGATGCCGTGGAGATGGGCGAGCCGTCCATCATCTTCGGCATGCAGTCCTTCGGCGAGGGCCTGGACCTGCCCGGCGCGCTGTGCGAGTCCCTGTTCATCACCAAGCTGCCCTTTGCCCCGCCCGACGACCCCGTGGGCGAGGCCCGGGCCGAATGGCTGCGCAGCAGCGGCCGCAACCCCTTCAATGAGCTGGTGGTGCCGGCCACGGCGATCCGCCTGGCCCAGTGGGTGGGCCGCGCCATACGCACCGAGGAAGACCAGGCCCATGTGTATTGCTATGACCGGCGCCTGGTGAACACGAGCTATGGCCAGCAGCTGCTCAAAGGCCTGCCGCCCTTTGCCTTGCAGCGCCGCCCGGCACGCTGAGCTGGACCCTGTGGAAAGCATGCGAAAAACAGGCAGCACCCTGTCGCCACTGCATTCCCTTGCATACGCAAGTCATTGATCACGGCTGATTTTTTCAATCAGCGAGCTTGCCGATTGCCCACAGGCCACTTGCACACAGCCTGTGGGCAACTGTATTTCCCGGCTCCCGCATCTCCCTACATGCCCTCTGCAGCACGGTCCCGGATCCCGCTGAATCTCGCAGACCGTGCCTGCTCCCCGGCCCGGCCATACCCGCCAACAGACCCCTCCAACAGGCCTGTGGAACGCCCAGGACGCGCTTGCGCGGGCAACCCAGGGCCTGACAGCTGCCCAGCCTCCACGGTCCTCTGCAGGCCGCTGAAGCGCTCGGGCTGATTCACATCCTCTTGCCCTGGTGCGCCAGCAGCCATCACTTTTCGTGATTGCCCTTGCCTGGACTGGATCTGCTGTTCCTGATCTGGATGCGCAGTCCTCTTGCAGGCCGGCAACAAGGGGTTGAATTTTTTTGAATGGCCGAACACTGCCTCTGGCGCATCCGCTTGCGTCCGCCTGGCAGGCCGCGTTTTCCTGAAGTCTTCCACGTCCAGTGCACAGCCCGTTGTGGAAAAGCGCCCGTTCCACAGCGTTCCTGCGAGGCCGCGAGGAAGTCTTGTCTTCGTGCTTCTTCGTGCATACGGCCATGGCGCGCGAGCCGATCCGGAATTTTTTGAACACAGGCGCGCCAATTTCGCTGGAGCAGTCCCTCGTCTGGACATGCCCAGGCTCCAGACAACCTGGCACGTCTGTTTTTTTGAAAAACCGTTCGGCCTTCGCTTCCCGCGTGACTTCCCCTTCGGTTGTTCTTTGATCTTCTTATAAAGAATAGTCGTAGTAGTAGAGGCATGACATCTCTGTGGATAACTCCCTATTCCTCAAAAAAAACAATGTCTTGCCCGATTGAAAAACATGTGATCAAAGCCCTGTTCCCGGTGTCTCCCGAACGGGGATAGTTTGCCTGTTTCGATTTTTTCTGTGGATAACTGTTGAGTTGGTCTTCATCTATCCACAGTTTTGTGCGAGGTGCATTTTTTCCTTTATTGAACTTCAAGTTGTTGATCTAAAAGGATTTTTTTGTTTATCAAGGTGGAAACAAGGCTTGCCAGACATGGATGAGCACATGGTCTGGCAGTGCTGTGACCTGTTGACAGGCCGTTTTTCCTGATGGACCGGCTGCCTTTTTTTATCCAGAACGGTCTTGCCGCTGTGAAAAACCGTCCTTGGCTGTTATTCCTATCTCTCTTATTTTTTAATTAGTAGTAGTAGTAAGTGAAGTGCTTAATTGTTGATAACTGAATTTGTCTTATAAAAATCAACAACTTAAGACACTTCAAACCCTGTGGTGGATGCTGCTTCGCTGCTGCACACGTTTTGGGCACAACTTTCCATGGCGCATCCTCCTTGTGGATAAGCATGGATTTACGAGATTTTTATGCCCAGGTTTTTCCACAGGGTGGTTGAGGACAAAAAAAGACCACCTCGAAGGTGGTCTTGCCGGGATCCGCAACCGTGATCAGAAATGGTGGGCGTAGCGCAGCTGCAGGAAGTTTTCGCCGGGGTTGGGTTTCTTGATGCCTGCGTTGGAATGGTGCTCCAGCCGCAGCACCAGCTCATGCTGGCCCTGGCTGCCAAACAGGTAGCCCACGCCGATATGGGTGGCGAAGTTGTAGCGCGTGGGGAATTCCTTCTCGTCCGTGACGTAGCGACGGTTCAGCGCCCAGCTCAGGCCCACGCCGGTTTCTGCAAACCAGGGCGACTGCCCGTTGCTGGGGCGCCAGCGCACGGTGGGATTCACGCCGATGACCCAGGTGCCGCGATCGCGACCCTCCAGCGGCGCCGACCAGCGGGCGCCCCAGACATCCCAGTAGCCGCTGAGCTGGCCGCCCCACAGCGCATGGCGCCAGTTGCGCCAGGGCACGGTGACGCCCACGGTCCAGGCGTCGGCACTGTGCTCTGCCGCGCCGTATTGCAGGTACATGGAGGGGGAGGATTCCGGCGTGGACTGCGCCTGCGCCGCCAGGGGCAGGACGGCCGCTGCACCGGCCAGCAGCACGGCGGCAAAACTTCCGGGTCGTCCTGGTCGCTCTGGTCGCCCTGAACGTTCTGGTGGATGTTTGCGCGCCGTTGCGTGGTTCTGGCAGCTGGATGGCGTCGTTTGAGTGTTTTTGGGGGCCATGATCTTCTCCGGGGCAGCACACAATGCTGTGCCTGTTCCACTCTAGGCAGTCCGGGGAAGATCGGGGAGTCAGCAAAAAAGCCCTTGCACTGTCGGCCGCCTGACAAGGCGTCCGTGCAAGGGCTGACGCAAGCAATCCGGCTGCCCGCTGGGGGCGGGCAGGCCAGGTGGCTGCTTACTGGGCGGGTGCCGGGGCAGGGCGGGCCTGGCCGCTCCTGTGGTCATGGCGCGGGCCGTGGTCCATGCCGTGGTGGCCGGGGTGGCCCTTGTGCAGCGTGGCGGCATCGAAGGTCTTTTGCTGGCTGGCGTCCAGCTGGGCGTAGAAGGCCTTGGTGGCTTCGCCGCGGCGATCGGCATCGGCCGCGCGCTGGGCGCGCATTTCACGCATCTTGTCGATGCGCTGGGGCGTGGTCAGCTTGGCGAAGTCCTCGCGCTCCATGCGCTGGGGACGCTCGCCGGGCTTGAAGGTGGCCGCATAGGTGTTCCATGCGGTCTCCTGGGCCGGCGTGAGCTTGAGGTCGGCCTTGAGCTTGGCGATGCGCTGCTGCATGTGCTCCCTGCGGTCGCCGTTCTTGTGCATGGAGCGATCGGGCTTGGGCGCTGTGGGGGTAGCGGCGGCGGCGGGAGCTGCCGGCGCGGCGGTCTGGGCGTACGAGGGCAGGGCGAACGATGCCAGCAAGGCGGTGGCAGCGGCGGCGCTGGCGAGGGTGCGGCGGAAGGTGGTGGTCATTCCAAAATCCTTTCTGGAGAGGGTGACTGAAGGCCGCCGTCAAGGCACTTGGCGAGCCCTGTGCAGCGGATGATTGAAGTGTGGTCGTCCGATGTATCGGGGCAGTGAGGTTTTGCGCACGGCTTGTAAAGAATTGACAAGCTTGTGCAGCGCCGTCCGGTGCCAGGCATGCACAATGACCGGGCGGGGCGCCAAGGCATGGCGCCCCTGCTGTTTTTTCTGTTTTCTCCCTCTGGATGGAGGCGGCGCAGCCCGGTGTTGCACACCCCTGCTGCGGCGCAGCCGCAGTCCGTCCGAGCAAAGGTTCGCTATGTTCAAAAACATGATCGTCTATCGCATTGCCGAGAGCTGGCAGGGCGATTTGCAGCAGCTTGAAGAAGCCCTGGGCAAGAGCCCGTTTGCCGAGTGCGGCGCCACGCAGGAGCGCAGCGCCGGCTGGGTGCCGCCGCGCGGCGAGCCCCATGGCCCGCTGGCCGAGTCCGTGGCCAATCAGTGGGTGATGCGCTTCATGACCGAGGCCAAGATGCTGCCGGCCAGCGTGCTCAACCGCCGCGTCAACGAAAAGGCTGCCCACATCGAGGCCACCGAAGGCCGCAAGCCCGGCAAGAAGGAAAAGAAGGAACTCAAGGACGAGGCCAAGCTGGACCTGCTGCCCATGGCCTTCACCAAGCAGGGCGCCATGTGGGTCTGGCTGGACCCGCAGGCCCGCACCCTGGTGCTGGACACGGGCAGCCAGGCGCGCGCCGACGAGGTGGTCAGCTCGCTGGTGGAGGGCCTCACTGGCTTTGCGCTGGCCCTGGTCGATACGCAGACCAGCGCCCAGGCCGCCATGGCGCACTGGCTGACCACGCAGGAAAGCCCGGCCGGCTTTTCGATTGACCGCGAATGCGAGCTCAAGGCCGCCGACGAATCCAAGGCCGTGGTGCGCTATGCGCGCCATCCGCTGGACATCGACGAGGTGCGCCAGCATATCGAGCACGGCAAGCTGCCCACGCGCCTGGCGCTGACCTGGGATGACCGCGTGAGCTTTGTGCTGACCGAGGGTCTGCAGATCCGCAAGATCGCGCTGCTCGATGCCGTGATGGAAGGCCAGTCGCAGGACGACGGCGGCTTCGATGCCGATGTGGCGATTGCCACGGGCGAGCTGTCCCGGCTCATCCCCGATCTGATCGAGGCACTGGGCGGGGAAGGGCGCACGGGCCTGGGCCAGGATCTGCCGGCATCGCTTCAGACGCCCGCTGCCCAGAATCCTACAGCGACACAAGCGGCACCGCGTGCAGCGGCCTCGGGCCGTGGTGCGTTGACGGGGCCGGCCCTGGCGCCCGTGGATACGGCGCCTGAAGAAGCGCCTTTCTAAGCCGGCAGGCGGCTGCGGTGGCGATGTTTCATGTGAAACATCGCCACGCTCAGGCGGCGCTCAGACTCTTTCAAAGATGGCCGAGATCCCTTGGCCGCCACCAATGCACATGGTCACCAGCGCATAGCGGCCGCCCGTGCGCTGCAGCTCGGCGATGGCCTTGGTGGTGATGATGGCGCCCGTGGCACCCACGGGGTGGCCCAGCGAGATGCCCGAGCCGTTGGGGTTGACCTTGGCCGGGTCCATGCCCAGCTGCTGGATCACGGCGCAGGCCTGGGCCGCGAAGGCCTCGTTGGCCTCGACCACGTCCATGTCTGCAATCTTCAGGCCTGTGCGCTGCAGCACTTTCTGCGTGGCCGGCACGGGGCCTATGCCCATGTAGGCGGGGTCCACGCCGGCATGTGCGTAGCCCACCAGGCGCGCCAGCGGCTTCAGTCCCAGGGCCGCCACGCGATCGCCTGCGGCCAGGGCCACTGCGGCGGCGCCGTCGTTGATGCCCGAGGCATTGCCGGCCGTCACGCTGCCGCCTTCCTTGCGGAACGCGGGCTTCATGGTGGACAGCAATTCGATGGTGGTGCTGGCGCGCACATGCTCGTCGGTATCGAAGACCACGACGCCCTTGCGCGTGGCGATTTCCACGGGAACGATCTGCTCCTTGAAGTGGCCTGCCGCAATGGCAGCGGCCGCGCGCTGGTGGCTGGCTGCCGCCAGTTCGTCCTGCATTTCGCGGCTGATGTGGTAGCGCTCGGCCACGTTTTCGGCCGTGATGCCCATGTGCATTTTCTGCCAGGGGTCGTGCAGGATGCCCAGCATGTAGTCGATGCTCTTGGCGTCGCCCATGCGCGCGCCCCAGCGGGCGGCCTGGTCGAAGTAGGGCCCGCGGCTCATGGACTCGCTGCCGCCGCCGATGGCCACGTCGCAGTCGCCCAGCGCAATGGCCTGGGCGGCAGAGACGATGGCCTGCAGGCCGGAGCCGCACAGCCGGTTGACGTTGAAGGCCGGCGTCTCGATGGGGCAGCCCGCATCGATGGCGGCCACGCGCGAGAGGTAGGCGTCCTTGGTATCGGTGGGGATCACATTGCCCATGACCACGTGGCCGACGGCGTCGGGCGCCAGGCCCGCGCGCTCGATGGCCGCCTTGACGGCCGTGGTGGCCAGCTGGGTGTTGGGTACGTCCTTGAGGCTGCCGCCGAAGGTGCCGATGGCGGTGCGCGCAGTGCCGACGACGAAGACGTCGCGTGGGGTCATGGTGAAGCTCCTCGAAGCGATGAACACGGGGGATGGAGTGCATTGTGCCGGGCAGGCGGCAGGCAGCGCAGCCGCCTCGGCGTCAGTTCCGGGCGCAGGTCAACGCCCCTCGAATTGCGGCGTCTGCTTGGCGTGGAACGCCGCAATGCCGCGCGGCAGGTCGGCCGTGCGCGCACAGGCATCGAAGGCGCAGGCCTCGGCGGCCAGCTGGTCGCGCAGGCTGCGGTCCAGGCCCGCGCGCATGAGGCGGCGCATATGGCCCAGCGCCACCGTGGGGCCGGCGGCCAGGCGCTGGGCCAGCTGCTGCACGGCGGCGTCGAGTTCGGCGGGCGGCAGGACGCGGTTGACGAGGCTCAGGCGCTGCGCTTGGGCGCAGTCCAGGGTCTCGCCCAGCATGGCGATCTCCAGCGCGTTGCGCAGGCCCACGATGCGCGGCAGCGCCCAGGAGGCTCCCACGTCGCAGCTGGCGCCCAGGTTGATGTAGGCCAGGTTGAAGCGCGTGCCCTCGGCCGCGTAGACGAAGTCGGCCTGCAGCATCAGAGACAGGCCAGCGCCTGCCGCCGCGCCATGCACCTTGGCGATGACGGGCGCATCGAGCTGGCCCAGCAGCGCCACGGCCTCGTTGAGCGGCGCCAGCAGCTCGGCCGCGCCGCGCACGGGGTCGGCGGCCAGCGTGTCCAGGTCGCCGCCCGCCATGAAGGCGCGGCCCGCGCCGTTCAGCACCACGCAGCGCAGCGCGCGGTCCTGGGCCAGGGTGCGCACGGCGTCGCGCAGTGCCAGCGCCATGGGCACGTCGATGGCGTTGAGGGCGGCGGGGCGGTGGAAGGTCAGCGTGGCGATGGCGCCTTCGCGGTGCAGCAGCAGCGGGGTGTCTTGCGTGTCGGTCATGGGAGCGGATCAGTGGTACAGGGCGTCGATTTCGGCGGCGTAGGTCTTGTAGATGGACGAGCGGCGCACCTTCATCGTGGCCGTGACTTCGCCATCGTCGTGGTCCAGTTCCTTGGTCAGCAGATGGAAGCGCCGCACATGCGAGACCTGGGCCAGGCGGGCATTGCCCTGCGCGATCTCGGCATCGATCAGCGCGCGCACCTCGGCCATCTCGGCCAGGGAGCGGAAATGCGTGAAGGGAATGCGCCGCGCCTGGGCCCATTGGCCAACCGTCTCGTAGTCGATCTGCACCAGCGCGCCCACGAACTTGCGGCCCTCGGCGACGACGATGCACTCCTTGATGAAGGGGCTGGACTTCATGGTGTTCTCGATCTCCGAGGGCGTGAGGTTCTTGCCACCGGCGGTGATCATGATGTCCTTGAGGCGGTCCACGATGCGCAGCTGGCCGCCCTGCACGCGCACCACGTCGCCCGTGTGCAGCCAGCCGTCCTGCAGGCTTTGCGCCGTGGCCTCGGGGTTCTTGTAGTAGCCCGCGAAAACCATGTCGCCCTTGATCTGGAGTTCGCCGCTGCCGTCGCCTTCGTCACCGGGCTGGCCGCCATGGCTGGCGATGCGCCATTGCACGCCTTCGGTGGCCACGCCCACGGTGCCCACGGCCACGTCGTCCAGGCGGTGGCCGGTAACCATTCCCGTGGATTCGGTCAGCCCGTAGACCTCGATCAGCGGCACGCCCAGCGTGCGGAAAAAGCGGACCACGTCGGGCGGTATGGGCGCGGCGCCGGTGAGCGCCACGCGTGTCTCGCGCAGGCCGATGAAGTTCTGCAGCGCGCGCAGCACGCTCCAGTAGCTGGCGGCCCAGGCCAGGCGCTCGGCCAGGCTCCACTGCCTGCGGGGCTTTTCGGCCAGCGGCGCGCAGGCCGCCATGGCGCGCCGGTAGAGCGCGCGGCGCAGCGGCCCGGTCTCCTGCATCTTGATGCTGATGGCCGCATGCAGCTTCTCCCAGATGCGCGGCACGCCCAGGAACATGTTGGGCGCGACTTCGCGCAGGTCTTCCTGCACCGTGCGGATGGACTCGCCAAAGTGCACCTGCGAGCCCAGGTAGACGGGCACGAAGCTGGTCAGCATCTGCTCGGCCACGTGGCACAGCGGCAGGTAGGACAGGTGGCGCGTGCCGCCGTCCAGCCCCAGCCGCTCGGCAATGCCGGGCACCACGCCGCGGATGTTGCGGTAGGTGATCATGGCGCCCTTGGGCTTGCCGGTGGAGCCCGAGGTGTAGATCATCAGCCCCACGTCATCCAGCGTCTGGCGTGCCAGCGCCTGTTCGATGGGGGCGCGGCTGGCGGCCTGGGCAGCCTGGGCGCCCAGGCGCTCGACCTCGTCGAAGGTGGCGATCAGGGCGCGGACCTCCGGCGCGAAGCTGCGCAGGCCCTTGGTCTCCATGACGATGATCTTCTTCAGGCGCGGCAGCTGGGGCAGGGCGGCCAGCAGCTTGTCGGTCTGCTCCTGGTCCTCGCAGACCATGATGTCCACATCGGCATGGCCCGCCACATAGGCGACCTCGGGCGTGGGGCTGGTGGGGTACACGCCCACGGTGATGGCGCCGATCAGGCCCGCGCCCATCTGGGCCAGCACCCACTCGATGCGGTTCTCGGAGATCACGCCCATGTGGCCGCCTGGCGGCAGGCCCAGCTGTGCCAGGCCCAGCCCGAAGTGGCTGGCACGCTCGTGGTAGCGCGCCCAGCTGGTGGGCTTCCAGATGCCGAAGTCCTTTTGCCGTATGGCCACGCGCCGGGCATCGCTGCGCGCGCGTTCGGCCAGCATCTGGGGCAGGGTGAGTTCGGGAAGGGCTTGCATGTGCGTTCCCAGGCTAGGACAACCAGCGCTTGCGGCGCTTGTAGTGTTTGAGATCGCGGAAGCTCTTCGCCTCGCCGCTGCCACCCATGCCCAGGTAGAACTCGCGCACGTCGGCATCCTGGGCCAGGCGTTCGGCCGGGCCGTCGATGACGATCTTGCCGTTCTCCATGATGTAGCCGCTGTGCGCCACGGCCAGGGCCACGGTGGCGTTCTGCTCGACCAGCAGCATGGAGGTGCCGCGCTCGGCATTGATGCGCGCGATGATGGTGAAGATGTCCTCCACCAGCTTCGGCGCCAGGCCCAGCGAGGGCTCGTCCAGCAGCATGAGCTGGGGCTCGGCAATCAGCGCGCGGCCAATGGCCAGCATCTGCTGCTCGCCGCCCGACAGGTAGCCGGCCAGGCCTTTGCGTCGCTCATGCAGGCGCGGGAAGTAGCTGTAGACCAGGTCGAAGTCGGGCTTGACTTGATTGCGGCCCGTGAGCGCGTAGGTGGCGGCCACGAGGTTTTCCTCCACCGTGAGGTCCTCGAACACGCGCCGGCCCTCCATCACATGCGACAGCCCCAGGCGCACCAGCTGCTGGGGCGCGTACTGCGCGGTGGACTGGCCGTTGTAGCGCACGCTGCCGCTGGCCAGCAGGCCGTCCTCCAGCGCCAGCAGCCCCGAGACGGCCTTGAGCGTGGTGCTCTTGCCCGCGCCGTTGCTGCCCAGCAGGGCCACGATCTGGCCGCGCGGCACGGCCAGCGACAGGCCCCGCAGGGCCTGCACGACCTTGTTGTAGATGACCTCGATGTTGTTGATTTCGAGGACGCTTGCAGTCTCTGCGTTGGTTGGGGTTGCCTTCAAAATTTCACTGCGCATGTGGAGCCCGCGACGTTGGTTATGGCGTGCATCAGGCGCGGGGCACCAAGCAAGGGCCGCCCCGCCGCGAGGGTGCCGTCCCCCTTCCCGCAACGCGAAGCGGTGCGAGAGAAGGGGGAAGCGGCGAAGCCGCTCAGGGGGATGCGTTTCATCAAAGCGCTATCCAGTCGGACGCTGGGAGCATCTTCTGCGCCTTCATGTCCGCCTTGTAGACGCGGCCCACGGGAATCGAATTGCCCTTGATGGTGATGGGCACGCCGATCAGTCCGCCCGTGTCGAAGTCCTTGATGGAATTGAGCGCGGCCTTGAGGTTGGGGCCGGTGAGCGGCTTGCCCGCGTCCAGGCAGCGCCTGGCCGATTCCACGAACAGCATGGCCGCCAGAAAGCCCTGGATATAGGCCGTGCTCTGGTACTCGGGGCGCAGCGCGCGGATCTTGTCCAGCATGGGCGCCTTGGCCGAGGTGTCGTAGTAGTAGCGGTAGGGCATGACGCCCATGAAGCCGTCGCCGGCCTCGCCCATCTTCATGACGGTGGAGCTGTCCATGGTCCAGAAGGTGCCCATCCATTGGCTGGTCATGCCCATCTGCTTGCCCTGCTGGATGAACTCGGGAATGGGCGCGAGGATGTAGCCGTGGAAGATGGTGTAGTCGGGCGCGGCGCGGCGCAGCTTGATGACTTCGGTGGACACGTCCACGCTGCCGGGCGGCGTCATCAGCTTGGCCACCACGTTCAGGCCCAGCTTCTTGGCGGCCGCCTCGCTGGCCTCGATGGGGTCGCGGCCGAACTCGGAGTCGGAGTAGACGAAGGCCACCTTGGCGCCCGGCTTTTCCTTGGCGACGTGCTTGAGCAGGATGCCGAACATCTCCGTGTAGTCGGGTCCCACGAGGAACTGGTTCGAGTACTTGGCCGGGTTGTTGAGCTCGGTGGCGAAGGAGGCGCCCGCCATGAGGATGGCGCCGTTGCGGTCCAGCTCCGGGTTGATGGTCTTGGAAAAGCCCGTGGAGTCGCCGTAGTAGAGGTTGACCTTGTTCTGGCTGGTGATCTTCTTGAACGCGGCCACCGAGACATCGACCTTGTAGCCCGTGTCCTCGGGCACGTAGCGGATCTTGCGGCCCTTGATGCCGCCTGCCTCGTTGACCATCTTCACGTAGTCGCCCATGCCGGCATTGATGCCCACGCCCGCGAAGGCGAACACGCCCGTCATGGGGATGGAGCCGCCGATCACGATGTCTTCGCCGCCAGCCTGGGCGCGGGCGGCCAGCGGTGCGGCCAGGCTGGCGCCGGCCGCCAGCAGCAGGCTGCGGCGGCGCGAGGAGGTCGGGTGTTGCTGCATTGCTTGTCTCCTTTTGCTTGTCGTGCGCGGCGCCGCCTCAATTGCGGAAGGGCCACAGGTGGAAGAAGCGGCGCAGGCGCCGCCACATTTCTGCGAGCCCCTGCGGCTCGAAGACCAGAAAGACGATGATCAGCAGCCCGAACACCATGGTGCGCACGGGCGACAGGAAGACGGCCAGCTCGGAGCCGCCGGGCAGCAGGTCCACGATGAGCTTGAGCAGCTCCGGGACCATGGTCATGAAGACCGCGCCCAGGATGCCGCCCAGGATGGAGCCCATGCCGCCGACGATGATGGCCGCCAGAAAGAAGATGGACATCAAGAGCGGAAAGCTCTCGGGCGTGACCACGCGAAAGAAGTACGCCCACAGCCCGCCCGCCACGCCTGCGTAGAACGAGGACAGCCCGAACGACAGCAGCTTGTAGCGCAGCAGCGGTATGCCCAGCACCTCGGCCGAGATGTCGCGGTCGCGGATGGCGATGAAGGCGCGGCCTATGCGCGTGCGAAACAGGTTGGCCGCGCCCAGCAGCATCAGCAGCGTGACGGGCACGATCACCCAGTACAGCCGGAACGAGGTGTCCAGCGCCACGCCGAACACCGTGGCCGGCTGCAGCGTCAGGCCCGCCGTGCCGCCCGTGAGCTTGAGGTTGGCGAACAGGAAATGGGCGATGAACGAGGCCGCGATGGTGGCAATCGCCAGGTACAGGCCCTTGACGCGCAGCGAGGGCAGGCCCACCACGATGCCGCCCAGCATGGCCACGAAGCCGCCAGCCAGCAGGTTGAACAGCACGGGCGTGCCCCAGCGCGCCTGCACGATGGCCACCGTGTAGGCGCCCAGTCCCATGAAGGCGGCCTGTCCCAGGCTGACCAGGCCCGTGTAGCCGGTGAGGATGTTCAGCCCCGTGGCGCCGGCCACGTTGATGCTGACCAGGCAGGCCAGGTACAGCCAGTAGTCGCTGGCCATGAAGGGAAACAGCAGCAGCAGCGCGCCGGCCATGGCCAGCCAGATGCGTTGCGTGCGGGAGTCGAACAGCGCCGCATCGGCGATGTAGCTTTCCTTGAGGGTGCCTATGCGCATGCTGCCGTCTTTCTGAAGCTGTCTAGAGCCGCTCGATCTCGTGCGTGCCGAACAGGCCGTAGGGCCTGAGCATCAGCACCACGACCAGCACGATGAAGGTGGCCAGCAGCTTGTACTCGCCGCCCAGGTAGGCGCCGGCCAGCGCCTCCACCAGGCCGATGAACAGGCCGCCGACCAGGGCGCCCAGCACGCTGTCCAGCCCGCCCACGATGACGACCACCAGCACCGACAGGCCGAACACGCCCATGCTCGACGAGATGCCGCCGATGGAGCCGACGATGATTCCCGAGACCGCCGCGATCATGGCCGACACCACCCAGGCCAGCGAGAACACGCGCGGCACGTTGATGCCCACCGAATAGGCCGCTGCCTGGTCGCTGGCCGTGGCGCGCAGGGCCACGCCGCCACGCCAGTAGCGGAACACCAGCAGCACGGCCGCGATGAAGACCACGGCCACGGCTGCGCCCCAGGCCACCTTGGGCGCGAGAAATGCCTCGCCGATCATCACGGGCTGCGTGGGCATGAACTCGGGCAGGCGGCGCTGGTCGGCCGTCCAGATCAGCTCCACCAAGCCCACCAGCACCGAGGCCAGGCCCACGGTGACCATGAACACCGAGATCGGCGGCTCGCCCAGCAGCGGCCGGATCATGGTGCGCTCGATCAGCGCGCCCAGCAGCCCCGTGCCCAGCACGGCGGCGGGAATGGCCAGCCACAGCGGCAGCGCGAACATGGCCGCAAAGGTGAAGAACAGGTAGGCGCCCACCATCAGCAGCTCGCCGATGGCGATGTTGACCACGCGCGTGGCCTTGTAGACCACCACGAAGGCCAGCGCGGCCAGCGCATACAGGCCGCCTGCGGCCAGGCCCGTGAGGGCAATCTCGAACAGGTAGGCCCAGTCCATCATGCGGCTTCCTGTGCCAGGGCCGGCTGCGGCGTGGCGGGCTCTGGCCGGGCGGACGCGCCGCGCAGCCGGCGCCGCAGCTCGCCCACATCACCGGCGCCCAGGTAGGCCCGGTTCACCTCGGGATCGGCCTGCACCACAGCGGGCGTGCCCTGGGCGATGACCTGGCCGAAGTTGAGCACCACCACATGGTCGGACAGGTCCATGACCATGCCCATGTCGTGCTCCACCATGAGCACGGTCACGCCCCATTCGGCGCGCACATCGAGGATGAAGCGAGCCATGTCCTCGGTCTCCTCGCGGTTCATGCCGGCCACGGGCTCGTCCAGCATCAGGATGCGCGGCTGCATGGCCAGGGCGCGCGCCATCTCCACGCGCTTTTGCAGCCCGTAGGACAGGGCGGCCACGGGCGCATGGCGGATGTGGTCTATCTCCAGGAAATCGATGATGCGCTCCTCGATGTCGCGGCGCAGCTCGGCCTCCTCGCGGCGCGCGCGGCCCAGGTAGAGGAGGGCGTCGAGCACGTTGGTGCGCAGGTGGGCGTGGCGGCCCAGCTTGATGTTGTCCAGCACCGTCATGCCCCGGAACAGCGCAATGTTCTGGAAGCTGCGCCCCAGGCCCAGCCGCGCGCGGCGCGGCGCCGGCATGCGCGTGATGTCCTCGCCCTGGAAGCGGATGGAGCCGCCCGTGGGCCGGTAAAAGCCCGAGATGGTGTTGAACAGCGACGTCTTGCCCGCGCCGTTGGGACCGATCACCGCCGTGATCGAGCCGGGCTGCACATCGAAGCCCACGCCCGACAGCGCCTTCACGCCGCCAAAGGCGAGCGTGACGCCATCGACCTGCAGCAAGGGGGCGGGCGGGCCGCCGTCGGGGTGTGTCTCCATGGCGCTCTCGTGCGTTGGTTCGTCGAGCCGGGCAGGAGCCTACTGATGCGTAGGCTGTTTACTTTGGAGTAGATTCTGGTTGTCGCCCTCCGCATGCAGCATCGGTGATTTCCCCGGTGCACCCGTCGCCATGAAGCCATCGAGCCCTGAAACCAAGACCCGACCCAGCCCCGGAACCCGCACCCGCAAAGGCCGTGCGGCGCCCGCCGTGGACTCGCCCTGGAGCGGCACGCCCGACCGCGAGCAGCAGCGCGAGGCCAAGCGCCAGGCCGTGCTGCAGGCCGCCGCGCAGCTGTTCAACGAACGCGGCTTCTCCGCCACCTCGCTGGACGACATCGCCGCACGGCTGGGCGTGAGCAAGCCCACGCTGTACTACTACGTCAAGAACAAGGACGAGATCCTGCTGCAGTGCGTGAACCAGGGCCTGGCCATGACGCTGGAAGGCATCGAGGCCTCGCGCCGCGCGGGCGGCCAGGCCGTGGACCAGCTGCGCGCCTGCATGCAGGTCTATGCGCGCATCGTCACCATGGACTTCGGCATGTGCCTGATCCGCGTGGGCGACGAACAGGTCCCCCCCGACAGCCGCCGCGAACTGCGCCGCCAGAAGGCCGCCATAGACCAGGCCTTCCGCCGCCTGGTGGCCGCCGGCGTGCAGGAGGGCTCCCTGGCCCCCTGCGACCCCAAGATGACGGCCTTCGTGATTGCCGGCGCACTCAGCTGGATAGGCCGCTGGTACCAGCCTGGCGGCCAGTACTCGGCCGAGGAAGTGGCGCAGCAGTGCATTGATACCTTGATGGGGGGCGTGTTGCGGCGGGCGGATGTTCTCGATACGCCCAAGTTATCCAAGCCACCCAAGGTGGGCAAGCCTGCAAAGCGTGCGAAGGCGGGCGGCTGAAGCGCCGTTCCCTGCCTTGAGACACGCTACGGCGCCGCACTCTCCTGCGCCGCCAGATCATCCAATATCGGGCAGTCCGGCCGGTCGTCGCCGTGGCAGCAGTGCACCAGGGTCTTGAGCGTGCGCTGCATGGCCTGCATGGCGGCGATGCGCTCGGTCAGTTCGTCGATGTGCCGCTGGGCGATGGCCTTGACCTGGCTGCTGGCGCGGCTCTTGTCCTGCCACAGGCCGAGCAGGGTGGCGATCTCGTCCATGGAAAAGCCGAGGTCGCGCCCCCGGCGGATGAAGCGCAGGGCGTGCACGTCGGCCTCGGCGTACTGGCGGTAGCCGCCGTCCGTGCGGTGCATGGGCGGCAGCAGGCCCTGGGCTTCGTAGTGGCGCACCATGCGCGCCGAGACACCGGCGCGGCGCGCGGCCTCGCCGATGGAGACGGGCCAGTGCTGTGCGGGGTGGGCGGACATGGTGCGTGCCTTTCGGATGCCTTCGGGTGTCTTTGAGGTGTCTCTCAGGCGACCTTGTAGCCTTCTTCGGCAATGGCGGCGCCCAGTGCCTCGCGGCTGGCGCTGCTGTCGACTTCCACGCGCTGGGCGGCGCGATCGATTTTTACCTGGGCCTGGTCATCCACGCCCTGCACGGCCTGGGTGACGGCGCGTTCGCAGTGGCCGCAGGTCATGCCCTGCACGGTGAAAACATGTTGCATCTCTCGCTCCTGGTTGGGGCGCGCCGAAGTGGCGCAAGCCATGGACGGCATGTTGAACCCTGACACCATGGCAAGGTCAAGCGTCTGGCTGGACAAGGGTTGATTTGGCCCAATTCGATGTGAGTCGGCCGGCTCAATGATCCGCTGCAATGGCCGATAGATCGAAAAGAGCCGTGAATAGGCAAAAACCGTCATAGGCCATTGGCGATCATCTGACAAACTGCAACAATTTGTATTTACGTTGGCGCTATGCATTTGGAGACCGTGCGGGCGCCTTGACTGACAGAGAGGAAAACGGTCATGAACTTGTTGGGAATGATGCGGGCTTTCACGATCCGCACGCGGATGCTGGGTGCCATCGCCATGGTGCTGGTACTGCTGGGTCTGCTGGGCGGAGCCGGGATGCTGGGCATGTTCCGCATCCATGGCATGAGTCAGCAGTTCATGCATACCTCGTACGCCAAGATGGGCTACATGGTGGAGTTGCGCGCCGAGCTGGGTGCCGTGCGCGCCCATGAAAAGGACATGATCATCCAGTACGAGCGTGCCGAAGAGGTGCGCAAGGCCCACACCCAGTGGCTGGCCGCCATCGACCGCGTGAAATCCGTGGCCGAGCGCTTTCTGAAGGACGAGGACCCGGCCGACGATGCCATCGTCAGCGGCATCTCCGAGCGCGTGGACCGCTACCGCCAGCAGTTCGAGCACATTGCGCGACAGCTGGAGGCCGGTGGCTATGACACGGCGACCACGGCCAACCGCATGAGCGGCAAGGCCATGGCCGAGGTGGCCGAGGTCGAAAAGCTCATCGCACAGCTGGACCAGCTGCTGCGCCAGCAGGTCGATGCCATGGCCGCGGAGGAGCAGGGCGTGGCCGAGCAGACGCAGTGGATCTTCGTGGCGGCCGTGGTGCTCACGGTGCTGGTGGTGGTGCCGCTGACGCTGATGAACATGCTGTCCATCTGCCGCCCCCTGGTGCAGGCGCGCCAGACGGCGCTGACCATTGCCCAGGGCGATCTGTCGCAGAGCGTGAAGGTGGAGGGCAAGGATGAGGTGGCTGACCTGCAGCGCGCGCTGGACCAGATGCAGCAGAGCCTGGGCTCCATGGTGACCCAGGTGCGCGACGCCAGCGGCAACATCGCCACGGCCAGCCAGGAGATCGCCACGGGCAACCAGGACCTGTCCTCGCGCACCGAGCAGACGGCCAGCAATGTGCAGGAGACCGTGGCCTCGCTGTCCCAGCTCACGGCCACGGTGCAGCAGACGGCATCGTCCTCGCAGCTGGCCAACCAGCTGGCGGCCTCTGCCTCGACCACGGCCACGCGCGGTGGCGACGTGGTGGCCCAGGCCGTGGTGAGCATGCAGGAGATCACGACCTCCAGCCGCAAGATCGGCGACATCATCGGCCTGATCGACTCCATCGCCTTCCAGACCAACATCCTGGCGCTGAACGCCGCCGTGGAAGCGGCGCGTGCCGGCGAGCAGGGCCGCGGCTTTGCCGTGGTGGCGGCCGAGGTGCGTTCGCTGGCCCAGCGCTCGGCCCAGGCGGCCAGCGAGATCAAGGCGCTGATCCAGACCAGCGTGCAGGCCGTGGACGTGGGCGTGCGCCAGGTCGAGGACGCGGGCAAGACCATGAAGGAAATCGTGGACAGCGTGCAGCGCGTGGGCGACATCATTGGCGAGATCACGGCGGCTTCCAGCGAGCAGTCGGGGGGCATCGGGCAGGTCAACCAGGCCGTGGGCGATATCGACCGCATGACGCAGCAGAACGCAGCCCTGGTCGAGGAATCGGCTGCCGCCGCCGAGTCGCTGCGCGAGCAGGCCGCGCGCCTGGCGCAGGTGGTGGGCCAGTTCCGCATTGCCGGTGCGGCCGTGGCGTCCATGGGCTCGCATGCTTCCTATGGCCGTCCCTCCCAGGGCCAGCCCAGCCTGGCGCCGGCTGCAGGCCGCGCCCCGCTGGCTTCGGCCCGCGAGACCCAGCTGCTGGAACACGCCTGAGAAGGCAGGGGCCAGCGGCCCTGTTTCACGTGACCCCGTGAATCGCGCGAACGAAAAAAGCCCGCAGGCCATGCCTGCGGGCTTTTTGCTTTGCAGCGCCGCAAATCAGGCCTGGCGCGCGAACGGGTAGTCGGTATAGCCCTCGGCGCCGCCGCCGTAGAACAGGCTGGAGTTCCAGGGGTTCAGCGGCAGGTCGTCGCGCAGGCGGTGGACCAGGTCGGGGTTGGAGATGAAGGCCTTGCCGAAGGCCACGATATCGGCGTGGCCGCTTTCCACGGCGCGCAGCGCCATGTCGCGGTCATAGCCGTTGTTGACCATCCAGGCGCCCTGGCCGCCGGCCTCGCGGTAGGCGGATTTGAGGGCCGCGTAGTCGAAGGGCCGGTCGGGCAATTCACGCGGGCCGCCGGTGGAGCCTTCGATGATGTGGATGTAGGCCAGGCCCAGCGGCGCCAGCTGACGCACCACGTATTCGAACAGCGGCTGGGGGTCGGCATCGGCGATGTCGTTGGCCGGCGTCACGGGCGACAGGCGGATGCCCACGCGGCCGCCGCCCACGGCATCGGCGGCGGCGCGCGTGCATTCGAGCAGCAGGCGGGCGCGGTTCTCGATGCTGCCGCCGTAGTCGTCATCGCGCTGGTTGGCGCCGGTCTTGAGGAACTGGTCCAGCAGATAGCCGTTGGCGCCGTGCAGCTCCACGCCGTCGAAGCCGGCCGTCTCCACGGCATTGCGCGCGGCCACGGCGAAGCTGTGGACGATGGCGGGAAGCTCGTGCTGGGCGAGCGCGCGCGGCGCGGAGGTGGGCACGAACTGGCCCTTGCCCGAGTCCTCGTCGATCACATAGGTCTTGGATTTGGCCGCCACCGGGGACGGCCCCACGGGCGCCTGGCCTTCGGGCTGCAGCGAGGTGTGCGAGACCCGGCCCACATGCCACAGCTGGGTGACGATGCGCCCGCCGGCCTTGTGCACGGCGTCGGTCACGCGCTTCCAGCCGTCGAGCTGCTCGCTGCCGTACAGGCCCGGCACATGGGCATAGCCCTGGCCCTGGTGGCTGATGGCCGTGCCTTCGCTGATCAGCAGGCCGGCGCTGGCGCGCTGGGCGTAGTAGGTGACCATGATGTCGTTGGGCAGGGCCTGGGGTGCGCGGTTGCGCGTCAGGGGCGCCATGGCGATGCGGTTGGGCAGGCGCAGCTCGCCGGCCTGTATGGGATCGAACAGAGAGGTCATGCAACGGGGCTTTCTGTGCGTGAAGCAAAAGCGCCACCCGTGCGGGCGGCGCGGCGTACGGCACAGATTACGCCCATGGAATCAATCGTGCAGGCCAGGGATTTGCGCGCTGTCGTGCAGGCGACGGTGCTGTGCCACGAGTCGCCCCAGCGCCTGCATCTGCGCCGTCACGAAGCTGCGCGTGGCGGCATCGGTGCACAGGCCCTGGCTGTCGAATTTCTGCGCCGCCTGGCCCACGAACACCTCGGGCCGGGCCAGCACGTCGGCTTCCATGCACTGCAATACCTTGCGCAGTTCGTACTGCACGCGCGCCCCGCCCAGCGGGCCGGGCGAGGCCGAGACAAGGGCCACGGGCTTGTGCCGAAAGGGTTGGTCGTCGCCACGCGAGATCCAGTCCAGCGCATTCTTGAACATGCCTGGAATGGAGAAGTTGTACTCGGGCGTGGCCAGCACCACGGCGTCGGCGCGGCGGATGCGCTCGCGCAACTGGTGCACGGATGCGGGCATGCCCGTGGCCAGCAGGTCGGCATCCAGCGGCGGCAGCGCGCGCCAGTCGCAGACCTGCATCGTGGCCTGGGGTGGCAGGCATTCGCCCGCCAGCTCCAGCAGCATGCGGTTCAGGGAATGGCGGCGCAGGCTGCCGCACAGGCCGATGATGTCCATGGCGTCAGGCCTGCAGCGGAATGCCGACCTGCTGGATGACGCCGCGCCAGCGCGCGATCTCGGCGCCCACCATGCCACGCATCTCCTCGGGGCTGCAGGGCGTGGCCGCGCTGCCGGCGCTGGCCAGGGCCTGGAGCAGGTCGGGCTCCTTCAGGGCCTTGTGGGCTTCGGCGGCCAGCCTTTGCACCACGTCGGCGGGCGTGCCTGCGGGCGCGGCCAGGCCCAGCCAGGAGTGCACCTCGAAGCCGGGCAGCACGGCCGAGGCCGGCGGCACCTCGGGCAGGGTGGGCCAGGCCTGGGCGCTGGTGACGGCCAGGGCGCGCAGCCGGCCCGACTTGATGTGCGGCATGGCCACGGTCAGCGTGTCGCTGAGCACGTCCACATCGCCCGCTATCACGGCCTGCACAGGTGCGCCGCCGCCCCGGTAGGGCACGTGCAGCAGCTGTACCTTGGCCGTGGAGCCCAGCAGCTCGCCGGCCATGTGCTGGGTGGAGCCCACGCCCACCGAGGTGAAGGTGATGCGTCCCGGCTCCTTGCGCGCCATGGCCAGCAGATCGGCGAGGGTCCTGGCGGGATGCTCGGCGCGCACGGCCACCACGAAGGGAAAGGACGAGACGGTGGAGACAAAGGCGAAGTCCTTGACCGCGTCGTAGGGCAGCGATTTGCGCAGCGCGGCCGACACGGTGTGCGCGCCCGTGAGCATGACCAGGCTGTAGCCGTCCGGCACCGCCTTGGCCACGAAGTTGCTGGCAATGGAGCCGCCCGCGCCGCTCTTGATCTCCACCACCACGGGCTGCCTGAGCGATTCCTGCAGCTTCTGGGCCACGAGCCGGGCCACCACGTCGGCGTTGCCGCCCGCGCCAAAGCCGTGGATCAATTGAATGGGCCGGTTGGGAAAACCGCCCTGGGCCCGGGCCGTGGGCAGGGCGAGTGAGGCGGCGCCTGCAAGCAGGGCCGTGCGTCGGGTGATGGCAGTCATGTCATGTCTCCTTTTTTTGTATTGCGCGCTGTGGCCGTGTAGTGGCTTGGCTGGTCTGGCTGGTGTTGCGGCTAGCGGTCCGCGCGCGCGTAGCCGGTCTGGGCGCCGTAGAGCTTTTCGCGCTGCGACCAGTCGTGGGTCTCATTCCACAGGGCCAGCACCTGCATGGCCTCTTGCTCGAAGACCTGGTGGCGCGCCGCGTCGGCCGTGCGCGCGGTCAGCTCCAGGCGGTGGCCCGAAGGGTCGAAGAAGTAGATGGAGGTGATGAAGTCGTCGTGGTTGGTGGGGCCCACCACGTCAATGCCCCGGTCCAGCAGGTCCTGCCGGGCGCGCAGCACGGTGTCCACGTCGGCGACCTCGAAGGCGAAGTGCTGTATCCAGCCCGGCGACTCCATGTCCTTCATCTGGCCCGGGTCCCTGGGGCACTCGAAGAAGGCGATGGAGCTGCCGTCCTCCATCTCGAAAAAGATGTGGATGTGCGGGCTGTACTGGCCCGTGGAAGGAACATGGTCCTCGCCCATGGCGTGGGTGAAGCGCAGGCCCAGCACCTCGGTATAGAAGCGCACGGTCTCGGCCGCGTCCTTGCAGCGGTAGGCGGCGTGGTGAAGCTTTTTGCACAGCATGGATGTCTCCTGTCAGTCGGTGGAAAGGGGGCCGGAAGCGGAATCGGGGCCTGTGGCGCCGTGGAGCGGCTCCTGGCAGCCGCTCCACTGGGGCTGGAAGAAGGGGGCCGGGACCAGGAACTTCGATTCCTGGCTTTGCAGCAGCGGCAGCATGCGCGCCACATAGGCCTGCCAGCGTGGCTCGGCCAGCAGGCGGGCGCGGCGCTCGGCGCGCTCGTTCAGGTCCGTATAGGCCCACAGGTGGACGATCTGGTTGAGTGGCCCCGAGTCGCTGGTGTAGTAGCCGACCATGCGGCCCAGAATGCGCTGCTGCAGCTCCAGGCCCTCGGCCTGGTAGAGCGCCAGGTAGTCCCGCCATTTGCCGGGGTGGGCGGTGTAGGTGCGTTGTTCGACGAGCATGACGTGCCTTCTTTCAACCGAGGCTGTGGCCGCCGTCGATCACGATGCGCGTGCCCGTGGCCGTGCGCAGATGCGTGGCGCAGGCGAGGATGGCCTGCGCCACATCGCCGGGTTCGACCACGCGGCCCAGCGGCGTGTGCGCGGCCTTTTTCTCCAGCTCCTGGCGGCTGCGGCCCCCTACGAAACCCGTGTCCACGGCGGCGGGCGAGACGCACAGAAAGCGCACCGGGCCGAAGGCGCGCGCCATGGACACCGTCAGCGTGTCCAGCGCGGCCTTGGCGGCGCAATAGGCCATGTTGCTGCCCAGGCCCGTGAAGGCGGAGACCGAGGACACGTTGACCACGGCGGCGTCCTGCGAGGCGCGCAGCAGCGGCAGCAGGGCCCGCGTCACGGCATAGGTGCCGCCCACGTTGGCGCACAGGATGCGGTTGAACAGCGCGGGCTCCAGCGCATCGATCTGCGCGTGCGCGATGCGCTCGGTGAAGCCCGCGCAGTTGACCAGCAGGTCCACCCGGCCCAGGTGCTGCTGCAGCCACTGGGCGGCGATGGCGTGGCTGGCCTCGTCTTGCAGCGACAGCTGCAGCGTGTGGTGGCTGCCCGGCAGTTCCTCGCGCAGCGCCTGGGCGCGGTCGCGGCCCTGGTGGTAGCCGATCACGACGGTGGCGCCCTCGCGGGCCAGGGCCCGCGCCGTGGCGGCACCTATGCCGCTGCTGGCGCCGGTGACGACGGCGATTCTGTCTTGCAATGGCAGATGGGAGAGTTGCATCATTCGGAAATCCGTGGCGCCCGGCCTTGCCGTGCCCTGGCCGGGCCGTGGTTGATCGGCCATTCCGATTGTTTTCAAATCGCCCGGCGGCGCCATTCAGTTGTCCGATAAACGAACATGACCTCATCGTCCGATGCCGGCTCCCTCAAGCGGGGCGTGGCCTTTCTCAAGCTGCTGGCGACCGGGGGCGTGCGCGGTTGCCCGCTCAGCGATCTGGCCGAAAAATCCGGCGTGCCCCACCCTTCGGCCCACCGCATCCTCAAGCAGCTGATTGCCGAGCGCCTGGTGGTGCACGACGCCCAGACCCACCGCTACCGGCTGGGGCCGCTGGCCTTCGAGCTGGGCCTGGCCGGGTCGATGCTGCACGACATACGCGACCTGTGCGAGCCGGCCATGGCGGCGCTGTCACGTGAAACCGAGGACACGGCCTACCTGGTGGTGCGCAGCGGATTCGAGGCCGTGTGCCTGCACCGGCTCGAAGGCGACTTCCCCATACGCACGCTGGTGCTGCAGGTCGGCAGCCGGCGCCCGCTGGGCGTGGGCGCCGGGGGACTGGCCGTGCTGGCCGCCATTGCGCCCGAGGAGCGCGAGGCCATCATCGAGCGCGTGGCGCCCGCCCTGCCGGCCTTTGGCAAGCTCACCGATGCGGGGCTGCGCCTGGCCTGCGAGGAAACGGTCCGCGCAGGCGTGGCCGTGATACAGAACCGCGTGAGCCTGGGCGTGACGGCCGTGGGCGCGCATTTTTGCGACAGCATGGGCCAGGCCATGGGGGCGGTCAGCGTGGCCGCGCTGACCCAGCGGATGACGGCGGCGCGCGTGCGGCGCATCGCCCAGCAGGTGCGCGCTGCGGCGGCCCAGATAGAGCTGCGCATCCGCACGCGCAAAAGATAAGGGGCCGGCTGGTTCACACCAGCCGGCCCCTTGTCGGCCCCTTGTGCCGCCGAGCCCGGGCTCGGCGCTGCTTACTTGAGCAGGCCTTCGGCCTTCATCGCGGCCTGCACGGCAGGGCGGGCCAGCACGCGCTCGCGGTAGGCCAGGAGGTTGGTCAGCTCGGAGATGTCCACGCCCACGAACTGGGCCCAGCCCGTCACGGTGAACAGGTAGGCGTCGGCCACGGTGAACTGCTCGCCCATCAGGTAGTCGCGGCCATTGAGCTCGCCGTCCACCCACTTGAGGCGGTCCAGCACGCGCTGGCGCACCACGGGCTTGTAGTCGTCGGGCGTGGCGGGGTTGAACAGGGGGCCGAAGCCCTTGTGCAGCTCGGTGCCGATGAAGTTCAGCCACTCCTGAAGGTGGTAGCGGGCCATGGTGCCGTTGGCAGGCGCCAGCTTCTTCTCGGGGACCAGATCGGCCAGGTACTGGACGATGGCCGGGCCTTCATGCAGCGTGTCGCCGTCGTCGAGCACGAGGAAGGGAACATAGCCCAGCGGGTTGATGCCGTAGTAGTCCGTGCCGTCCTGCAGCTTGTGCGTCTTGGTGCTGGCCAGGACCGGCTCGTAGGCCAGGCCTGCCTCGTGCAGGACGATGTGGGGAGACAGAGAGCAGGCGCCAGGGCTGTAGTAGAGCTTCATGGTGGATGGCTTCCGATCAGGGTAAGAAAGACAAGCGCCCATGCTAACCCCATGTGCAGGGGCTGCGCATGATGGGACCGCGCTGGCGGCAGGGTTCAGGCCGACAGGCGCTGTGCAGCCCAGAGCACCTGTTCCAGCACGGCCTTCATGCCTTGCTGGTCCTGGGGGCGCTGCAGGCGGCCGGCGTCGTCGAATGCCTGGCCTGCCTGGCCGACGGCGTGGCTCACGGGGGCCAGCCAGCACTGCAGGTTCAGCAGCAGCGGCGCCAGGTGCGACTGGGCGCGCAGGCCGCCCAGGCCGCCGGGCGAGGCGCTGGCCATGCCCACGACCTTGCCGCGAAAGGGCAGGGTGCCATCGGACCAGACCGGATCACCGGCCACGGGGCTGGAAGCCCAGTCGATGGCGTTCTTGAGCAGGGCGGGGTAGCTGCCGTTGTACTCGGGCGAGCAGATCAGCCAGGCCGGGTGGCTGTGCAGCGCGGCCTTGAAGCGCAGCACGTCGGGCGGCGTGCCGCCGGCCTCCAGGTCGGCGTTGTACATGGGGATGTCGAAATCCGACAGCTCCAGCAGCGTGGGCTGGGCGCCCAGTTCGCGCGCCATGTCGGCGGCGGCGGCGGCCAGGCGCCGGTTGTGCGATTGTTGGCGGGTACTGCCCGCGAAGATGAGGATCTGCATGGCCGCCATTGCATCACAGGCCCTGCACATGTTTCTTGCAAGCGGGCCGTCCTGCGGGCGGCGGCGCGCAGCATCCTGCGGTGCACGCGCTGTGTCCGCCGCACTGTTTCACGTGGAACACCGGCGCAGTGCCGGCCCGGTGGCAGGGCCGGCCGACCCCTTGCAAGGCATTGGTGCGGCAAAGGTGGGAAAATCGCGGGTTCCCCGCTGGGTTCCCCTCGCTACATGAACGAGGGCCACCTGCCATGAGCGCCGGAGCGTGAGTGCTCCGTGTCGGGGGCTTGGGCCGGGCAGGCCCCCGGAGTGATAAGCATGTTGTACCCACAGGAATTTGATGTGATCGTGGTCGGTGGCGGCCACGCCGGCACCGAGGCCGCGCTGGCGGCTGCGCGCATGGGCTGCAGGACGCTGCTGCTGAGCCACAACATCGAGACCCTGGGCCAGATGAGCTGCAATCCCAGCATCGGCGGGATCGGCAAGGGCCATCTGGTCAAGGAAGTGGATGCGCTGGGCGGCGCCATGGCGCTGGCCACCGATATCGGCGGCATACAGTTCCGCATCCTCAACAGCTCCAAGGGCCCGGCCGTGCGTGCCACGCGCGCCCAGGCCGACCGCATTCTCTACAAGGCCGCCATCCGCGATATGCTGGAGAACCAGCCCAACCTGTGGCTGTTCCAGCAGGCGGTGGATGACCTCATGGTCGAGGGCGACCGCGTGGTGGGCGCCGTCACGCAGGTCGGCGTGCGCTTTCGCAGCCGCACCGTGGTGCTCACGGCGGGCACCTTCCTGGACGGCAAGATCCACGTGGGCCTGAACAACTACGCGGCAGGCCGCGCGGGCGACCCGCCGGCCGTCAGCCTGTCGTCGCGGCTCAAGGAGCTGCAGCTGCCCCAGGGGCGCCTGAAGACCGGCACGCCACCGCGCCTGGATGGCCGCAGCATCGATTTCTCGCAGTGCGAGGAGCAGCCCGGCGACGGCATGCCCGGTGGTGTCAACGAAGGCGTGCTGCCCGTGTTCAGCTTCATCGGCAATGCGGCCATGCACCCGCGCCAGATGCCCTGCTGGATCACCCACACCAACGAGCGCACGCACGACATCATCCGCAGCGGCTTTGACCGCAGCCCCATGTTCACGGGCAAGATCGAGGGCGTGGGCCCGCGCTACTGTCCCAGCGTCGAGGACAAGATCAACCGCTTTGCCGACAAGGAAAGCCACCAGATCTTCCTGGAGCCCGAAGGCCTGACCACCAACGAGTTCTATCCCAACGGCATCTCCACCAGCCTGCCCTTCGACATCCAGTACGAACTGGTGCGCAGCATGAAGGGGCTGGAGAACGCGCACATCCTGCGCCCCGGCTACGCCATCGAGTACGACTACTTCGATCCGCGCTCGCTCAAGAGCAGCTTCGAGACGCGCCAGATCCAGGGCCTGTTCTTCGCGGGCCAGATCAACGGCACGACCGGCTACGAGGAGGCGGCGGCCCAGGGCCTGTTCGCCGGCCTCAACGCCGCACTGCAATGCCGCGGCCAGGAAGCCTGGCTGCCGCGCCGCGACGAGGCCTATCTGGGCGTGCTGGTCGATGACCTGATCACCAAGGGCGTGACCGAGCCCTACCGCATGTTCACCAGCCGTGCCGAGTTCCGGCTGCAGCTGCGCGAGGACAACGCCGACATGCGCCTGACCGAAGCGGGCCGCGCCATGGGCCTGGTGGACGATGCGCGCTGGGATGCCTTCAGCCGCAAGCGCGATGCTGTTTCACGTGAAACAGAGCGCCTGAAGTCCACCTGGGTCAATCCGCGCATCGTCACGCCCGAGGAATCGGAGCGTGTGCTGGGCAAGTCCATCGAGCGCGAGTACAACCTGTTCGACCTGCTGCGCCGGCCCGACGTGGGCTACGGCAAGCTGATGAGCCTGAACGAGGGCCGCTATGCCTCGGCCGATGTGCAGCCCGAGGTGCTGGGCGATCTCAGCGGCTCCGTGGTCGAGCAGGTGGAAATCGCGGCCAAGTACGCAGGCTACATCGACCGCCAGAAGGACGAGGTGCAGCGCGCCGCCCACTTCGAGAACCTGCGCCTGCCGGCCGAGCTGGACTACATGCAGGTGCCGGCCCTGTCCTTCGAGGTGCGCCAGTCGCTGCAAAAGCACAGGCCCGAGACGCTGGGCCAGGCATCGCGCATGTCGGGCGTGACGCCGGCGGCGATCTCGCTGCTGATGGTGCATCTGAAGAAGGGCGGCTTTCGGGGCTTTGCACCGGATGTGACTGACGCGAAGGGCGAGGAGGCATCCGCATGAGCCAGGAACTGCGCGCTCCGCTCGAAGCCGGCCTGCAGGCGCTGGGGCTGGACCTCACCCCCGCCCAGATCGATACGCTGATGGAATTCCAGGCCCTGCTGGGCAAGTGGAACAAGGTCTACAACCTCACGGCCGTGCGTGATCCGCAGGAGATGCTGACCCATCACCTGCTCGACAGCCTGGCTGCCGTGCCGGCGCTGCAGCGCCATCTGGCACAGATGCCTGCGCGCGAAGGCCGCACCGCCATGCTGGACGTGGGCTCGGGCGGCGGCCTGCCCGGCGTGGTCTTTGCCATCTGCTGCCCGCAGATCGACGTGCACTGCGTGGACACGGTGGGCAAGAAGGCCGCCTTCATCCAGCAGGCAGCGGCCACGCTGCGCCTGCCCAACCTGCGCGGCATCCACAGCCGCGTGGAGCAGCTGACCACGCGCTATCCGCTGATCAGCTGCCGTGCCTTTGCCTCGCTGGCGGACTTCACCAGCTGGTCCCGCCAGGCGCTGGAGGAGGGCGGCACCTGGCTGGCCATGAAGGGCAAGCACCCCGACGATGAAATCGCCGCGCTGCCCGCCGACGTGCAGGTGTTTCACGTGGAACCATTGAAGGTGCCGGGCCTGGATGCCGAGCGCTGCATCCTCTGGCTGCGCGTTTGCGCCTGATTTTTTTACCGAATGGCACACTGCCGCGTTGCGGCGGGGCCATGTTCCACATGCGCTGGCCATGGCCCTCGCATAAACTCCCAGCTTTCATCGCTCAGGGGTCAGCATGTTCGGCATCTCCGATTTCAGCGCATTCGTTGTTGCCATTCTTCTGTTTTTGCTGATTCCGGGGCCGGGCAATCTGGCGCTGATCACCTCCACCGGCAAGGGCGGCATACGTGCCGGAATGGCGGCCTGCGCCGGCGTGCTGGCGGCCGACCAGGTGCTGATCTGGATGGCCGTGGCGGGCGTTGCCGCGCTGCTGGCCTCCTATCCCACGGCCTTCCATGCCGTGCAGTGGCTGGGCGCCGCCTACCTGGGCTGGCTGGGTTTCAGGATGCTCACCGCCAAGCCCGGCGACAAGCCCGTGCTGCACATCGAGCCGCGCCACTACTTTCGCCAGGCCGGCCTGATCACCCTGATGAACCCCAAGTCCATCGTGTTCTACATGGCCTTCTTCCCGCTGTTCGTGGATCCCGCAAGCCACCAGGGCCTGCTCACGTTCGCGGTGATGGCGGCCACGGTGGCCGCTCTGACCTTTCTCTATTGCCTGATCGTGGTGCTGCTGACCGCGCATCTGGCCGAGCGCATGCGCGCCAATCCTGCGGTTTCCCGGGTTCTCGAAAAGACTGCGGGCGTGTTCCTGATCGGTTTTGGCCTCAAGCTGGCCATCGCCAAATAAGCGTGTAAATACCATGGCCAAAATCTTCTGTGTCGCCAATCAAAAGGGCGGGGTCGGCAAGACCACCACCGCCGTCAACCTTGCAGCGGGCCTGGCCAAGGTCGGCCAGCGCGTGCTGATGATCGACCTGGACCCGCAGGGCAATGCCACCATGGGCTCGGGCGTGGACAAGCGTGCGCTGGAGCTGTCGGTCTATGACGTGCTGCTGGAGAACGCCAGCGTCAAGGAAGCCGCCGTGCGTTCCGAGGCCGTGGGCTACGACGTGCTGGGCGCCAACCGCGAACTCAGCGGCGCCGAGATCGAGCTGGTCACCCTGGAGCGCCGCAACGATCGCCTGAAGGGCGCCCTCAAGGCGGTCGATGCCGACTACGACTTCGTGCTGGTGGACTGCCCGCCCAGCCTGTCCATGCTCACCTTGAACGGCCTGTGCGCGGCCCATGGCGTGGTCGTGCCCATGCAGTGCGAGTACTTCGCGCTCGAAGGCCTGACCGACCTGGTCAACACGATCAAGCAGGTGCACGCCAACATGAACCCCGACCTGCAGATCATCGGCCTGCTGCGCGTGATGTTCGATCCGCGCACCACGCTGCAGCAGCAGGTCAGCGACCAGCTCAAGGAGCACTTCGGCGACAAGGTGTTCGACACCGTCATCCCGCGCAACGTGCGCCTGGCCGAGGCGCCCAGCTATGGCGTGCCGGGCGTGGTCTTCGACCCGGGCGCCAAGGGCAGCAAGGCTTTCATCGATTTCGCGCACGAGATGGTGCGCCGCATCAAGAAGATGTGAGAGCCATGCAGGTGCCACATGAAACGCCGGGGCAGGGCGTTGCTGCCGAGGACGTCTGGCTGCTGCCCGGCTGGCAGAACTCGGACGCCGACCACTGGCAAAGCCGCTGGGAGCAGCGCCACGGCTACCGCCGCCTGGAGCAAAACGACTGGGACCGCCCGCTGCGCGGCGACTGGAGCGCCAGGCTGCAGGAGACGGTGCTCGACGCGCCGCGCCCCGTGGTGCTGGTGGCGCACAGCCTGGGCTGCATCCTTGTGGCCTGGTGGGCGGCGCATTCTCCGCTGGCCGCCCGCAAGGTGCGCGGCGCGCTGCTGGTGGCCCCCGGCGATACCGAGCAGCCCCAGCTGCGCGAGCAACTGCCCGGCTGGTCTCCCGTGATGATGCAGCGCCTGCCGTTTGCCTCCATCGTGGTCGGCAGCGACAACGACATTTACTGCAGCGCCCAGCGCGTGCAAGCCATGGCCGATGCCTGGGGCGCACGCTTCGTCGACGCAGGGCCTTCGGGCCATCTCAACACGGCCAGCGGGCTGGGCGACTGGGACAGCGGACACGCGCTGCTGGCATCGCTTTGACAAGGACAACACCATGGTGACCAAGAAACCCAAGGGACTGGGACGCGGGCTGGAAGCCCTGCTCGGACCCAAGGTCCACGACAAGGAAGAGGGCGGCGGCCCGGTGGCCGAGACCGGCCTGCCCAGCATCCTGCAGCTCGACGTCATGGTGCCCGGCCAGTACCAGCCGCGCACCCACATGGACGAGGGCGCGCTCTACGAGCTGGCCGAAAGCATCAAGGCCCAGGGCATCATGCAGCCCATCCTGGTGCGCCGCCTGGCCAAGGGCGACCACGCCGGCAAGTACGAAATCATCGCGGGCGAGCGGCGCTTCCGTGCGGCCCGCATCGCCGGCCTGGCCGAGGTGCCGGTGCTGGTGCGCGAGGTGCCCGACGAGGCTGCCGCCGCCATGGCGCTGATCGAGAACATCCAGCGCGAGGACCTCAACCCGCTGGAAGAGGCCCAGGGCCTGTCGCGCCTGGTCAAGGAGTTCGGCCTCACGCACGAGCAGGCGGCCCAGGCCGTGGGACGCTCGCGCAGCGCGGCCACCAACATCCTGCGCCTGCTCAACCTGGCGGACCCGGTGCAGACCATGCTCATGGCCGGCGACATCGACATGGGCCATGCGCGCGCCCTGCTGTCGCTGGACCGCGCGGCCCAGATCACGGCCGGCAACCAGATCGCGGCCAAGAAGCTGTCGGTGCGCGAGGCCGAGGCCCTGGTCAAGAAGATCGGCGCCGACTTCAGCCTGGTGCGCCAGAAGTCCAAGAAGGACGGTAAGTCGCGCGATATCAAGCGCGTGGAAGAAGAGCTGTCCGACTTGCTCATGGCCGATGTCGAAGTGCGCATCAAGAAGTCCGTGCGCCGTGGCGGCAAGCTGCAGGAAATGGGCGAAGTGGCGATCCAGTTCGGCTCGCTCGATGCGCTCAACGGGCTGATCGAACGTTTGCGCGGCGATGCATCCGAGTGATGACAACAGCTTGTAACCGTCTGTGATCTGTCGTTCTCCAGCAATGCAGCGCTTTTTCGCAAGGGTGAATCCCGGTATATTTGCGCGCTGTTATGCGGGGTAATTGTGTGTAATCGCTGACTGGCGACGCTGCCAGTGCGTGGACGCCCATTGCCCTGGCGCTGATTCACCTAGACCAGACCAAGAGGATTACAACGTGAAGAAGTATCTTGCCCTGACTGCCATCGCTGCCGTGGCGCTGACCGGCTGCGTGACCACCGACATGCGCATGGGCTCGCCGGAAGCCAAGACCGTGGCCACGGGCGCCGCAGGCGGTGCCAGCGCCGAGAACGCCAACACCGAGCTGGAGCGCTGCGACTCCTCGCTGGGCACCATCTCCCTGGTCGAGAACCAGACCGCGGGCTGGTACACCATCCTCACCCAGCAGTACCGCCTGCCGCCCACCTCGCAGCTGCTGCGCCTGATGATCCAGCAGTCCAACTGCTTCATCGTCGTGGAACGCGGCGCGGCCGGCATGGGCGCCATGGCGCGTGAACGCGCGCTGATGGACTCGGGCGAAATGCGCGGCGGCAGCAACCTGGGCAAGGGCCAGATGGTGGCCTCCGACTACGGCCTGTCCCCCGAAGTGATCTTCAACCAGAGCGATGCCGGCGGCATGGGCGGCGCCATCGGCGGCCGCGCAGGCGGCATCTTCGGCGCGCTGGCTGCAGCCACCAAGACGCGCGAGGCCTCGGTCATGCTGGCCCTGGTGGACAACCGCTCGGGCGTGCAGGTGTCGGCTTCCGAAGGCTCGTCCTCCAAGACCGACTGGGGCGGCATGGGCGCGCTGTTCGGCGGCTCCGCCGGCGCCTCGCTGGGCGGCTACACACGCACGGCCGAAGGCAAGGTGATCGCCGCCGCCTTCATGGACGCCTACAACCAGATGGTGCGCTCGCTGCGCAACTACAAGGCGCAGACCGTCAAGGGCCAGGGCCTGGGCGGCGGTGGACGCCTGGGCGTGGACGGCGGTGCCGCACCGTCGCAGACATCGGCTCCGGGCGCCAATGCCGCCGGCATGTCGCTGCGCGCCGCACAGCAAAAGCTCAATGCCCTGGGCTACACCGCAGGCACGCCTGACGGCTCCATGGGCAAGAACACCCAGAACGCCCTGCGCGAGTTCCAGCGCGACCAGAGCCTGCCGCAGACCGGCCGCCTCGACCGTGCCACCTCGCAAGCCCTGCAACAGCAATAAGCGGCTCCCGGCCGGAGGGCGCGCATGATGCGGCGCCTTCCCTGGCCGGCCCCGGCCCTTCTTGCCTGGGCGGGCGCCTGGCTTGTCTACGCCGCGCTGCAATCGACTCTAGGGCCGCTGGCCGCCTGGCTGGCGGCCTGTTTTTTGGGCGTGCTCGCCAGCCTGCTGGCCACGCCCTGGTGGCGGCGCCTGGCCGTGGCGGCGGGATTTCCGCTGTCCTGCCTGATGCTGTGGGGGCCGGGCGGCCTGGCCGCCATCAGCCCCTGGCTGTGGCTGGCGGCGCTGGGTCTGCTGACCCTGGTCTACCCGCTCAACGCCTGGCGCGATGCGCCGCTGTTTCCCACGCCGACCGATGCGCTGCAAGGCCTGGCCGATGCTGCGCCGCTGCCGGACGGCGCCGCCGTGCTCGATGCCGGTTGCGGCCTGGGTGACGGCCTGCGCGCGCTGCGCGGCCAGTACCCGCAGGCGCGGCTCAACGGCATGGAGTGGAGCTGGCCGCTGCGCTGGCTGTGCGCGCTGCGCTGCCCCTGGGCCCGCGTGCGCCGCGCCGATATCTGGCTGGCCGACTGGAGCGGCTACCAGATGGTCTACCTGTTCCAGCGCCCCGAAAGCATGGGCCGTGCGGCCGTCAAGGCCGCCACGGAGCTGCCTGAGGGCGCCTGGCTGGTCAGCCTGGACTTTGCGCTGCCCGGCGTGGAGCCCTCCTGGCAGCGCCAGGGCCCGGGCCGGCACAGCCTCTGGGTCTACCGCATGCCGCTGGGCGGTGCCGGCGAGGCCGTGGTGCATGTTCCCGAGCCCGAGGAAACGCCCTACGAAAAGGCCCTGCGGGAACTGCAGGAACGGCGGTGAGGGGCCGTGCCGCCTACTTCTTCGCGCTGGCCTTGCTCACGTAGAGCGACAGCGCGGCGATATCGGCCTCGCTGAGCGTGGCCTTGAACGAGGGCATGGCGCCTATGCCGTCGCGCAGTGCGCGCGCCACGCGCGCGGGGTCGGGCTTGAGCTCGTCGAGCACGGGGCCGATGGCGCCCTCGGCACCCGCGTCCTTGAGCGTGTGGCACAGCGCGCAGGCGGGCGTGGCCGTGGAGAACAGCTTCTTGCCCAGGGCCATCTGGGCCGCTTCATCGGCCAAGGCGGGGGCGGACAGCAGGGCGCTGCCGAGCAAAGTGCTGCCCAGCAGGGCGGTGTGGATCAGGTGTTTCATCGTGAACATGGCAATGGGGGTACGGGCCCGCCACGGTCTGGCGCCGTGTGCGGGAAGTGACGGGAGTGAAGAGAAGAGGTGGCGGGATGAGCGCGCGGGCCGTGCTCAGGCCACGGTGACGGTCACGGCGTGGTCGGCCCAGCTGGTGTTGTTGTAGCCACTCTGGTTTTCACCGCGCGTCTCGGGCTGGACCCGGCCGCGCGCGTCGGTGGCGCGGCTGGCCAGCACATGCGTGCCCTTGGGCAGGCGCGCCTGCAGCACGAACTGGCGCCAGGCGTACTTGCCCAGGTCGGGGCCGACCAGGCGCGCGGCCTGCCAGCTCTTGCCGCCGTCCGTGGACACTTCCACGCCCTTGACGGCATCCATGCCGCCAAAGGCCACGCCGTGGATCTGCACCAGGCCGGCGGCCTGCCCGCCGTCCTCGGGCAGGGGCGAGTTGATCCAGGACTTGACGCTCATCTCCTGCACCGAGGGCTGGCTCGGGTCGCCCTTGCTGCCGGGTGGCGAGATGCGGTAGCCGTGGGACATGATGTGGGCCTCGCTCTCGCGCGGCGTGAAGGCCAGCTGCTTGATGTACTTGATGTTGTTCACGCCCGTGTAGCCGGGCACGATCAGGCGCAGCGGCCCGCCGTGGGCCAGCGGGATGGGCTCGCCGTTCATCTCCCAGGCCAGCAGCGCGTCTTCCAGGGCCGCCAGCGGCACCGAGCGCTCGACGATGACGCTCTTGGGGTCCAGCCCCGCAGGCAGCACCTCGCCGCCCGTGCCGGTCATGTAGAGACCGCCGTCTGACACACCGCCCAGGGCCTTGACCACCTCGCGCACGGGCACGCCGCTCCAGACCACGCAGCCGGCCGCACCCACGGTCCAGGCCGTGCCGCTGGGCTTGCTGGGAAAGAAGGCCCGGCCATTGCCCGAGCACTGCAGCACCATGGCCACGGTCTCCAGGCCCAGGGACTTGAGCTCGCGCACGCTGAGGCTGCGGGGCTGGCGCACGCCCTCCACCTGCAGCTGCCAGGCATCGCGGTCGGCCACGATGGATTCGGGCGGCGTGGGCAGGTTGTTGCGCACATAGAGCTGGTCGCTGGGCGTGATCACGCTGGTGCCGAAGGCGCCGCGCCGCGTCTCTATGGTGGTGGAGCTGTGGACGATGAGGGCATCGGCCTTCTTCCAGCCCGCGTAGCCGGGCAGGGGCTTGGCCGCCGGTGCTGCCGCAGCTGCGGGTGCCTGGGCTTGGGCTTGGGCCAGTGCGCCCTGGTGCAGGCCGGCCAGGCCTGCGGCGGCCAGTGCGCTGGCGCTGCCGGCCAGCAGGCTGCGGCGCGCGGGGGAGGTGGGGGATGTCGGCAAGTGGTTCATGGGTGTCTCCTCGTGGTGGTTGTCATGGGGCATCTCATGGGGCAGGGGTGCCCAGGGCCTTGCTGGCCACGGCCAGGGCCTGTTTCTTCTGGGCCACCAGCACCAGCGGCCGGCCCTCGCGCGAGCGAACGACCTGCCAGTGCATGTTGGCCCACCAGCCCTGGCCATCGGCCAGGCGCTGGGGCTGGTCGAAGGCCAGCACGGTGACGATGCCGCCCTTCTCGAAGAAGGTGGTCAGGTGGTAGGCGCGCGTGCCGTCGATGTCGCAGGGCCGCATCAGCTGGGTGTAGCCGGGCAGCTTCTCGCCGGCCGGCAGGTCCATGCGGCGCGCGACCTCGGCCTCGGGCATGAAGCTGCCGCGCAGCGTGCGCTCGTAGTACTCATGCTCGATGGCGGCGCGCACCAGCTCGGGCGGGCGCATGGCGAACACGGCCGTGGCGGCCGAGCTGCCCACCAGCAACGCGGCGATCAGCCGGCGCACGCCGCTGCGCGCATGCCAGGGCGTGTGGCGCAGCAGATGGGCGGGCGGCTCGCCGTGCGGTCCGGGGTCGAAGGCCAGGGCCAGTTCGGCGCGTGCGCGCAGGTCGAAGGCCGATTCGTCGGTCGTGTCCGGGGCAGTCATTTCAAGCCTTGGTATCGGGTGGCGCGCAGTGGGGTGGGGCGCAGCGGAATCACGCTGGCAGTCTCTGGAGCAGGCGCCGGGGCCGCCTGCTCCAGCGCCGCCTTCAGCGCATCGCGGGCGCGTGACAGGCGCGACAGCACCGTGCCCGGCGCAATGTCCAGGGCCTCGGCCATCTGGGCCGTGGGCATGTCGTCGAAGTAGTAGAGCACCAGCACTTCGCGGTGGATGGGCGCGATGCGCGACAGCGCCTTGACCACGTCGAGCCGGTCGTCCAGCGCCGAAGGCGAGGGGGCGGGGGAGGGATGCTGGTCCAGCGCCTCGTCATCGCTGACCAGATGGGCCGATGGCGCAAGGTGCCGGAAGGCATGGCGGCGCATGATCTGGAACAGCCAGGCCCGCGCCATTGCGGCCTCGCGCAGTTGGTGGCGAAAGCGCCAGGCGCTGGTGAAGCAGTCCTGCACCACGTCCTCGGCCAGCGCGCGCGAGCCGGTCAGCGCCCAGGCGCTGCGCAGCAGGAATCGGTAGTGCTCGCGCACCCACTGGTTGTAGCGCGACTCGGCGGTGGAGATCATGCGGCATAAGAGCACGCAGGGCGCCGCCGCATTCCATGGCCTGCCCATCGGCAAACCCTATATCGGATCAGCTATCGCGAAGAGGCGATGGCTCCCTGTCATTCCCTGGTCGGCCGCGATACAGCGCCTGTTCCGACCCTGTGGGCAGCGGAGCCGGCCTGCTGCCCGAAGAACCGTGCCGGAGGCATGCCCACCGTGCGGTGCACCATGGCGCTGAAGGCGCTGGGGCTGTAGCCCAGCTCGGCCGCGATCTGCTGTATGGGCAGGCCGCGCGCGGCCAGGCTCAGGCCATGGGCCAGCACGACTTGCTGGCGCCAGGTGGTGAAGCTGCAGCCCAGCTGCTGCTGGAACAGCCGGGCCACGGTGCGCGGGCTGGCGCCGGTGTCTGCCGCCCAGTCGGCCAGGCTCTCGTGCTGGGTGGGGTCGGCCACCACGGCCTCGCAGAGCATGCGCAGCCGCTTGTCCTGGGGCATGTTCACGCCAAGGTGGACTTCGCTGGCCCGACGCAGTTCTTCCAGCAGCAGGGCGCTCAGGTGGTGCTCGCGCTGCAGCGTGGCGGCGTCGGGTGCGGGCTGGTCATCGCTTTGCTTGGGCAGGGCCGTGATCAGCTCGCGCATCAGCGGCGAAACCTCCAGCACGCGGCAGCGTGCCCAGTCCTGCGGGTTGCAGGCCACGCCGCAGGACGGGAGGTCCGGCAGTACGGGGCCCTGGGCCGGATCGTCCTGCAGCACGTAGATGGAGACGAGATCGGCTTCCTCGACCATGGCCACGGCGTGGACCAGGCCGGGCGGAATCCACACGGCCTTGGACGGCGGTGCGATCAGCGTGCCCTGGGGGGCCGACAGGTGCAGCACGCCGTCCAGCGAGATGGCGATCTGTGCCCAGCTGTGGCTGTGCGGTATGACGCGCGTGCGTGCCGACAGGCGGTGCTGCTTGGCGCGCACGGGGCGCTGGGGCGTGGGCACGAACAGGTGCGGATGCAAGGCCTCCACCGGCTCCATCGGCCGGGCCCTGCGCACCGACCGCAGTGCGGCTGCGGGACAGGCGCTGGGCAGGGTGTCGGCAGAAGTGTCGGCAAGGGTGTCGGCAAGGGTGTGGGCAGTGGTGCCGGGCGTGGAGACAGGCTTTGGCATGTTTGCGACAGAAGTTGGCAGACTATCGCATACAAGACGAAACGCTGCTGCCTAAGATGCGGCCCATGACCGCCTCTTCTTCTTCCATGCCGGACGCCGTGGCTCCGGACCCGCTGCGCAGCGATGTGCGTACCATCGGCCTGATCGGCCTGGCGCATGGTTCCTCGCATTTCTTCCACCTGCTGCTGCCGCCGCTGTTCCCCTGGCTGATCGCCGAGTTCGGCTACAGCTATGCCGAACTCAGCGTGATGGTGTCGCTGTTCTTCGTGGTCTCCGGCGTGGGACAGGCCATGGCCGGCTTTGCCGTGGACCGCTTCGGCGCGCGCCCCATTCTGTTTGCGGCGCTGGGCAGCTTCACCGTGGCGGGCGTGGTCGCCAGCCTGGCACAGGGCTATGGAATGCTGCTGCTGGCGGCCTTCTTCGCGGGCCTGGGCAATGCGCCCTTCCACCCGGTGGACTTCACCATCCTCAACAAGCGCGTGTCGGCCAAGCGCATCGGCCATGCGTTCTCGGTGCACGGCCTGTCGGGCAATATCGGCTGGGCGCTGGCGCCGCTGTTCATGGCGGGCATCACCACGGCCACGGGCTCGTGGCGCCTGGCCTGCCTGTGCGGCGCGGCCCTGGCCGCCGTCATCCTCACCATCATGGTGCTCAACCGCGAGGTGCTGGACGACCGTGCGGCCGATGCCCAGGCCCCCGCGGCGCGCGCCGCTGCGGCCGCCGTGCCGCAGGAGCATCCCATGGCCTTCCTGAAGCTGCCCTCGGTCTGGCTGTGCTTCTCGTTCTTCTTCTGGAGCACCTGCGCGCTCAGCGCCATCCAGAGCTTTGCCAGCCCCGCCATGCAGTCCATGTACGGACTGCCGCTGAGCGTGACGGCGCTCATCGTCACGGGCTACATGCTCTGCGGCGCGGCAGGCATGCTGGCCGGCGGCTTCCTCGTGGGCCGCGTGCAGCGGCTGGAGAAGGTGATCTCCATCTGCATGCTGGGCTCGGGCGTTGCGCTGTTCCTGGTCGGCACGGGCTGGCTGCCGGCCATGGCGGCCGTGGCCGTGGCCTCCATCGCGGGCCTGGGCACGGGCCTGGCCGGCCCCTCGCGCGACATGCTGATCAAGCGCGCCGCCCCGCCCGGCGCCACGGGTCGCGTCTACGGCACGGTGTATTCGGGCCTGGACCTGGGCTTTTGCCTGGCGGCGCCGGTGTTCGGCTACATGCTGGACCACGGCATGAGCCACGGCGTGTTCTACGGATCGGCCATTGCCCTGGTGCTGAGCGTGGTGTCGGCCGTGGTCGTGGGCGATGGCGTGAGCAAGAAGGGTGGCATGGCGCTGAGCGCGGGCTGATCCCGGGTCTCGCTCCCCACAAGGCCCCGCAGGCCAAGGCTTGCGGGGCCTTTGCTTTGGGCGGGGAGATGGGCAAAACAGGCACGGCAATTGCGTGCGCCGTGCGCGGCGCCTGCTATCGTGCAGGCACAACTTTTTCAACATAGGAGACCTGTCCATGCGTTCCGCCTTCGCACCGCTTTCCCTCATGTTCCGCAGCGCCCCGCTGGCGCTGGCCCTTGCCATGGCCGGCCTGTCCGGCAGTGCCCTGGCTGCGCCCAAGGCCGATATCCAGGCGCTGGCGCAAAAGCACCAGCAGCCCTTGCTGGACACGCTGCGCGACCTGGTGCACATCGAGTCGGGCAGCAAGGACATGGAGGGCGTGGAGCAGATCGCCAACTACGTGGCCGGCAAGCTGCGCGAGCAGGGCGGCAAGGTCGAGATCCTGCAGCCCACCGACGTCTACCGGCTGGGTGACACGCCCGAGAAGATCGGTCCCATGGTGCATGCCGAGTTCAAGGGCAAGGGCAGCAGCCGCATCATGCTGATCGCCCACATGGATACGGTCTACCTGCGCGGCATGCTCAAGGACCAGCCGTTTCGCATCGACGGCGAGCGCGCCTACGGCCTGGGCATTGCCGACGACAAGCAGGGCGTGGCCCTGATCCTGCACACCGTGGCCATGCTGCGCCAGCTGGGCTTCGACAACTACGGCACGCTGACCGTGCTGATGAACAGCGACGAGGAAATCAGCTCGCCCGGCGCGCGCAGCACCATCACGCGCATGGGCGCCGAGCAGGATGCGGTCTTCTCGTTCGAAGGCGGCGGCACCGACGGCGGCGTGCGCCTGGCCACCAGCGGCATCGGCGCGGCCTACCTCAAGGTCGAGGGCAAGGCCTCGCACGCGGGCGCCAAGCCCGAGGACGGCGTGAACGCGCTGTACGAGCTGTCGCACCAGCTGCTGCAGATGAAGGACCTGTCCAAGCCCGAGACCGGCCTCAAGCTCAACTGGACCGTGGCCAAGGCCGGCACCAACCGCAACGTCATTCCCGCCGAGGCCACGGCCCAGGCCGACGCCCGCGCGCTGCGCGTGGCCGACTTCACGGCGCTGGAGCAGGCCATGCAGGCCAAGGTGGGCCACAAGCTGCTGGACGCCAGCAAGGTGCAGCTCAAGTTCGAAGTGCGCCGCCCGCCGCTGGAGGCCAACGAGGCCTCGCGCAGCCTGGCCAAACAGGCGCAGACCATCTACAGCGATGAGCTGGGCCTGAAGATGAGCGTGATGGAAAAGGCCACGGGCGGCGGCACCGACGCGGCGTTTGCGGCGCTCAAGGCCAAGGGTGCGGTCATCGAGGGCTTTGGCCTGAGCGGCTACGGTGCGCACTCCAATGATGCGGAGTATGTGCAGCTGAACACCATCGTGCCCCGCCTGTACCTGGCCACGCGCATGATCATGGATCTTTCCAAGTAAGCGTCGGCTATCAGGCTGCACTCCTGCGTTAAGCCAAAGCCAGACGGTGGCTTGAGTCGCCTTTTCTGACCCTGCCGGATGGTTGTTTTTCGAGGCCGGGTTTCGGCCCGGCAGCCGACAGCCCTTTCTTGATTCGCCAGGAAAGGGCAGGTCAAAGAAGGCGACCCGGATGTCCGCGACCCCTGCGCTTCGCTGCGGGCGCGGCCATACGGGAGTGAACAGCAGGCGCCGAGCATTTGCGGACGCAAAAAAGGGCATGCCTTGCGGCATGCCCTGAAGGCGCATCGTGGGGCGCTCTGTGTTCTTTACTGCGAAGAGATGTTCTTGTCTTTCGCGATCTTGCTCCAGCGCGTGAAGTCGGCGTTCAGGCGCGCCTTCATGGCCGCGCCGTCCTGGTAGGTGGCGATGGCGCCTGCGGCCAGCATCTTCTTTTGCAGCTCGGGCTCGGCCAGGATGAGCTTGAGCTCCTGGTTCAGGCGCTGGACCACGGCGGGCGGCGTGTTCAGCGGGGCGATCAGGCCGCCCCAGGTGTCGGCGTCGAAGCCGGGGAAGCCCTGCTCGGCCACCGACTTCACATTGGGCAGCAGCTGCTTGGCCTTTTGCGAGCTGACGGCAATGGCGCGCAGCTTGCCGGCCTGGATGTGGGGCAGGGCCGCGACCACGTCGGCGAACATCACGGCGATCTGGCCGCCGATCAGGTCGGTCACGGCCGGCGCGCTGCCGCGGTACGGCACGTGCTGCATGTCGAAGCCGCCCAGGTCCTTGAGCTGCTCCATGGACAGGTGGCCGAAGCTGCCCGTGCCCGAGCTGGTGTAGTTCAGCGCCGGCTTGGCCTTCTTGGCGTGCTCGATCAGCTGCTGCAGGTTGGTCACGTCCGGCAGCTCGCGCGGGTTGATGACGATGGCCATGGGCAGGTCATAGACCGTGGCCACGGGCAGGAAGTCCTTGCGCACGTCGTACAGGTTGTTGTTGAACAGCATGGGCGCCAGCAGCGCGGGCATGCCGAACATGGACAGCGAGTAGCCGTCGGGCTGCGACTTGATGAAGGCCGCCGTGCCCACCGAGCCCGAGGCGCCGGGGCGGTTGTCGATGACGATGGTCTGGCCCAGGCGCTCGGTCAGGCGCTGGGCGACGATGCGCGCGGCCGTGTCGGTGGGGCCGCCGGGCGGGAAGGCCACGGTCAGCTTGATCAGCTTGTCGGGCCACTGGCTCTGGGCCCGGGCGGCGGGGGCCAGCGTGGCGATGGCGGTGGCGCAGGCGGCGGAAAGGATCTGGCGGCGCGAGGCCTGGAAGGGGGTGGAAGTCATATGTCTCCTCAAGCGGGAAGGGGTGGAAATGAGAGCCGTGGAGCGGTCTGGGTGGGAACGTCTGCGCGCTCTCAGATGATGTTTTTGGCGCGCAGTGCGGCGCGGGCCTGTTCGTCCAGGCCCAGGCGCTGCTGCAGCACCTCGTCGGTGTGTTCGCCCTGGTGCGGCGGCGGGCGGCGCACGGGCAGGCGCTGGCCGTCCAGCGCATAGGGCGGGGCCAGCACGGACTGGCTGCCGGCCTCGCTGTCCTCGAAGCGGTGCAGCAGGCCGGCGTCGGCCGTGCGCTGCGAGTTCAGGGCCTCGAACAGGCCCAGCACCTCGCCGCAGGGAATCTGCGCGGCCGTCAGGCATTCGAGCAGTTGGGCGCGCGTGAAGCGCAGCAGCTCGGCCTGCACCAGCGGCATCAGCAGCTCGCGGTTTGCCGAGCGTGCGGTATTGGTGGCAAAGCGTTCGTCGGCGGCCCACTCGGGCTTGGCGATGACGTCGGTGCAAAAGCGCTGGAACTGGCCGTTGTTGCCCACGGTGATGACCAGCGGGCCGTCGGCCGCCTCGAACACGCCGTAGGGCACGATGGACGGATGGGCGTTGCCGAACTTGGGCGGGTCGCCGGCCTTGAGCAAGGCCTCCATGCCGTAGTAGCTGGTGATCATCAGGCCGCAGTCGTACAGGGCCATCTGCACATGGCGGCCGCGCCCGCTGCGCTCGCGCTCGTAGAGCGCGGCCAGGATGGCCTGGGCCGAGTACATGCCCGTGAACATGTCCACGGCGGCCACGCCGAACTTCAGCGGCCCCTGGCCCTGCTCGCCGTTCATGGCCATGATGCCGGACTCGCCCTGCACCACCAGGTCGTAGCCGGGCCGCGTGGCCTCGGGGCCGCTGCGCGAGTAGCCCGAGATGGAGCAGTACACCAGGCGCGGGTTCAGCTGTGACAGCTGCTCGTAGCCCAGGCCCAGCTTCTCGGCGCCGCCGACCTTGAAGTTCTGGATGACCACATCGCTGTCGGCCGCCAGCTCGCGTGCGATGCGCAGGCCCTCTTCGGCCTGCAGGTCCAGCGTGACCGAGCGCTTGTTGCGGTTGGCGCTGTTGAAGTAGGAGGTGTTGCGCTGGCCCACGCGCACGCCCCAGTCGCGCGTGTCGTCGCCGCGGCCCGGGTGCTCGACTTTGACGACATCGGCGCCCAGGTCGGCCAGCGCCATGGCGCACATGGGGCCGGCCAGCACGCGCGAAAGATCCAGGACGCGCACGCCGTCCAGCGGCAGGGAAGAGGGGAGAGCACTCATGCGAAACCTTGTCGAACCACGAAAACCGCAACGGGCCGGTGATGCCCGGGCAGGCCCGCATTCTTCATTCGTTTATGGACTTTGACAATCGTGCTAAAAAATGGACATTGTGTGTACTGAGGTTTGACAATGGATCTGGGCGGACTGTCCCTGCTGGTGGACATCATCGAAGCCGGCAACCTGAGCCGCGCCGCCGTGCGCCTGGGCATGAGCCGTGCCAACGTCAGCCACCGGCTCAACCAGTTCGAGCGCCAGATCGGCCAGCAGCTGCTGCGCCGCACCACGCGCCAGGTCGAGCCCACCGAGCTGGGCCTGCGCCTGTATGCCCATGGCCGCGCGATACGCCAGGAAGCCATGGCGGCGGACGAGTCGGTGGACAGCCTGGGCCAGAGCCTGCAGGGCACCGTGCGGCTGAGCGTGCCCAGCGGCTACGGCCAGCTGCAGATGTCGGGCTGGCTGACGGAGTTCATGCGCATGCATCCGGGCATCACGCTGGAGGTGATCTTCGACAACGACATCGAGGACCTGATGCAGGGCGCCGTGGACTTCGCCGTGCGCGTGATGACCGAGCCGCCTGAAAGCCTGGTGGCCTGCAAGCTCGGCGATGTGCTCTACGAGGCCTGCGCCACGCCGCAGTTCCTGGCGCAGCATGGCCATCCCGACTCGCTGCTGGCGCTCAAGCGCGTGCCGCTGATCACCTCGGCGCTCACGGGCCAGAAGCTGCGCACGGCGGGCATGAACGGCGCCCGACCCACCGAGCTGCGCATACGCCCGCGCCTGATGTCGCCCAACTTCCACTTCCTGCGCGATGCCGTGCTGCAGGGCCTGGGCGTGGCCGTGGTGCCGCGCTACATGGTGGCGGCCGAACTGGCCAGCGGCGCGCTTGAGCGCCTGCCGCTGCCGCCGGGCAGCCTGGACTTTCTGGCCACGCGCCAGTACCTGCTGTACATGCCGTCCCACTACCAGACGCGGGCCATCACCACGCTGATCGACTTCCTGCGCGAGAAGGCCGCGGCGGAGGGACTCAGAGGCTGAAGATCTTGCCGGGGTTCAGGATGTTCTTCGGGTCCAGCGCCTGCTTGATGGAGCGCATCATCTGCACCGCGCCGTCGCCAGCTTCCTCGCGCAGGAAATCCATCTTGTGGATGCCCACGCCATGCTCGCCCGTGCAGGTGCCGCCCAGCGCAATGGAGCGCGACACCAGCTGGTGGTTGAGCTGCTCGGCGCGCGAGCGCTCGTCCTCGTTGTCCGGGTCGATCAGGTAGCCGAAGTGGAAGTTGCCGTCGCCCACGTGGCCGACGAGGAAGTAGGGAATGCCGCTGTCATCGGCCTCACGCACCGAGTCCAGCAGCGCATCGGCCAGGCGGCTGATGGGCACGCAGGCATCGGTGGTGATGCAGCGGCAGCCGGGGCGGCTGGAGACAGCCGCGAAATAGGCGTTGTGGCGGGCCGTGAACAATCGCGTGCGGTCTTCGGGACGCTCGGCCCATTCGAAGGCATTGCCGCCGAACTCGCCCGCAATGTCCTGCACCATCTCGGCCTGCTCCTTCACGCCCGTGGGCGAGCCGTGGAACTCCATCAGCAGCATGGGCTCCTCGCGCAGCGTGAGCTTGCTGTAGGCATTGACCATGCGCACCGAGTTCACATCCACCAGCTCCACGCGGGCAATAGGCACGCCCATCTGGATGGTCTGGATCACCGTGCGCACGGCGGCCTCGATACTGGGGAAGGAGCAGATGGCCGCGCTCACGGCCTCGGGCAGCGGGTACAGGCGCACCGTGATCTCGGTGACCACGCCCAGCGTGCCTTCGCTGCCCACGATCAGGCGCGTGAGGTCGTAGCCCGCGCTGCTTTTCTTGGCGCGCGTGCCGGTGCGCATCAGCTCGCCGCTGGCCGTGACCAGTTCCAACGCCAGCACGTTCTCGCGCATGGTGCCGTAGCGCACGGCATTGGTGCCGCTGGCGCGCGTGGCGGTCATGCCGCCGATGGAGGCATCTGCGCCGGGATCGATGGGGAAGAAGAAGCCCGTGTCCTTGATGGCATCGTTGAGCTGCTTGCGCGTGATGCCGGGCTGCACGGTGACCGTCAGGTCCTCGGTGTTGACCGAAAGAATGCGGTTCATGCGGCTCAGGTCCAGGCTGATGCCGCCCTCGACGGCCAGCAGATGGCCTTCGAGCGAGGAGCCTGCGCCGTAGGGGATGACCGGCACGGCATGCTGGTCGGCCAGCTTCAGCGCGTCCTGCACGTCCTGCGTGCTTTCGGCAAAGACCACGGCCGCAGGCGGGGGCGCCTGGATGGCGCCCTCGTCGCGGCCGTGCTGTTCGCGCACCGCCAAAGCCGTGGAGCACTGGGCGCCGAAACGCTGGGCCAGGGCTTGGAGGAAGGCTTCGGGGATGGGGCGCTGAGCGAAGTCAGGCTGCAGGCGGACGGGGGCGACAGGGGCGTTCATCGGTGTTCTCCAGGGGGAACTGGAAAGAATACCACCGGCCCTGCCGCCCAACCGTGTGGGTCAGCCGCCAGGCATCCGGGTGTCAGCGCGGCTGGACAGCCTTGCTGAATTCATCGCGCGACAGCGATCCGTTCTTGTCGGCATCGATCTGGGCGAAATTGCTGCTCACGGCGGGCAGGGCCTCGGCCTCCTTCTTGCTGAGCTTGCCGTCCCGGTTGGTGTCGGCGCGGTCGAATGCGGCCTGGACATCGTTGGTGCCAGCGGGGGCGGGGGCACTTTGCACGCCAGCGGCAGGTCCCATCTGGGCGGCGGGAGGCGGGGGCGCGGCAGGTGCCTGTGTCTGCGCCATGGCAGTGACGCTGCCCAGCGAAATGGCCGCGAACAACATCACGCTGCGGATTTCAAAACCAGAGACTTTGCGCAGTTGAGAGGTCATGTGTCGAACTCCTTGTCGAACGTGGAACATGACTGCATTCCACCTGTTGCAGCGCAGCAGGGCCAGCACTTTTGCCGGCTGTTGCCTGCTACAACATTTGCGTGCCGCCTGTAACGCACAATCAGGCGATGGACCGTCACGGGTCCTGCTTTTCACCCCGCACCGCCAAGGAGAACCCCCATGGGCAACCGTTTGACACAGATCGCCACGCGCACCGGAGACGACGGCAGCACGGGCCTGGGCGACAACACGCGCGTCTCCAAGAACAGCGGCCGCCCGCACGCCATGGGCGATGTGGACGAGCTCAATTCCCACATCGGCCTGCTGCTGTGCGAGGCCCTGCCCGACGACGTGCGCGAGCTGCTGGTCGATGTGCAGCACCAGCTGTTCAACCTCGGTGGCGAGCTGTCCATTCCCGGCTATGAACTGCTCAAGGACGACGCCCTGCTGCAGCTTGATGAAGCGCTGGCCCACTACAACGCGCAGCTGCCCCGGCTGCAGGAATTCATCCTGCCGGCCGGCAGCCGCGCCGCGGCCCAGGCCCATGTCTGCCGCACGGTGGCACGCCGCGCCGAGCGCATGGTGGTGGCGCTGGAGCAGGGCGAGGCCATGCGGCCCGCGCCGCGCCAATACCTGAACCGCCTGTCGGACCTGCTGTTCGTGCTGGCGCGCGTGCTCAACCGCATGGATGGCGGCGACGACGTCTACTGGAAGAGCGAGCGGATGGCCCGCGCGCAGTCCGCCGAAGAGTGAACCCGCGCTGAACCTGCGCGAATCCCGCGCCAATTCCGCATTTAGGACGGCCCATGCGCCTGCGCCACATCGAGGTTTTCAATGCCGTCATGCAGACCGGCAGCGTCAGCGCTGCCGCACGGCTGATCAACATCACCCAGCCGGCCGTCAGCCGCACCCTGCAGCACGCGGAGTTGCAGCTGGGCTTTGCGCTGTTCCAGCGCGCACGCGGCCGGCTCACGCCCACCAATGAGGCGCTGGCGCTGTTCCCCCACATCGAGAAGCTGTTCGAGCAGCTCGACGAGGTCCAGCGCCTGGCCGACAACCTGCGCCATGGCCAGGCCGCGGACCGGCTCACCGTGCTCACCGTCTTCGCGCTCAGCCGCGAGGTACTGCCGCGCGCCGTGGCCGGATTTCGGCGCCGCCACCCCCAGGTGCAGGTCCATGTGCAGGCGCTGCACACGCCCCAGGTGGTCTCGGCCCTGCTGCTGCAGGAGGCCGACGTGGGCTTCGTCATCAGCTCCGTGGGCCAGCCCGCGCTGGAGCATGAACTGCTGGCCGAGGTGGACATGTTCTGCGTGCTGCCCAAGGGCCTGCTGCCGCCTTCGCGCGTGCGCGAAGAGGGCATGGAGCTCAAGGACCTGGCCGAGCTGCCCGTGGTCGCTCTCGATGCGCGCGACCCGCTGGGCATGCGCCTGGGCCAGGCCTGCCGCGAGCACGGCGTGGGCCTGTCGCCCGTGGTCACCGTGCAGACCTACCACGCGGCCCTGTCCATGGCCGAGTACGGCCTGGGCGCCGCCATCATGGACGGCTGCACCGCCCTGGCCGCCGACCGCCGCAAGGTCCATGTCGTCCCCCTGCTGCCGCGCATCACGGTGGGCGTCAATGCACTCAGCCTGCCCCAGCGGCCGGGGTCGGTGCTGGCGCGGGCAATGACCGAGGAAATGCGCAAGGCCTTGCGCGAGTTGCTGGCTGGTTGAGGCCGTTCATACAAGCATGCCTGCTGGACTGCGGCTGATGCGCCGTGGTCATTGGCACGATCGATTGTCAAATTCAACTGAATTCTCATGATCGATTGATTTGTTAATGAGAATTATTCACAATCATTACCCGGGATCTGACAACTGCATCGTCATGAAGGAGGGTCATGAGAAATTCAGGAGCTTTGCGTCCGCGCTGGCAGGTCGTTGCCTGGGCATGCGCTGCTCTTGCCTTTGCCGGCGGGCTGGCGCTCATCTTTTTTGCCGAACCAGCGCCTGAGGTCAGGCATGCACAGGTGAGTGCAACCAAGCCACCTGCGCAAGCTTCCGGGCCTGCTGCGCCAGCACCTGAAACTCCCGCTCCACCGGCGATCGCTTCCGTACCGGCGCCCGTGCCGGTGGCGCCCCCCACGGCACCTAGAGCCAAGGCGTTTCCTGCCGTTGTCGTGGATGCATCGGCGGAGATTCTGTACAACCGGCTTGCCCGCAGCGAGGTCACGCTGGACCAGGCCGGCGAAGTCGCCAAACTCCACAAGGCATTGGAGCGTTGCTGGATGGTGTCCCTCTACGGGCGCATGGCGCAGTGGGCTTCCCCGGCTTCCGATCCTGAAGGACATGCGATGGCCCAGACGCTGCTGCGTGAGGAAGGGGCCAAGGCGCGGCCCGGCTGCGGTGAGCTTCCCGAGGACGCATATGCCAGGGCAGATGAATGGACCGCCCTGCTAGCGGCCCAGGGCGATCCCCAGAGCATGATGAATTACGGGGGGGCCTACTGGACCCGTGATCTGGAGCATGTGATGAAGGACCCAGAGCGCCTCGACGAATTCCGGCGCACCACCCTGGCCTACCTCAATGCCCTGATCGACCGAGGCTATGTCGATGCGCTGATCATGATGGCCTCCATCCGATACAACCCCACATGGGGAGAGCCGCGGCCGGCCGAGGTATGGGCCTACTTATATGCCAATGCCAAAGCCAGCGGCGATGTGTCCTTGCAAGCCAATTTGCTTCAGAGCATAGACCAGCGGGTGCCGCCGGAAGGGCGCCAGCGTGCGACTGATATGGCTCAGGAGCTAGTGAGGAGATGCTGTGGTGGCTAGTCAGACAACATCAATCTCACCACGCCTCTCCGAAACGTGGCGCTCACTGGTGATCATCGCGCTTGCCGCACTGCTCATTGCCGCGAGTTGGCGTGGCGTATCCGACACCCAAGAAGATCCGCGCGGTTGGAACGATGCCGATATTGCTAAATTTATCTTGGGGACGGTCAACTCATCGTTGTCGATTGGACAATGGAAGCGTGGAGATACGGTGACCATCTGTCAGGCAGGATCCAGCAGATGCATTTTGGTGGTCTACGCCAACATAATGTCTCACGACGCTTGGCTTAAAGCGCGCGACACCGATTCACGGAATGCGCCGCCCGATGTTTCGCTCTGGGAGCGCTTTCTCAAGTGGTTTTTGGGTCGAGGCGGCGTGCCTTCAACGGTTTCGCTGGAGACGCTTATCGCTGAATGGGGCGAAGTGCCGGCAGGGACGGTCACGGTCGAACCACTGCGGCCTGATGACACGCTGACAAAGTGCACTGGTTGCCATGGTTCGGATTGGCAGCAAATAGCCCAGCGGCCGGCATGGGAGCCGTTGCGAAGTGTGGAGGCCAGCGGTTGGCTTGCCTTGATTGGCGCCGCAGCCATATCGGTGGATGCCCGACATGGCTGGTCCAAGGACGACTGGCAACTCGTACGGAGATTGAGCGGCGACATGACATAGGTGGCTGCGGGACCGGGTTCTACAGATCGTCCGCCTCCATCTGCCCCACCAGCCTCTGCGCCGACCCGAACGCCAGCGTCAGCCCCAGCGCGCCGTGCCCTGTCTGCAGCCACAGGTTGCGCGGCCCGCCGCGCTGGCGGCCGGTGAGGGGCAAGCCGGTGGGTGTGGCGGGTCGCATGCCGGTCCAGGGGTGGAGGTTGCCGTCCAGCGGCAGGTCGGCGAAGACCTCCTGCGTGGAGCGGCGCAGGCTGGCGATGCGGCGCGGGTCGGTGCGCGTGTCCCGGCCCACGATCTCCACCATGCCGGCCACGCGCAGGCGTTCGCCGATGCGTGCGAAGACGACTTTGCGTGCGGTGTCGGTGACGCTGACCCGGGGCGCGGCGTGCGGCAGCTGCGCGGCTGCATCGGCGGTGATGCTGTAGCCCTTGAGCGGATAGACGGGAATGCGCAGGCCCAGCTGGCGCGCGTGGACCGCGCTTTCCCAGCCGCTGGCCAGCACGTAGTGGTCGGCGCGCAGCGGCAACGGGCCTGCGGCGGTGCGCAGGCCGGTGATGGCGTCGCCTTCGCGCTCGAAGCCCTGCAGCTCCACGCCGTAGCGCAGTTCGGCGCCGCGTGCGGTGAGCCGGGCGGCCAGTTGCTCGCACAGCAGGCGGCAGTCGGCGGCGGCCTCGCTGGGCGTGTGCACGGCGCCTGCAATGCGCTGGGCGTAGCCGGCGAGCGCGGGTTCGATGCGCGCCACTTCGGCGGCGTTGACGATGCGCTGCGGCGCGCCGCCCAGGCCCGCCTGCAGTGCCACCTGCTGCGCGGCGGCTTCCAGCGCCTGCTGGGTGGGGTAGAGCACCAGCTTGCCCGGCGTGTGCAGGTCGCAGGCCAGTGCTTCGTCGGCCTGGAGCGACTCGAAGGCCTGGCGGCTTTCGGCAGCCAGGGCCAGCAGGGCGCGCGTGCCCTCGGCCGAGGCATGGGCATTGCAGGCGCCCAGAAAGCGCAGTCCCCAGGCCCATTGCGCGGGGTCGGCACGCAGGCGGAAGGCCAGCGGCGAATCCTTTTCCAGCAGCAGGCGGGGCAGCATCTTCCAGATGCCGGGATCGGCCAGCGGCTGCACGTAGGAATAGCTCAGCTGCGCGCCATTGCCGCCGCTGGCGCCCTGGGCGGGGCCCGGTGCGCGGTCCAGCACGGTGATGCGGTGGCCGGCCCGCTGCAGCGCCCAGGCCGTTGCCAGGCCGACGATGCCGGCGCCCACGATGCAGACATGCATTGATCGTTTCTCCATGCAGCCGCACTGTAGGCCGCGCGCGGCAGGCCGGGCCATGGCATTTGGCACACGGGTCATGCACGCAGGTTATGGCCGGCGGCTGCTGCTCAGGGCAGGGCGACAGCCCATAACCGGCGGGCATGGACCGGCCCGATATTGTCATTCCGCAAAGGCCGCCGCCCTTCCTACACTGGCCGCACATCCACCAAAGACGAGGAGACAAGCATGCAACTTCACACCACCGCGCTGTGCGCGGCCCTGGCCCTGGGAGGCCTGGCTGCGGCCCATGCCGACACGCTGGCCAAGGTGCGCGACAGCGGCCGCATCACGCTGGCCTACCGCGAGTCCTCCGTGCCCTTCAGCTACCTGGACAACGGCAAGCCCATCGGCATGACGGTGGAGATGTCCCAGGCCGTGGCCGAGGCCGTGAAGAAAGCGGTGAACCGGCCCGATCTCAAGGTGCAGTGGCAAGCCGTGACCTCGCAGAACCGCATGCCGCTGCTGGCCAACGGCACCATCGACCTGGAATGCGGCTCGACCACCAACAACACGGTGCGCGGCAAGGAGGTGGCCTTTGCCATCAACCATTTCTACACGGGCACGCGGCTGCTGGTGAAGAAGAGCTCGGGCATCAAAAACTACGCCGACCTCAAGGACAAGACCGTGGCCATCACCACGGGAACCACCAACCTGCAGGTGCTGCGCAAGGCCAATGCCGACAAGGCCTGGGGCATGAACATCGTCATGGCCAAGGACCATGCGGACGGCTTTCTGCTGGTGGAGAACGACCGCGCCGCGGCCTTCGGCATGGACGACATCCTGCTCTTCGGCCTGATCCCCACGGCCAAGAACCCCGGGGACTTCGAGGTGGTGGCCGACTCGCTGCAGGTCGAGCCCTATGCCTGCATGCTGCGCAAGGACGACCCCCAGTTCAAGCAGCTGGTCGATGGCGTGATCGGCGACATGATGAAGTCGGGCGCGTTCGCCAGGCTTTATGACAAGTGGTTCATGCAGCCCATTGCCCCGAGGAACGTGGCCCTGGGTCTGCCGATGAGCGAGCAATTGCAGAAGAACCTGCAGGACCTCAGCGACAAACCCGCTTTTTGATTTCGGATCGCAGCATGCAGCAGCAGCTTCAGCCCCCGCGCGCGGTGGGCATTCTCGGGGGCATGGGTCCGGCCGCAGGCGCGGATTTCGTGCGCCTGTTCGTGCAGGCCTGCACGGCGCACCTGCAGCAGCAGGGCCTGCCCGTGCATGACCAGGCCTATCCCGAGCACTGGCTGGTGCAGCTGCCCATGCCCGACCGCAGCGCCGCGCTACGCGCGGACCCGCAGTCGCCCACGGGGCCGGCCCAGCACCTGCTGCAGGGCGTGGGCCGCATGGCGGCGCTGGGCGTGCGCAGCGTGGCCCTGGCCTGCAACACGGCCCATGCCTGGCATGGGCAGCTGCAGGCGCTGTTTCCGCAGCTGCATGTGCTGCACATCGCGCGCCAGGCTGCCCTGCACCTGCAGGCCGGCGGCGCGCAGCAGGCCATCGTGCTGGCCACGCAGGGCACCTATGACAGCGGCCTGTACGACGCGGCGCTGGCCGAGTGCGGCATCACCGCGCTGCAGCCCGATGCGCAGGGCCGCGCGCGGCTCATGCAGGGCATCTACGACGGCGTCAAGCAGGGCGACATGGACCTGGCCGCGCGCTGCTTCGGCGAGGTGCTGGCGCCGCTGCTGCAGCGCCATGGCGATGTGCCCGTGATCATGGGCTGCACCGAGATCCCGCTGGCCCTGCCGCAGTCGCCGCTGGCGCGCGGTGCCGAGCTGGTGGACCCGGCCTGGATCCTGGCCCAGGCCCTGGCCAGCGATGCGTATGGGCCTGTGGCGATTCAATAAGTCTCCAGATGCAGCCGGCCTTCGCGCTTGAGGCGTGTACCGATCTGTTCCCAGTCCAGTCCCGATTGCTGCGCCACGTCGCGCAGTGCCAGCACCACGCCTTCCTCCATGCTCTTGAGCCCGCAGACGTAGAAGTGCGCGTTGTCGTCGCGCAGCAGGGCCGCCAGGTCGGCCGCACGTTCGCGCAGCAGATCCTGCACGTAGCGCCGGGGCTGGCCGGCCACGCGCGAGAAGGCCAGGTTGTTGTCGATGAAGTCGCGCGGCAGGCTTTGCAGCGGGCCGAAGTAGGGCAGCTCCTGCGGCGTGCGTGCGCCGAAGAACAGCATGAGCTTGCCGCCTTCGAACCTGCCGCTCTTGCGCAGCCGCCTGCGCCATTCGGTCATGGCGCGCATGGGGGCGCTGCCCGTGCCCGTGCAGATCATCACGATGTGCGAGCGGGGATGGTTGGGCATCAGGAACGACTGGCCGAACGGGCCTATGACCTGGACCCTGTCGCCGATGCGTGCGTCGCACAGGTAGTTGCTGGCCACGCCGCGCACGGGGCGGCCCTGGTGGTCCTGGGTGACGCGTTTCACGGTCAGCGCCAGGTTGTTGTAGCCGGGCCGCTCGCCATTGCGCGCACTGGCCACCGAGTACTGGCGCGCCACATGCGGGCGGCCCTGGGCATCGGTGCCGGGCGCGATGACGGCGATGGACTGGCCTTCGAGCACGGGGAACGGCTGGCTGCCGAAGTCCAGCACGATGTGGTGGGTCTCGCTGTCGAAGCCCGCCTCCGTGCAGTTGAGGTTGCCGACCACGGTGGCCGTGACGGGGCTCCTGGGGCCATGCAGGTTGGTGTACGGATGGGCGGCCGACCAGGGCGGCACGGTGGCGCCGTAGCTGGCGCTGCGCAACACCTGGGTATCGGCCTGGTCGTCGGGCCGGGCCGCATCCGCACCGCGCGTGGCCGCCGCCGCGATCACGGCCTGGGCCTGGCTCAGGTCCTCGGCGGCGGGCGCATCCCCTGCGTCCTGTGCCTGGACCAGCGCCTCAGGCGGCAGTTCCTCGGGCAGCTCGTCCCAGAGCAACTGCTCGGCCACGGGATAGGCGCTCGCCAGCGGCACCTTGCGCCAGTTGTCGATGGCGCCCGTGGGGCAGGGCGAGACGCAGTCCATGCAGCCGTTGCACTGCTCGGCCAGGACCACGTAGTTGCGGTCATCGTGCGTGATGGCGCCCACGGGGCAGGTGGCCTCGCAGGTGTTGCAGCGGATGCAGATCTCCGGGTCGATCAGGTGCTGCGTGAGGATGCCGTGTTCTACCAAGGCGACTGTCATGGGCGACTCCCTGCTGGCGCGGCGCTTCAGTTGAAGCGCACGTATTCGAAATCCACGGGCTGGCGGTTGATGCCCATGACCGGCGGCGCGATCCAGCCCGCGAACTGGCCCGGCTCCACGCAGCGGCCCATGAGCGAGGCGACGAAGGCGCGGTCGGCGTCCGTGGGCAGCCATTCGGCCTCGCGCATGCGCCATTCCTGCTCGCTGACCACGCGGCCGTCGGGGCTCATGCGCACGCCGGCCAGCGCGCCGATCTGGCGGTTGAAGGCCTTGTGCGGCACGGTGAGGCGGAAGTCGATGCCGGCCTTTTCCATGACCTTGTTCCAGCGGCCCACGCCTGCGTTGGAGTCCTTGATGTAGTCGTCGCGCAGCACCTCGTTGAGCGCGTTGAGCATGGGCACTTCCTTTTCCTGCAGCCTGCCGTCCACGACCTCCAGCACCTTGTAGTGCTGGTCGTGCAGGCGGTGGTCGTCCGTGCGCTTGCCTTCCTCGTAGCGGCCCTTGAGGCCGCTGCTGTAGAAGGTGGCGGCATTGCTGGACTGGTCGGCGCCGAACAGGTCGATGGTCACGCTGTAGTGGAAGTTCAGGTAGCGCTGCAGCGTGGGCAGGTCGATCACGCCGGCCGCGCGCAGGCGGCCCACGTCGTCGGTGCGCAGCTCGTTCATGACCTGGCAGGTGCGCTGCAGCACGCGCGAGACGCCGGACTCGCCCACGAACATGTGGTGGGCCTCCTCGGTCAGCATGAACTTGGTGGTGCGCGCCAGCGGGTCGAAGGCGCTCTCGGCCAGCGCGGCCAGCTGGAACTTGCCGTCGCGGTCGGTGAAGTAGGTGAACATGAAGAAGGACAGCCAGTCGGGCGTCTTCTCGTTGAAGGCGCCCAGGATGCGCGGGTTGTTCTCGTCGCCGGACTGGCGCTCCAGCAGGGCCTCGGCCTCCTCGCGGCCGTCGCGGCCGAAATGCTTGTGCAGCAGGTAGACCATGGCCCACAGGTGGCGGCCTTCCTCCACGTTGACCTGGAACAGGTTGCGCAGGTCGTACATGGACGGCGCGGTCAGGCCCAGGTGGCGCTGCTGCTCCACCGAGGCGGGCTCGGTATCGCCCTGGGTGACGATGATGCGGCGCAGGTTGGCGCGGTGCTCGCCGGGCACGTCCTGCCAGGCCTTCTCGCCCGCGTGGTCGCCGAAGTGCACCTTGCGGTCGGCCTCGGCCGGGTTCAGGAAGATGCCCCAGCGGTAGTCGCGCATCTTCACGTGGCCGAACTGGGCCCAGCCCTGGGGGTCCACGCTGATGGCGGTGCGCAGGTAGACGTCGTAGTCGGTGGAGCCTTCGGGGCCCACGTCGCCCCACCAGTTCAGGAAGTTGGGCTGCCAGCTCTCCAGCGCGCGCTGCAGGGTGCGGTCTTCGCCGAGGTTGACGTTGTTGGGGATCTTCTCGCTGTAGTTGATGGCGCTCATGGTGGGGTCTCCGTGGATGTTTCGGGGCGTGCCTGCGGTCAGACGCGGTTGAAGTCGAAGCCGGCCTTCTGGCCCGTGCCGTAGAGCTTGAGAGCGCCCTTGTCGCCCACGGCATTGGGGCGGTTGAAGATCCAGTTCTGCCAGGCCGACAGGCGCCCGAAGATGCGCGTGACCATGTTCTCGCGGCTGGCAAAGCGCAGGTTGGCTTCCAGGCCCGTGAGCGCATCGGGCGACATGGCGGCGCGCTCTTCCATGGCGATGCGGATCTCGTCGTCCCAGTCGATGTCGTCGGGCGCGGCCGTGACCAGGCCCAGGGCCAGGGCCTGGTCGCCGTCCAGCGCGCGGCCCGTGGCGGCGCGCGCGGCCTCCAGCGGCGCGGCCTCCTCGTAGAAGCGGCGCTGCAGGCGCGACTGGTCGTTGACCAGGGGCAGCAGGCCGAAATTGAATTCGTCCAGCTGGATGCGCGGGGCGCGCTCGGTGTCATCTGGCAGAACCAGCATGTAGGCGCGGTCGGCCGCGAAGGCCAGCTCGGCCAGCATGCCCACGAAGCAGGAGCCGGGCTCGATCAGCGCGAACAGCGTGCGCGAGGACACATCGAGCCGCGCAAAGCTGCGGCGCAGCAGGCCCAGCGTCTCGCGCGCCAGCCAGTGGTCCTGGTGGGCCAGCAGGGCTGCGTCTGCGGCCAGCACGGCGGCGGCATCGCCTTCGGTCTTGAGCAGCCAGGTGCCCACGTCCAGCTCGTTGGTGCGCAGGTGCAGGATGGCGTCGTCCAGCTCGCGGCCCATGGCCAGCGGCCACCAGGCGTCGCCGGCCTGCTCGATGGCTTCGAGGGTGGCGGGCTGCGGGCCTTGCCCAAGCGTGGGCGCCTTCACGGTCAGCGTGGCGCTGCGGCGCGCGCGGTCGATCTGCACGCTGACATGGCGGTAGTGCAGCGCGTCGTCCGTGGCCGCGCGCTCCAGGCGCGTGAGCGTGATGCCCTGCGCATTGGCGGGGCGCGTGCTGCCCTCGGCCAGGCGCTGCGCGCGCTCGGCCACCACGGCCTCGAACTGCGCGGGCTTGGCCACGGCATCCACCAGGCGCCAGTCCACGGCGCGCTGGCCGCGCACGCCTTCGACGCTGGTGCAGAAGATGTCGGCCAGGTCATGGCGCACATGGCGCTTGTCGGTCACGCGCGTGAGGCCGCCCGTGCCGGGCAGCACGCCCAGCAGCGGCACCTCGGGCAGGGAGACGGAGGAGGAGCGGTCGTCGATCAGCACGATGTCGTCGCAGGCCAGGGCCAGCTCGTAGCCGCCGCCCGCGCAGGCCCCGTTGACGGCGGCCAGGAACTTCAGGCCCGAGTGGCGCGAGCTGTCCTCGATGCCGTTGCGCGTCTCGTTCGTGAACTTGCAGAAGTTCACCTTCCAGGCATGGCTGGACACGCCCAGCATGAAGATGTTGGCGCCCGAGCAGAAGATGCGGTCGCGCCCGCTGGTGACGATGACGGTGCGCACCTGCGGATGCTCGAAGCGGATGCGGTTGAGCGCGTCGTGCAGCTCGATGTCCACGCCCAGGTCGTAGCTGTTGAGCTTGAGCTTGTAGCCGGGCCGTATGCCGCCGTCCTCGGCGATGTTCAGCTGCATGCGGGCGATGGCGCCCTCGACGGTGAACGACCAGTGGCGGTACTGGGCGGGCTCGGTGCGGTAATCGACAGTGGGGCTGGACGGGTGCATGGACGGCCTCTTGGATGAAAAATAGTGCAGTCGCAGATACGGTGCAGGCACAATTATGCAGATTCATCCAGAAGATGCACGCAGCAACACGCACGATAGTGCGTGTTTTGGCCATATCCAGGGTAAACACCAGCCAGCACAGGCGAAAAAAATCCAGGCCTGGGGCCTGGATGCCGTGGGTTGCTGCCGCCGTCTCAGCGTACGGGCAGGAACAGTGCCTTCAACTGATCGAAGCTCTGCTCCAGCGTCTGGCCGCTGGTATCCACCACATGGTCGGCCTTGGCGTAGAAGCCGGCGCGGCCTTCGAGGATGCTGCGCAGATCGTCCATGGCCTCGGGATTGGCGGCCATGGGGCGGGTGTCGCCCTGGGCCACGACGCGGGCCATGTGCTCCTCGGGCTGGGCCTTGAGCCAGACCGTGGTGCAGTGCGACAGCAGCTCGTTGAAGGTGGCCGGGTCGGAGACGATGCCGCCCGGCGTGGCGATGACCACGTCGCTGTAGATCTGCACGGCTTCCTCCAGCGCGCGGCGCTCGTAGCGGCGGTAGGCGTTGGCACCGTACAGGTCGTGGATGGCGCGCACGCTGCAGCCCGCAATGCGCTCGATTTCCTGGTTGAGTTCGAGGAAGGGCACGCCCAGCTGCTCGGCCAGCATGCGGCCCAGCGTGGACTTGCCTGCGCCGCGCAGTCCGATCAGGGCAATGCGCGTGTGGCGCTGGCGGTCGCTGGGCGCCGTGCCCAGCAGCTCGCCTGCGGCCAGGCGCACGCGGCGCAGGTCCTCTTCATTGCGGCCTTCCAGCAGCTCGCGGATCAGCAGCCATTCGGCGCTGGTGGTGGTCACGTCGCCCAGCAGCTCGGCCATGGAGCATTGCAGGGCCTGTGCAATATGGTGCAGGACCAGCACCGACACGTTGCCCGTGCCGTATTCGAGGTTGGCCAGGTGGCGCTCCGAGACATCGGCCGCCGCCGCCAGGGCGCGCCGCGTCATGCCCCGGCGCGAGCGCAGGCTGCGCACACGCTCGCCCAGCGCCTGCAGCACCTGGTTCCTGGGGGCTTCTGAGAGGGAATCCGCCGCCCCGGCGGACTGGGCTGCCGTCTCGAACTGGTCCATAGAGTTTCCTTGAAGAGGGCGTGAATGATAAACAGTCGGGGTTAACACCAGCCATGCAATATAGTGCTTGACGCTCGGTGGTGTTCTAACTATCTTTCTGATGCACGCACAATATTGCATGTTGTGCGGAAGATCACAAGTCGGGCCGGATGCCCGATGTCGAAGGAGACCCCGATGATCGACTTCACCCAGCCCTTCAATTTCGCCGCGCACCTGTTCGCGCTCGATGAGGGGCGGCCCGGCAAGATCGCCTACATCGACGACCACGGCACGCTGAGCTACGGCCAGCTGCAGCAGCAGGCGCAGCGCATGGCCAGCGGCCTGCTGGCGGCGGGCATCCACCGCGAGGAACGCGTGCTGCTGCTCATGCACGACCGCCATGAATGGGCCGTGGCCTTTCTGGGCGCGCTGTATGCGGGCGTGGTGCCGGTGGCGGTGAACACCTTGCTCACGGCCGACGACTACGCCTACATGCTGGGCCACAGCCGCGCCCAGGCCGTGCTGACCTGCGATGCGCTGCTGCCCGTGCTGCGCCAGGCGCTGGACCGGGCGCCCAACGAGGTGCGCCATGTCTGGGTGGCCGGCGACGAAGCGGCGGCGCGCGCCGCAGGCTTTGCGCCCCTGCAGCCCTGGCTGGCGGCGCAGCCGCCGCTGCCCGCACCGGCGCCCACGCTGGGCGATGACCCGGGCTTCTGGCTGTATTCCTCGGGCTCCACGGGCAAGCCCAAGGGCGCGGTCCACACGCATGCCAATCCGTACTGGACGGCCGAACTCTATGGCGGCCCGGTGCTGGGTCTGGGCCGGGCGACATCTGCTTTTCCGCCGCCAAGCTCTACTTCGCCTACGGCCTGGGCAATGCCCTGAGCTTTCCGCTGAGCGTGGGCGCCACCGTGCTGCTGATGGCCGAGCGGCCCACACCCGAGGCCACCTTTGCGCGCTGGGTGCAGCACCGGCCCACGGTGTTCTTCGGCGCGCCCACGGGCTTTGCGGGCATGCTGGCCTCGCCGCTGCTGCCCGCGCGCGAGCAGGTCAGCCTGCGCATGTGCTCCTCGGCCGGCGAGGCGCTGCCGGCCGAGATCGCCCAGCGCTTCAAGGCGCATTTCGGCGCCGACATCGTGGACGGCATCGGCTCCACCGAGATGCTGCACATCTTCCTGTCCAACCGGCCCGACGACATCCGCTACGGCACCACGGGCAAGCCCGTGGACGGCTATTGCGTGGAGCTGCGCGGCGAGGACGGCCGCCCCGTGGCCGATGGCGAGGTGGGCGACCTGTTCATCCAGGGCCCCAGCGCCGCCCTCATGTACTGGGGCAACCGCGACAAAACGCGCGAGACCTTCCAGGGCGGCTGGCTCAAGAGCGGCGACAAGTACGTGCGCGACGCCGATGGCTACTACACCTATGCCGGGCGCAGCGACGACATGCTCAAGGTCAGCGGCATCTATGTCTCGCCCTTCGAGGTCGAGGCCACGCTGATGCAGCACCCGGCCGTGCTGGAGGCCGCCGTGATCGGCAAGACCGACGCCGACGGCCTGCTCAAGACCAAGTCCTTCGTCGTGCTCAAGGACGGCTGCAGCGCCACCGAGGCCGAACTCAAGGCCTTCGTGAAGCAGCGCCTGGCCGCCTACAAGTACCCGCGCTTCATCGAGTTCGTGGACGAACTTCCCAAGACCGCCACCGGAAAGATCCAGCGTTTCAGGCTCCGAGAGCGCGAGGCCAGTACACCCCCTGAGCCGCTACGCGGCTTCCCCCTCTCTACTCGCTGAGCGAGGGAGGGGGACGACACCCTCGGTGCGGGGCGGCCCTTCCTCGGTGTCCCTCGCTTTGGGACGCGCCAGTTTCAAGGGGCGTGGCAGTGCCATGGAGAACCGAAATGAATTGTGTGAGCAAGACCCGCAAAGCAAGACCCATCCACCACAAGGAGACACGCATGAACACCGATCGCAAACACTGGGCCGTCCTCGCCCTGACGGCCTCCCTGTCCTGCGGCGCATATGCGCAGGACAGGATCAAGGTCGGCTTCATGCTGCCTTACAGCGGCACCTATGCGGCGCTGGGCTCGGCCATAGAGAACGGCTTTCGCATGTTCGTGAGCGAGCAGGGCGGCAGGCTGGGCGGGCGCGAGATCGAGTTCTTCAAGGTCGATGACGAGTCCGATCCGGCCAAGGCCACGGACAACGTCAACCGCCTGATCAAGCGCGACAAGGTCGATGTGCTGGTGGGCACCGTGCATTCGGGCGTGGCCATGGCCATGGCGCGCGCGGCCAAGGAAAGCGGCACCGTGCTCATCGTGCCCAATGCGGGCGCCGATGCGGTCACGGGCGCCATGTGCGCGCCCAACATCTTCCGTTCGTCCTTCTCCAACTGGCAGTCCTCCTATCCCATGGGCGTGGTGGCGGCCAGGCAGGAAGGCAGGAAAACCGCCATGACCATCACCTGGAAATACGCGGCCGGCGAGGAGATGACCAATGCCTTCAAGGAAGGCTTCGAGAAGGAGGGCGGCAAGGTCAGCAAGCAGCTCACCGTGCCCTTTCCCAACGTGGAGTTCCAGGCCCTGCTGACCGAGATCGCAGCCGCCAGGCCCGATGCGGTGTTTGCCTTCTTCGCGGGCGCGGGCGCCGTCAAGTTCGTCAAGGACTACCACGCGGCCGGCCTGCACAAGACCATCCCGCTGTACGGCTCGGGCTTTCTGACCGACGGCACGCTGGAGGCCCAGGGCGAGGCCGCCCAGGGGGTGCTGACCACGCTGCACTACGCCGACGAGCTGGGCACGGAGCGCGACCGGCGCTTTCGCTCCGCCTATGCCCAGGCCTACAAGCTGATGCCCGATGTGTATGCCGTGCAGGGCTACGACGCCGCCCAGATGCTGGGCGTGGGCCTGAAGGCGGCGGGCGGCGACATCGCGAAGAAGGCCGAGTTCCGCCAGGCCATCGAGAAGGCCACCATCCCCAGCCCGCGCGGCGACTTCACCATCAGCAAGTCGCACAACCCCGTGCAGGACATGTACCTGCGCAAGGTCGTGGGCAAGGAGAACCAGCGCATGGGCGTGGCCATCAAGGCCCTGGGCGATACGGGCCGCGGCTGCCGCATGTGAGGCGCGGGGCGCACTCATATACGGACGCATACGGACATCGCCATGGACCTTGCCACCTTTCTCGTGCAGTGCCTGAACGCCGTCCAGTACGGGCTGCTGCTGTTCCTGCTGGCCTCGGGCCTGACGCTGATCTTCGGGATCATGGGCGTGATCAACCTGGCCCATGGCAGCTTCTACATGATCGGCGCCTACATGGCCTTTGCGCTGTCCCCGCTGCTGGGCCAGCACTTCATCACCATGCTGCTGGCCGGCGTGGCGCTGACCGTGGTGCTGGGCTATGCGCTGGAGTGGGCCTTCTTCAGCTACCTCTACGAGCGCGAGCACCTGCAGCAGGTGCTGATGACCTTCGGGCTGATCCTGGTGTTCGAGGAGCTGCGCTCGCTGCTGGCGGGCAACGACGTGCATGGCGTGCCGCTGCCCGGCTGGCTGTCGGGCAGCTTCTCGCTGGGCGGGCTCATGAGCTATCCGTGGTACCGGCTGTTCGCCTCGGGCGTGTGCCTGCTGGTGGCGCTGGCGCTGTACTGGGTGGTCAACCGCACGCGCCTGGGAATGATGGTGCGCGCGGGCGCCAGCAACCGCGACATGGTGCGCGGCCTGGGCATCGACGTGAAGCGCCTGTACCGCATCGTCTTCGCCATCGGCGTGGCGCTGGCTGCACTGGCAGGCATGATCGCCGCGCCCATGAGTTCGGTCTATCCGGGCATGGGCGGCAACGTGCTCATCATCTGCTTCGTGGTGGTGGTGATCGGCGGCATCGGCTCGATCACGGGCGCGCTGCTGGCCTCGCTGCTGGTGGGCTTTGTCGATACCTTCGGCAAGCTGTTCTTCCAGGAGCTCAGCGGCATGAGCGTCTACCTGCTGATGGCGGTGGTGCTGGTGTGGCGGCCCCAGGGCCTGATGGGGCAAAGGAGCTGAACAATGGCCGTATCCAATCCTTCTCCGGCCCTGCTGGCGGCCGCCGTGCAGCCCCTGCAGCCTGTGCAGCCCGTAGAGATGCCGCAGCGCGCCTGCCGATGGCAGGCCTGCGCCGTGCCGCTGGCCTGCGTGGCGCTGCTGGCGCTGGCCGGCCCCTGGTGGTCGGATTATCTGTCGGGCCTGGTGGTCAAGACCATGATCCTGGCCATCTTCGCGCTCAGCCTACAGCTGCTGGTGGGCGGTACGGGCCTGGTGAGCCTGGGGCATGCGGCCTTCATGGGCCTGGGCGCCTATGCCGCCGTGCTGTCCGCAGGCAACGAGGGCGGCAGCCTGCCGGCCATGCTGGGCTGGGCGCTGCTGGCCTCGGGCGGCTATGCGCTGCTGGTGGGCCTGCTGAGCCTGCGCACGCGCGGCATCTACTTCATCATGGTGACGCTGGCCTTCGCACAGATGGCCTACTTCGTGGTCCATGACACGGGCATCGGCGGCGGCAGCGATGGCATCTACCTGATGGCCCGGCCCGCGCTGGGCGCCATCGACATGGAAATCCCGCGCGTGCAGTACTACGTGGTGCTGGCCGCCCTGATGCTGGTCTATGCCTTCCTGGCCGGGCTGCGCCAGTCGCGCTTAGGCGCGGCGCTGGCGGGCATACGCGTCAACGAACAGCGCATGCGTGCGGCCGGCTTCACCACCTACGGGTACAAGCTCGCGGCCTTCGTGCTGGCCGGCATGCTGGCTGGCGTGGCAGGCTTTTTGCTGGCGGTGCGCGATGCCGTGGTCAACCCCGAGCTGCTGTCCTGGCACCACTCGGGCGAGGTGCTGCTGATGGTCATCCTCGGCGGCCTGGGCTCGCTGCGCGGCGCCGTGCTGGGCACGGTGGCCTTCATCGCGCTCAAGGAGGTGCTGTCCACGCATGCCATCGTCGGCCCCATGGCCGACCACTGGCAGCTGAGCCTGGGCCTGGCCATCATCGTGCTCGTGGCCCTGCTGCCGAAAGGACTGATGGGGCTGATCGGGCTGGCGGGCCTTGCACGGCAACGCGCTGGAGTGCACAACGAGGTCCACCACAAGGAGGCCGGACATGGCTGATGCGGCACTGCTTTCGGTGCGCGGCCTCACGCGCCGCTTCGGCGGGCTCACGGCCGTGGGCGACGTGGACCTGGACCTGCACGAGGGCGAGGTTCATGCCGTGATCGGCACCAACGGCGCGGGCAAGTCCACCCTGGTCAACATGCTCTCGGGCGAACTGGCGGCCAGCGCGGGGCGCATTGCGCTCGCCGGCCAGGACGTCACGCGCATGCCCCAGCCCCGGCGTGCGCGTGCCGGCGTGGGCCGCAGCTACCAGCGCACCACCATCTTTCCCGAGTTCTCGGCGCTGGAGAACTGCCGGCTCGCGGCCCAGGCGCAGATGGCGCTCAGGCCCTGGCAGCTGGGTCTGTCCGCACAGCGCTGCGCGGCCAGCCTGCGCCAGGCCCATGCGGCCCTGGAGCGTGCGGGCCTGGCCGGGCAGGCCCAGGCCGTGGCCGGCACGCTGAGCCACGGCGCCAAGCGCCAGCTGGAAGTGGCCATGTGCCTGGCCACCGGCCCGCGCGTGCTGCTGCTGGACGAACCGCTGGCCGGCATGGGCGCCGAGGAGACCGAGCGCATGCTGGCCCTGCTGCAGGAGCTCAAGCGCGGCCATGCGGTACTGCTGGTCGAGCACGACATGGACGCCGTGTTCCGCATCGCCGACCGCATCACCGTGATGGTCAACGGCAGCGTGGTGGCCACGGGCACGCCAGCGCAGATCCGTGTCGATCCCGTGGTCCGTACTGCCTATCTCGGAGAAGACGATGACTGAGCCCATGTTCGCCATCGACGAGCTGCATACCTACTACGGCGACAGCCACATCCTGCAGGGCGTGAGCTTGGCGCTGGGCGCGGGCCAGGCCGTGGGCCTGCTGGGGCGCAACGGCATGGGCAAGACCACGCTGATCCGCACACTCATGGGCTATGTGCCGGCACGCTCCGGCCGCCTGCGCGCCGATGGCCGCGACTGCACGGGCGCGCCGCCCGAGCGCATGGCGCGGCTGGGCATTGGCTATGTGCCAGAGGGGCGCGGCATCTTCCCCAACCTCAGCGTGCGCGAGAACCTGGTCATGAGCGCCCGCCCCGGCCTGCAGGGAGAGCGCCACTGGACGCTGGAGCGCGTGCTCGACACCTTCCCCCGGCTTGCGGAGCGGCTGTCCAACGGCGGCGACCAGCTCTCAGGCGGCGAGCAGCAGATGCTGTCCATAGGCCGCGCGCTGATGACGCATCCGCGCCTGCTCATCCTCGACGAAGCCACCGAAGGCCTGGCCCCCCTGGTCGTCGCCGAAATCTGGCGCGTGATCGCCGCCATCCGCAGCACCGGCATCTCCACCCTGATCGTGGACCGCGACTACAAAAAGGTCCTGGCCCACACCGACCGCGCCGTGGTCATGGCCAAGGGCCGACTGGCGCTGCAGGCCGACTCGCGGGAGCTGCTGGCGCAGCCGGAGCGCCTGTCGGAGTTGCTGGGGGTTTGATCAGGGCTGTGCCGCCACCGGCGGCTGCGCGGCAAGCTTGACGTTCTGCGCATGCGTGGGCGGCAGCAGCGCCATGGTCAGGCTGCAGGTGCAGGTCAGGCGGCCGGTTTCGTCGTGCAGTTCGATGGCCCAGACATGGGTGGTCTGGCCCAGGTGCACGGGGCGGGCCGTGCCCGTGACCCAGCCCTGGCGCGCGGCGCGCACATGGTTGGCCGAGACGTTCAGGCCCACGCTGCGCCAGCCCTCGGGGATGGAGCAGGCCGCGGCCACCGAGCCCAGGGTCTCGGCCAGCACCACGTTCACGCCGCCGTGCAGGATGCCGTAGGGCTGGCAGGTGCGCTGGTCCACGTGCACGCGGCCGCGCAGGAAGTCGTCACCGATCTCGGTGAACTCGATGCCCAGGTGCGAGACGGCCGTGTCGGCGCTCAGCGAGGTGATGTCTTCAAGGGTGAAGCTGCGCTTCCAGATCGGCATGGGAGAAGTCCTGTGGGTGCAACGAAAAAGACGGCCCCGTGGGCCGTCCTTGCATGCTACGCCAGTCCGGGCAGCCATGCCGATGGCCGCCTGTAGCCCAGGAGACTGCGCGCTGGCGCGCTTGCGCGGTTCAGGCGCGCATGTCGCCCGTTTCGACAAAGCGCTGGTGCCAGCTCAGCGCTTCGCCCAGGATGTGGGGCGTGTGCAGCGCGCCCTGGCGCTGGGCGCGGTCGAAGTAGTCCTGCAGCTGGGGGCGGAAGTCGGGATGGGCGCAGCGGTCGATGATGACCTGGGCGCGCTTGCGCGGCGACAGGCCGCGCAGGTCGGCCAGGCCCTGCTCGGTGACGATGATCTGCGTGTCGTGCTCGGTATGGTCCACATGCGAGCACATGGGCACGATGCAGCTGATCTTGCCGCCCTTGGCCACCGAGGGCGTGACGAAGAAGGACAGGTAGCCGTTGCGCGCGAAGTCGCCCGAGCCGCCGATGCCGTTCATCATCCCCGTGCCCATGACGTGGGTGGAGTTGATGTTGCCGTAGATGTCGGCCTCGATCATGGAGTTCATGGCGATCACGCCCAGGCGGCGCACCAGCTCGGGGTGGTTGCTGATCTCCTGGGGGCGCAGGATGATGCGCTCGCGGTAGAAGTCGATGTTCTCCTCGAAGTCCCTGTAGGCGCTGCCGGACAGCGAGATCGAGGTGGCCGAGGCGCGGCTCATCTTGCCTGCGCGCAGCAGGTCCAGCATGCCGTCCTGCAGCACCTCGGTGAAGCCCAGCAGGTTCTCGAACGGCCCCGTCAGCAGGCCGGCCAGCACGGCGTTGGCCACGTTGCCCACGCCCGACTGGATGGGCAGCATCTCCTTGGGCAGGCGGCCCATCTTCATCTCGTGCGCGAGGAAGTCGATGATGGACGCGGCGATCAGGTTGGAGTTGGCGTCGGGCTGGGCGAAGACGTTGTCGCGGTCGCCCTTGTGGGTTTCGACCACGGCGACCACCTTGGCCGGGTCCACGCGCAGGTAGGGCTCGCCGATGCGGTCATCGGCATGGGTCAGGGCAATGGGCACGCGGCGCGGCGGGATGGCCGTGCCGTAGTAGATGTCGTGCATGCCTTCCATCTTGGCCGGCGGCTTGGTGTTGACCTCCAGGATCACCTTGTCGGCGATCTCCAGCCAGGTCTTGTTGTTGCCCACGGCGGTGGAGGGGATGAGGCGTCCGTCCTCGGTCACGCCCAGCACCTCGACCACGGCCACGCTCATGGGGCCCAGGAAGCCGAACCACGCATGCTGGGCCACGTGGGACAGGTGCATGTCGATGAAGTCGATCTCGCCGGCATTGATCCTGGCGCGGCAGGTCGGGTCGGTGTTGAAGGGCAGGCGCTGGCCCAGTGCGCCGGCCTCGGCCAGGGCGCCGTCCATCTCGGCGGCCGTGGAGGCGCCGGTCCAGACATTGATCTTGTAGGGCCGGCCGGCCGCGTGTTCGCTCTTGGCGTGCTGGGCGATGGCCTGGGGCAGGGCCTTGGGGTAGCCCGCGCCCGTGAATCCGCTCATGCCGACGTTGACGCCGTGGGGGATCAGGGCGGCGGCCTGCTCGGCCGTCATGGTGCGCGAAAGGAATTCTGGGAAACGTACGCGGTCTGCGAGGGACATCTATGGCTCCGGCTGACGGCTCGCGCCAGCCGGCAGGGTGCCGCAGCGCTGGCTTGCAAGCCTAAAAAAAACCGCCCCATGCAAGAACGCAAGGGCGGTATATCTCCGGAAACCGATGGTAGCAGCGCTGGCAGGGGGCTTCGGGTTTCCCCGTAAAGGCCCTGCCGCGCAGTCAAAGGCTCAAAGAATGTTTGCGTGTGCTCACATTCAGTGAATCAGTGGCTGATCGTCGCGTGCATGATCCAGCAGCGCGTACAGGATGATGGCGCCGAAAGTCGCGGTCCCGATGCCGCCCAGCGCGAAGTCGCCGAACTTGAGCGTGAAGTCGCCCGTGCCCAGGATCAGGGTGATGGCCGCCACGATCAGGTTCTTGTTCTGCGAGAAGTCCACGCGGTTGTCCACCCAGATCTTGGCGCCGGCCACGGCGATCAGGCCGAACACCACGATGGACACGCCGCCCATCACGGGCAGCGGGATCGCCTGGATCAGCGCGCCGAACTTGGGCGAGAAGCCCAGCAGCACCGCCAGGACGGCGGCCACGAAGAACACGGCCGTCGAGTAGATGCGCGTGGCGGCCATCACGCCGATGTTCTCGGCATAGGTGGTCACGCCGGTGCCGCCGGCCGCGCCGCTGACCATGGTGGCCACGCCGTCGCCGATGAAGGCCCGGCCCATGTACTGGTCCAGGTTCTTGCCGGTCATGGCGGTCACGGCCTTGATGTGGCCCAGGTTCTCGGCCACCAGGATGATGACCACGGGCACGATGAGCACCATGGCCGGGCCGCTGAACACGGGCGCGTGGAACTGGGGCAGGCCGAACCAGGCGGCGTTGATCACGCCCGACAGGTCCACGGGCTTGCCCATGCCCAGCACATTGGTGAACAGGCCGTACAGCAGGCTGGCGGCGATCAGGCCCACCAGGATCAGCAGGCGCTGCACCATGCCGCGCGTGAACACGGCCACCAGGCCCACGCAGACGAAGGTCAGGGCCTGCATCCACGATTCGAAGTTGTTGGCCGCCATGTTCTTGACGGGGATGGCCGCCAGGTTCAGCCCGATCACGGCCACCACGGCGCCCGTGACCACGGGCGGCATGAAGCGCTCGATCCAGCGCGTGCCCACCATCTGCACCACCAGGCCGATCAGCGCATAGACCGCGCCGCAGGCAATGATGCCGCCCAGCGCCACGCCGATGTTGCCGTTGGCGCCCTTGCCGCCATAGGCCGTGGCGGCGATCACCACGCCGATGAAGGCAAAGGACGAGCCCAGGTAGCTGGGCACCTTGCCGCCCGTGATCAGGAAGAAGATCAGCGTGCCGATGCCGCTCATGAGCACGGCCACGTTGGGGTCGAACCCCATGAGGATGGGCGCCAGCACGGTGGAGCCGAACATGGCGATCACGTGCTGTATGCCCATCAGCCCGGTCTGGGGCCAGGGCAGGCGCTCATCGGGGCCGATCACGCCTCCCCGTTGCAGCTGGTTGGCGGATTTTTCCGTCCATTGGAAAAGGCCCATGTGGCATCGCTCCTTGTAAAAAATTGGCGCGATATTAGAGGCATTTGTTTTCTGGCAGGTGGGGTGGAGCGGAAATTTTTTCCCAGTGTTTGTGCGGAGATACGCGATCCGGCCCGCAGACTTTGTCGCCCAGGTGCCAGGCTAGTGGCTTTCCCGTCTGGGCTCGCGGGCAGCGCGCGCGTACCGTGGCCGGTCATGAGCCATACCCCTGCCTTCATCCCCCAGATCCGCCTGTACCAGGACTGGCTGCGCGAGCGCCACGGCCTGCAGTTCGACAGCTACGACGCGCTGTGGCGCTGGTCGGTCACCGACCTGGACGCCTTCTGGCAAAGCATCTGGGACTACAACGCGCTGCAGTCGCCCACGCCGCACACGGCCGTGCTGGAGCGCAACACCATGCCCGGCGCCCAGTGGTTTCCGGGTGCCCAGATCAACTACACGCGCCAGGCGCTGCGCCATGTGGATGCCGCCCATGCGGCAGGCATGCCCGCCGTGGTCAGCCGCAACGAGACGGGCCGCCACCGCGAACTGTCCTGGCCCGACCTGCGCCGGCAGGTCGCCGCCCTGGCCCTGCACCTGAAAGCCCAGGGCGTGGGCCGCGGCGACCGCGTGGCCGCCTACCTGCCCAACATTCCCGAGGCCATGGTCGCCCTGCTGGCCACGGCCAGCCTGGGCGCCGTCTGGAGCATCTGCGCGCCCGACATGGGCACCAACGCGGTGCTGGACCGCTTTCGCCAGATCGCGCCCAAGGCGCTGATCGCCGTCGATGGCGTGCACTACGCCGGGCGCGATATCGACCGCATGGCCGTGCTGGCGGAGCTGCGCGCAGGCCTGCCCAGCGTGGAGCATGTGGTCCTTGTGCCCAACCTGGATCTGCAGGCGAGGCTGGCCGATGCCGCCGACTACGGCCAAGTCACAGCGCGCGACGACGCGGCCACGGCGGCCTTCGAGCCCGAATGGCTGCCCTTCGACCATCCGCTGTGGATCGTCTACTCCAGCGGCACCACCGGCCTGCCCAAGCCCATCGTCCACGGCCATGGCGGCATGGTGCTGGTGGCCCTGCAGCTCAAGGCCCTGCACAACGACGTGGGCTGCAGCTACCACCCCAACAGCTGGGGCGAGCGCTACCACTGGTACAGCTCCACGGGCTGGGTGATGTGGAACGCCCAGGTCTCGGGCCTGCTGGGCGGCACCACCTGCGTGATCTTCGACGGCAGCCCCGGCGGCAGCAAGGACAGGCCCGACTGGGGCGTGCTGTGGCGCTTCGCGGCCGAGACCGGCGTGACCAGCTTCGGCTCGGGCGCGGCCTTCTACGCCAACTGCATGAAGGCCGGCGTGGACCTGGCCCAGTGCGGCGACCTGTCGCGCATCCGCAGCTTGGGCACCACGGGCTCGCCGCTGTCGCCGGAGGTGCAAAGCTGGGGCACGGCGCAGTTCGCCAGCATGGGGCGGCCTGACATCTGGTGGAACAACATCTCGGGGGGCACCGACTTTGCGGGCGCCTTCATCGGTGGCCACCGCGAACTGCCGCAGCAGCCGGGCATCATGCAGTGCCGCCAGCTGGGCGCGGCCGTGGAGGCGTGGAACGAGCAGGGCCAGCCCGTCATCGACGAGGTGGGCGAGCTGGTCTGCACCCAGCCCATTCCCTCCATGCCCCTGTACCTGTGGGGCGATGCGGACGGCAAGCGCTACCTGTCCAGCTACTTCGACATGTACCCGGCCGGCCATGGCCGCGCGCCCGGCGGCGGCGACGGCCCCGCCGCCATGGGCCCGGTCTGGCGCCACGGCGACTGGATACGCATCCTCCCGGAGGGCGGCTGCATCATCTACGGCCGCAGCGACGCCACCATCAACCGCCACGGCCTGCGCATGGGCACCAGCGAGATCTACAGCGCCGTCGAGGCCCTGCCCGAAGTGCTGGACTCCATGGTCGTGGACCTCGAATACCTGGGCCGCGAAAGCTACATGCCGCTGTTCGTGGTGCTGCGCCCGGGCGTGGATCTGGACGACGCCCTGCGCGCGCGCCTGCAGGGCGCCATCCGCCAGGCCCTGTCGCCGCGCTTCGTGCCCGACGAGATCGTGCAGGTGGCCGAGATCCCGCGCACGCTCAGCGGCAAGAAGCAGGAGCTGCCCATCAAGAAGCTGATGCTGGGCCAGCCGCTGGACAAGGTGGTCAACAAGGAGGCCATGGCCAACCCGGGCTGCCTGGACTGGTATGTGGGCTTTGCGGCGCAGCATGCCAAGGCACAGGCCGCCTGATATTCAAACGGTATCAGTGGCTCGGTTTTTAATATTGGACTGCGACAGACTGGCTGCCTAGAGTGGGGTCCAACCATGGAGCCCTGCAATGAGCGTGCTTGATTCCCTTGCCCTGACCCGCATCCCCGCCGAGGACGAAGCCCTGCGCGCCGAGGTGCGCGCCTTCCTCGCCCAGGCCATAAGCGGCCTGCCGCCCCATGTGCGTGCGCGCTCCTGGGGCGGCTACAGCGCCGAACTGAGCCGGCAACTGGGCGAAAAGGGCTGGATTGGCGTCACCCTGCCGCGCGAGTACGGCGGTGGCGGGCGCAGCGCCTTCACGCGCTATGTGCTGGTGGAGGAATACCTGGCCTGCGGCGCGCCCGTGGGCTCGCACTGGATTGCCGACCGCCAGAGCGGCCCGCTGATCCTCAAGTACGGCACCGAGGCGCAAAAGCGGTTCTACCTGCCGCGCATCTGCCGGGGCGAGGCCTTCTTTTGCATTGGCATGAGCGAGCCCGGCGCGGGCTCGGACCTGGCCAGCGTGAAGACGCGCGCCGCGCCGAACGACAAGGGCTTCGTGCTCAACGGCCAGAAGATCTGGACCACCAACGCCCACCACTGCCACTACATGATCGCCCTGGTGCGCACCTCGGGCGAGGCGGGTGACCGGCACAAGGGGCTGTCCCAGGTCATCGTGGACCTGTCGCTGCCGGGCGTGACCGTGCGGCCCATCACCGACCTCTCGGGCGACAGCCATTTCTGCGAAGTCTTCTTCGACAACGTGCAGCTGCCGCCCGACGCCCTGATCGGCCAGGAAGGCCAGGGCTGGGAGCAGGTCACGGCCGAGCTGGCCTTCGAGCGCAGCGGACCCGAGCGGCTGTTCTCCAGCATCGTGCTGTTCGACGAATGGCTGGCCTGGCTGCGTGCAACGGGCGAGCGCAGCGAAGGCGCGCTGCGCCTGGCCGGCCGCGTGTTCACCGAGCTGGCCCCGCTGCGCGCCATGTCGGTGGCCGTGCAGGACAAGCTGGTGCGCGGCGAAAGCCCCATCGTCGAGGCGGCCCTGGTCAAGGAGCTGGGCACGACGCTGGAGCAGTCCATTCCCGCCGCCATCGCCGACGACCTGTTCGCACGCGAGGCGTCCGAGGTTCCGCTGGAGCTGCTGCGCACCCTCAACTACGTGACCGAGGTGGCACCTTCGTACTCGCTGCGCGGCGGCACGCGCGACATCCTGCGCGGAATGATCGCGCGTGGCCTCGGCCTGCGTTGAATAAGGTTCCCCTTGAGTTGGGGCGCGCCAGTTTCAAACGGAACGCCCAAGGCCTGGCGTCATGTGTCATGAATGGAGAGAGACATGGAAGACGATTTGTTTGCCGATGCCGCACGCCAGCTGCTGCAGGGCGAGTGCACGCCCGCGCGGGTGCGCGCCATCGAGGCCGGGGGCTCGCCCCGGGCGCTGTGGCAATCGCTGGAGCAGGCCGGCTTTGCCGATGCCCTGGTGCCTGAGCACGCGGGCGGCGCGGGGCTGGCGCTGGCGCAGCTGTTCGATGTGTGGTCGCAGGCCGGCGCCCATGCGCTGCCCGTGCCGCTGGGCGAAACCATGCTGGCGCGCGCGCTGTTGGCGGGCGCGGGGGCGGAGCGTCCACCAGGCGCCATCGCGTTGGCGCAAGGCCTGCTCCAGCCGGATGGCAGCCTGCACTGCGAACCCGTGCGCCTGGGCGCGGTGGCGGACAGCGTGCTGGTGCAGCATGCGCAGGGCTGGAGCCTGCTGCCCGTGGCGCAGGCGCAGTCCGAGCCGGCGGCCTTCTGCTTGGACGTGAACCTGCGCTGGAGCGCCGATCAGGTCCGCGCGGCATCTGCTCCCGCTATCGCCCTGCCGGATGGGCTGGACCTGCGCACGCTGCAGGCCGGCCTGGTGGCGGCGCAGCTCGCGGGCGCGCTCATGGAGGTGTTCCAGCGCACGCTGCAGTATGCGAATGACCGCCAGCAGTTCGGCCGCCCCATCGGCAAGTTCCAGGCCATTCAGCACCAGCTGGCGGTGATGAGCGAGCATGTCTTCGCCGCGCGCATGGCCGCCCGGCTGGGCTGCGCGGGGCAGGGCGTCTTCCCCGATCGGCTGCGCGTGGCCGTGGCCAAGGCGCGCTGCAGCCAGGCCGCGCTGGCCGTGGCCGAGGCGGCCCACGCCATCCACGGCGCCATGGGCTTCACCGAGGAATACGACCTGCAACTGCTCACGCGCCGCCTGCATGCCTGGCGCCAGACGGCGGGCTCCGAGTCGTACTGGCACGGTGTGGCAGGCGCCGCGCTGGTCCATGGCCACGCGGGCAGCACCCTGGATCTGATCCGCTCCACCACCGATATCACCGCCTGACAGGCTCTCGAAGGAACCCCATCCATGCCCTTTCTGAACATCGAGCGCGACGGCGCCATCTGGACCCTCACCATGAACCAGCCCGAGACGCGCAACGCGCTCACGGGCAACACGGCCGTGGAGGAATTCGTGCAGGTCTGCGACGAGATCCGGCGCGATGCCTCGGTCAAGGCCGTCATCCTCACGGGCGCGGGCCCCATCTTCAGCTCGGGCGGCAACGTCAAGGACATGCAGCGCTTCTTCGACGACGCGCTCACGCCCGACGCCATCCGCGAGGAGTACCGCCAGGGCATACAGCGCATTCCGCGTGCCCTGACCCAGCTGGACGTGCCCGTGATCTGCGCCATCAACGGCCCGGCCATCGGCGCGGGGCTGGACCTGACCTGCATGTGCGACATCCGCATCGCCAGCGAGACGGCCACCTTTGCCGAGAGCTTCGTGCGCGTGGGCATCGTCCCCGGGGACGGGGGGGCCTGGCTGCTGCCGCGCGCCGTGGGTCGCGCCAAGGCGGCCGAGATGGCATTCACGGGCGAGGCCATCGACGCGCAGCAGGCCCTGGCCTGCGGCCTGGTCAGCCGCGTCGTGCCCGCCGACCAGCTGCTGGCCACGGCGCGCGCGCTGGCTGACAAGATCGCCGCCAACCCCGGCGCCGTGATGCGCATGACCAAGCGCCTGCTGCGCGAGGGTGAGCACAGCACGCTGGAGTCGCTGCTGGAGCTGTCCGCCGGCTACCAGGCCCTGGCCCACAAGACTGCCGACCACCGCGAGGCCGTGATGGCCTTCGTGGAGAAGCGTAAGCCCCGGTTTCAGTGACCGGGCCCGCCCGGCCCCCGCCACGGGGGCATGGGCCGTATGTGACACAACACAAATGGACACTCCCCGGTGCCGGCCTCCCGGCGGGAGTGGGCGCCCATGTACTGCGCACACAGTACACTTTGCGCGTCGAGAGGCAACTCTCCCATCCACCGCACTCCCAGTCCCATGGCCGTTGAAACGACGAGTACTGCCCGCCCCAGCTTCGACCTCAAGAGCGCGCAGCTGCCCGTGGTGGCCGTGACCCTGCGGGATACCGACGTACGTGCGCTTGTGGCCGACCTGGCCCAGCGCCTGGCCGACGACCCGGATTTCTTCGACAACGACCCCGTACTGATCGACCTGACCCATGTGCGCGAGGCCGAGGAGGCCATCGACTTCGCCGTGCTCGTGGAGGCGCTGCGCTTTCACCGCACCGTGCCCGTGGCCGTGCGCGGCGGCAGCCCGGCGCAGATGGAGGCGGCGCGTGCCGCAGGCCTGGCGCCCGCGCCCGAGGCCGCACCCGTGCGGCCCACGGTGCCCGAGATCGAGATCCAGGAAGTCGTGCGCGAGGTCGAGGTGGTGCGCGAGGTGCCTGCACCCCAGGCCGACGCCCTCATCGTGGACAAGCCGCTGCGCTCGGGCCAGCGCGTCTATGCGCGCGGCACCGACATCGTGGTGCTGGCCATGGTCAGCTATGGTGCCGAAGTCATCGCCGACGGCAACGTCCATGTCTACGCGCCGCTGCGCGGCAGGGCCATCGCCGGGGCGCGCGGCAACACCGAGGCGCGCATCTTCAGCACCTGCATGGAAGCACAGCTGCTGTCGATTGCCGGCATCTATCGCACAATCGAGACCGATCTCCCGGCGGACGTGGCTGCCAGGCCCGCCAAGGTGCGTCTCGACGGCGAGAAAATCCTCATCGAGCCGGTATGACACCGGACCCCTCTTCTTTGCTCTCCAGTCTTTAAGGAACCGTGCAAACATGGCCAAAATAGTCGTCGTGACCTCCGGCAAGGGTGGCGTGGGCAAGACCACCACCAGCGCCAGCTTCGCATCGGGCCTCGCATTGCGCGGGCACAAGACCGCCGTCATCGATTTCGACGTGGGCCTGCGCAACCTGGACCTGATCATGGGCTGCGAGCGCCGCGTGGTCTACGACCTGATCAACGTCATCCAGGGCGAGGCCAACCTCAACCAGGCCCTGATCAAGGACAAGCAGTGCGACAACCTCTTCGTGCTGGCCGCCTCCCAGACGCGTGACAAGGATGCGCTGACGCAGGACGGCGTCAAGAAGATCCTGGACGACCTGGCGGGCATGGACTTCGAGTACATCATCTGCGACTCGCCGGCCGGCATCGAAAGCGGCGCCCTGATCGCCATGCACTTCGCCGACGAGGCCCTGGTCGTGACCAACCCCGAAGTCTCCTCGGTGCGCGACTCAGACCGCATCCTGGGCATGCTCAGCTCCAAGACCGCGCGCGCCATTGCGGGCGAGAGCGTCAAGGAGCACCTGCTGATCACGCGCTACAACCCCAACCGCGTGCAGGACGGCCAGATGCTGTCGCTGGAGGACATCCAGGACATCCTGCGCATCGAGCTGATCGGTGTCGTGCCCGAGTCCGAAACCGTGCTGCAGGCCTCCAACCAGGGCATTCCCGCCGTGCACATGCAGGGCTCGGACGTGGCCGAGGCCTACCAGGACGTGGTCGCGCGCTTCCTGGGCGAGGAAAAGCCCATGCGCTTCACCGAAGCGCAAAAGCCCGGCTTCTTCAAACGCATGTTCGGGGGGAGGTAAGCGGCCATGTCCATGCTCTCTTTCCTGCTCGGAGAAAAGAAGAAGACGGCCTCGGTGGCCAAGGAGCGCCTGCAGATCATCCTCGCGCGCGAACGCGTGGGCGGCAACGGCGGCGGTCCCGACTACCTGCCTGCGCTGCAAAAGGAGCTGATGGCGGTGATCTCCAAGTACGTGGACATCGACGTCAACGACATCAAGGTGCACCTGGAGCGCCAGGAAAACCTCGAAGTGCTCGAAGTCAAGATCGAACTGCCCGACGCCTCGCGCTGAGCGCTGCCCGGCGCCGTGCTCAGCCCAGGCGCAGCGTGCAGCGCAACCCGCCCAGCGGGCTGGGCCCCATCTCCAGCGATCCACCATAGGTCTCGGCGATGTCGCGCACGATGGCCAGGCCCAGGCCGTGGCCCTGGGCCTGTTCGTCGAAGCGGACACCGCGCTCCATGGCCTGCGCGAGATGCTCCGGCGCCAGGCCTGGGCCGTCGTCATCGATCTGCAGCAGCGTCGTCGTGCCGTCCTGGCACACGGCCAGCGTGACGCGGCTGCGCGCCCACTTGCCGGCGTTGTCCAGCAGGTTTCCCGCCATCTCCTCCAGGTCCGAGGCCGCGCCGCGCCAGCGCAGCCCATGGCCGGGCAGCGGCGTGGAGGTCTGCATGGACCAGGACAGGCGCCGCTGGGCGTGGATCTGGCGCATGGCATCCAGCAGCCGGGCCAGCACCTCATCCAGCGCCACGCTGCCGGCGCTGCCGGCGCCGCTGGCGAAGCGCGCCAGATGGCGGTCGATGGTGTGGGACATGGCCTGTACCTGGTCACGCAGCCACGGGCCATCGACCTGATGGCCGCGTGCCTGGATGCCGAGCACGGCCAGCGGCTTCTTGAGCGCATGGCTCAGGTCGGCCGCCTGGTGGCGCGCGCGCTCTACGACCTGGGCATTGCGCTGCAGCACCTGGTCCACGGCCTCGGCAATCGGGTCCAGGTCGGGGCCGAAGTGCCGCCCCAGCTGCGTGCGTGTGCCGTCTTCCATGTCCTGCAGCGCCTGCTGCAGGCTGCGCAGCGGCTGCAATCCCAGGCGCACCAGCGCCACCGTGCACAGCAGCAGCGCGGCGACCAGGCCCAGCTCGGTGACCAGCAGGATGCGGTCGATGCGGCGCCATTCCTGGCGCGTACCGTCCAGCGGGCCGAAGACATGCAGCTGCACGCGCCGGCCCGCGACATCGAAGCTGCGGCGCAGGCCCAGCAGTTCGCGCCCCTGCGGCCCGCGCAGCGACAGCAGCGTCTCGCTGCCCTTGTTCCGGGGCCAGGGACGGGCGTCGTCCAGCTCCAGGCTGTCGTCCCAGACCGAGCGCGACTGCTGCAGCCGCCCGTCCTGCTCCAGTGTCCAGTACCAGCCCGAGAAAATGCGGCCGAACTCGCCGCGATTGAGCCGCGTGCCCTGTCCGGTCAGGGGCCCAGGGGACTGCAGCTCGGCCTGCAGCCGCTCGGCACGGTCCTGCAGGCCGGCCTTGAAGCTGCGCAGCACCGCATCGTGCAACTGCTCGCGCAGCAGCCAGCTGGCGGCCGTGCCGCAGGCCAGCGTGGCCACCAGGCTCAGTGCCAGCAGGCGCTCCGACAGGCCCCAGTGCCTAGGACGCATGGTCGCCGCTGGCCTGCTGCAGGCGAAAGCCCCGTCCGCGCTCGGTATGGATCAGGCCATGCGGGGACAGTTTGCGGCGGATGCGGCCGACCAGCACGTCCACGGTGTTGGAGTCCGGGTCCAGGTCGCGTGCGTAGACATGCTCGCTGATGTCGGCGCGGCTGACGAGCTGTCCATGCCGGTTGGTCAGAAAGCTCAGGATGCGTTGCTCCTGCGCGGTCAGCGCAAGCGGCCGACCTTCGAGCGTGAAGCGGTCTGCCATGGTGTCGTAGGCCAGCGGGCCTATCTGCACCAGGGGCCGGCTGCCGCCTGCTGCGCGCCGGTGCAGCACGCGCAGCCGCGTGACGACCTCCTCGTGCAGAAAGGGCTTGGTCAGGTAGTCGTCTGCGCCGGCCTGGAAGGCCGTGAGCTTGTCGCTCCAGCGGTTGCGGGCCGTGAGCACCAGCACGGGAAAGGAGCGGCCCTGCTCGCGCCAATGGCGCAGCACCGAGACGCCGTCCTGTCCTGGCAGCCCCAGGTCCAGCAAGGCGGCGTCATAGTGTTCGACGCTGCCCAGTTCCTGGGCGAGGCGGCCGTCCGCGCAGCACTCGGCCAGCATGCCGGCCTCCTGCAGGATGGCCTGCAGGCCTGCAGCAAGATCGGCGTCGTCTTCGACGATGAGCACCCGCATCAGCGCAGTCCGTCCTCTTCGATGGGCTGGCCGCTGTACGCATCCACATGCACTTCGATGCTGCGGCCGGCGCTCAGCTGCAACTCGACCTCGTAGTAGGCGCGCTGCCGGACGTCGATCTTGAGCTCGGCCTCTGTGGCGCGGGCCTGGTACTTGCGCTCCAGTTCCTCAAGAATGCGCGGCAGCGGTTGCAGCGTGGCGGCCTGCTCCCGACTCAGGACAGGCTCCACCAGGATGCGGCCCGTCTGGGCGTCGGCGCGCAGCAGCTGCTCACGGCCTTCGCGCGTGAGCAGCTGGATCTCGTAGTAGGGCCTGGGGCTGCGCGTTTCCTCCAGCTCGATCTGCAGCACGGTGCCGGGATGCAAGCGGGTGACGGCTGCCGCCACGGCGGACATGGGTATCAGCACGGCGGTGGTCGCGCCCGGCCGGGGGATGTCCTGTCCCGTGACTGCATCGATATAGATCTCCGTGCGCTGGCCATTGGCGAGCTTGATTTCGTACCAGCGCCGGCCGTCGGCGCCGCGCTCGAGTTCGATGTCGATGACGCGCCCTTTGTGGCGCTGCTGCACGTCCTGGAGGATTTCCGCCAAGGGCCGCAGGCGCTTCGACTGCACCTCGCGGCGCACGCTTTCATGCTCCGCTGGCGTGGTGGCAGAGGCGGGCGCCAGCGTCAGGGCCAGCAAGGCAGCAAGTGCGAGGCGGAGTTTCACGGCAACGCATCTTATGTGCACGTTCTTAAACAGTGCATGAACGCGCCATTCATGCGCGGTTTAGGCGCCTTTGCCGACACTGCAGGCGGTTGCACCGATGGCCCCGCCGCGGTGCCTTTTCATCTGTTTCTTTCTGGCATCGAACACCATGCATTTTCTTCGCTTTTCCCGCTCCGCCCCGCCATTGCACCGGGCCCTGGGCGCTGGCGCGCTCTCGCTGTCCGTGCTGCTGGCCGCCTGCGGCGGTGGCGGCGGCGGGGCTGACAAGCCCGCCCCCACGCCGGTCACTCCCAGCGCCAGCTATGCGTCGGGCACCATTGACGGCTTCGGCTCCATCCTGGTCAATGGGGTGCGGTATGACGAGCGCCAGGCCCGGATCACCGATGGCGATGGCGTCCTGCTGGCCAGCGATGCGCTCAAGCTGGGCATGGCGGTCCATGTCACGGCCGACCCCGTGACCACCGGAAGCGATGGTGTGGCGCGCGCCATGGCCCGCCAGATTCTTGTGCGCAGCGATCTGGAAGGTCCGTTGAGCGCGGTTGTGGGCGGCCGGCTGACCGTACTGGGCCAGACCGTGATCGTCGATGCGGCCACGGTGTTCGAGGACGGCCGCGCGGCGGCGCTGCAGGTCGGCCGTGTGCTGGAAGTCCACGGCCTGCGCGATGCGCAGGGCCGCATTCTTGCCAGCCGCATCGAGATCGAGGATGACGCCGACGAGCCCTGGCGCCTGCGCGCGCCTGTCGATGCCGTTGACGCGTCGCGCCGCACCCTGCGCATCGGCGAGGCCATCGTCAACTGGAGCGGCGTGCAGGTTGCCGCCGCGCTGGCTGCCGGCGACGTGGTCAGCCTGCGCCTGGCGCGCCAGCCAGATGCCGCCGGCCTGTGGGTGGCCACCGCACTGTCGGTGCAGCGTCCCACGCTGCCCGAACAGGCAGGCGTGGAGGCGGACGTCACCGGCCATATCACCCGCATGGACTCGCCGACCCGCTTCGTCGTGGACGGCCTGAGCGTGGACGCGGGCAGCGCCACACGCCTGCCCGCAGGCCTTGCCGTGGGCGACCTGGTCGAGGTCGAGGGTATGTTCCAGGACGGGGTGCTTCGCGCCTCCGAGGTCGAGCGCAAGCTGCGGCTGGACAGTGACGATGGCTTCGAGATCGAGGGCCGCATCACCGCTGTCGACAGCCTGGCCGGCATCTTCGAGCTGCGCGGCGTGCGCGTGGACTATCGCAATGCGCGCTTCGAGGATGGCAGCGCTGCCCAAATTGCCGTGGGGCGCGTGGTCGAGGTCAAGGGCCGGCTCTCGGTCGATGGCGCGATGGTGGTGGCCACCGAGGTCGAGTTCGACTAAGGGTTCGCGTTCGCCGCAGGCCGCATGGCCTCGCTCTGCGCACGCGCGGCGGCGGGGCGCACCCACAGCAGGTAGGCAGCGCCCAGCAGCACGATCCACAGGCCGCCCACGACCAGGGCTGCACGGGTGTGGGGGAAGTAGCCGAGCACGCCCAGCACCAGCAGCATGAAGGCGATGGCGGCCAGGGGCGCGGCGGGCCACAGCGGGACCGGGAACTTCAGCGCGGCCACCTGCTGCGGGCTCATGCGGCGGCGCGCCGCGAACTGCGACAGCAGGATCATCAGCCAGACCCAGACCGTGGCGAAGGTGGCGATGGAGGCGATCAGCAGGAACACGTCCTCGGGGATCAGGTAGTTCAGCACCACGCCGGCCAGCAGCGCCACGGCCATCACCACCACCGTCATCCAGGGCACGCCATGGCGCGAGACGCGGCCGAAGCCGGCGGGGGCCTGGCCCTGGTGCGCCATGCCGTACAGCATGCGGCCGGCACCGAAGATGTCGCTGTTGATGGCCGACACGGCCGCCGAGATCACCACGATGTTGAGGATGGTGGCGGCCGAGGAAATGCCCAGGCCGCTGAAGATCTGCACGAAGGGGCTGCCCTGGCTGCCGATCTGTGGCCAGGGGAAGATGCTCATCAGCACGAACAGCGTGAGCACGTAGAACAGCAGGATGCGCAGCGGTACGGCGTTGATGGCGCGCGGGATCACGCGCGCCGGGTCCTTGGCCTCGCCGGCCGAGATGCCGATGATCTCGATGCCGCCGAACGCGAACACCACCACTGCCAGCGATGCAATCAGCCCCGAGACGCCATTGGGCATGAAGCCGCCGTGCACCCACAGGTTCTGCACGCCGGTCGGCGCCTGGCCGGCCGCCATGCCGAAGCCGAACACCATGATGCCCAGGCCGCCGCCGATCATGGCGATGATGGCCGCCACCTTGAGCAGGGACAGCCAGAACTCCATCTCGCCGAACACCTTGACCGAGCACAGGTTGAGCGCGCCGATGAAGCAGACGATGGACAGCACCCAGATCCAGCGCGGCACCTCGGGAAACCAGAACCCCATGTAGATGCCGAAGGCCGTCACGTCGGCCAGGCAGACGATGACCATCTCGAAGGTATAGGTCCAGCCCGTGACGAAGCCGGCGAACGGTCCCAGGTAGTCGCTGGCGTACTGGCCGAAGGAGCCGGGCACGGGGTTGTGCACGGCCATCTCGCCCAGCGCGCGCATCACCATGTAGACCGCCGCGCCCGCCAGCAGGTAGGCGATCAGCACCGAGGGCCCCGCCTGCTGTATGGCCTTGGCCGAGCCGTAGAACAGCCCCGTGCCTATGGCCGAGCCCAGTGCCATGAAGCGGATATGGCGGGCCGACAGCCCTCGGTGCAGGCTGCCTGCAGATGGTGAACTCATGCGCTGTCTCCCCCCGTCATTGGTGAAATTGCTGCCGCATCCACAGGCTTCATCAGCCTGCGGATGGGTCTGCGATCAGATGTATAAGCCTGTATATACAATATGCGCAGACACCGATTTCCCGGACGGGGGATTACCCGGGGGCGGGAAGGAACGGGAATGGGGGAGCCGCCGAAAGAGGCGACGGGAGTGCTGCCGCAGGCCCCGGTATCAGCCCAGGCCGCCCGTGTGCATGCGGCCTGCGTGGTACAGCAGCGGCGTGTGGCCGGCCTGGTGGCTGCACTGCTCGACCTCGCCGATGAAGATCACATGGTCGCCCTCTTCATGGCGATGGCGATTGCGGCACTCGAAGACGGTGGTGGCTTCGGACAGCAGGGGCACGCCTTGTGCCGAGCTGCGCCAGGCGGTGTTGGCGAAGCGGTCCACGCCCTTGCGCGCGAACAGCTCGGCCAGGGGCTTTTGCGAGGCCGACAGCACGTGGATGGCGTAGTGCGAGCAATGCTGGAACACGGGCAGCGAGGCCGCCGACAGCGCCATGCTCCACAGCACCAGCGGCGGCGTGAGCGAGACGGAGTTGAACGAGCTCACGGTGACGCCCACCGGATGGCCCTGCGGGCTGCGTGCGGTGACGATGGTCACGCCCGTGGCGAACTGGCCCAGCGCGTCGCGGAACTCGCGCGACGAGAACGGGGACTGTGGAGGCAGGGCGGCCATGGCGGCGGGAGGCAGTGCGGAATTCACGGGTGCAAGAACCAGGCGGCAGCAAGGCCGCAGCAGGGCTGCAGCGTTTGGGACGGGCGCCCGGAGCCGGGCAGCAACCTTGCATTATGGGTGCGGATGCCGGCAGAAGCGGCCGATGGGGCCTCTGCCAGGGAGGTCTTTGCCCTGTGTGCGCGGCGCCGGCTCACAGCGCCATGCTCATCTGGGCGGGCGCGGCGTTCTCGTTCAGCCAGGCCTTCATGCGGGCCCGCGTGCAGCGCTGCAGCTGCATCAGCAGGGCATGCTCGGGCCAGGCCAGCGCGTGGCGCAGGCACAGGTCCTGCTGCATGCGCGCCAGCAGGGCGGCGGCCATCTCGGCATCGGCCAGCGCCCGGTGGGCACGCTCGGCCACGGGCAGGCCCAGGTGGGCGGTGAGCCGGCTCAGGCTGTGGCTGGGCGCCTCCGGGTAGATGCGGCGCGACAGCAGCACGGTGCAGGCAAAGGGCTGGGGTGCGGCCTCGCCGGCCAGGGCCAGCTCGGACTGCCAGAACTTGCTGTCGAAGGCCGCGTTGTGCGCCACCATGGGGGCGCTGCCCACGAAGCGCGCGGCATCGCGCATCACGTCCTCGGCGGGCGGCGCGGCGGCGACCATGGCGTTGGTGATGCCGGTCAGCCGCGTGATGAAGGGCGGTATCCAGGCGCCCGTGCGCATCAGGCTCTGGAAGCGGTCCACCACCTGGCCGCCCTCGATCAGCACGATGGCGACCTCGGTGGCACGCGCGCCCTGGGCGGGCGCCATGCCCGTGGTTTCAAAGTCGATGACGGCAATCGGCTGCGGCATGGGGCGATTGTGCCCGGCAGTGCCCGACCGGCGTGCCGGGGCGGCTATTCCTCGGCCTGGCTGCCGTCGGCCGCGCCCAGGCGCTGCACGACCTGGTCGAGCAGGGCGTAGAGCTGCTCGATTTCTTCATGGCCCACCAGGCGCTCGATCTCGGCATAGGTCTCGGAGGAATGCGGCGCGATCTCTGCCACGATGGCGTGGCCGGCCGCCGTGAGCTCGAACTCGGCGCCGCGCATGTCGCTGGCGTGGCGCGAGCGCTCCACCAGCTGCCGGCCTTCCAGCGTCTTGAGCAGGCGCGAGAGGCTGGGCATGCTGATGTAGGTGGCCTGCGACAGCTCCATGGGCCGCAGCCTGTGCGTGACCGCCGCCATGGCGCGCAGCACGCGCCACTGCTGTTCGGTCAGGCCATGGGCGCGCAGCATGGGCCGAAAGCGCACCATGACCGATTCGCGGGCGCGCAGCAGCGCCATGGGCAGGGAGCGCGAGAAGGCGCGCAGCGGCTCGGGGGCAAAAGAGGGCGTGGTCTGGGGCATGTTCGGCAGCATCTGTCGGCTGGATTCTATGCAGCCGCCGCTCCCTCCCCGGAGCGGCGTTGCGGGCGCCTTGTCAGGCCGGGGCCTCAATAGGTCTGGCTTTTCGGCGCGGGGGCCGCTGCCTGCTTGAAGCGCGCAGCCAGGGCGCTGGTGGCCTGCACCAGCACGCTGGTGTCCAGGCCCACGGCCGTGAAGGTGCAGCCCAGCTCCAGGTACTTGCGCGCCAGGGCCTCGTTGGGCGTGAGGATGCCGGGCGCCTTGCCCGCGCGGCGTATGCGCGCGATGGCGTCGGCAATCGCCTCCTGCACCTCGGGATGGCCGGGGTTGCCGATGTGGCCCATGGAGGCCGACAGGTCGGCCGGGCCGATGAAGACGCCGTCCACGCCCTCGGTGGCGGCAATGGCGTCCAGGTGGGCCAGCGCCTGGCGTGTCTCCACCTGCACCAGCACGCAGACCTGGGCGTTGGCTTCATGGGCGTAGTTGGCGCGCCGGCCCCAGGCCGAGGCGCGTGCGCCGCCCATGCCGCGGATGCCGCCCTGGCCGTCGGCCTGCGGATAGCGCGCGGCGCGCACGATGCGTGCGGCCTGCTCGGCCGTGTCCACCATGGGCACGAGCAGGGTCTGCACGCCGATGTCCAGGTACTGCTTGATCAGCATCTCGCCGACCTCGCCGTGTCCCATGGGCACGCGGGCAATGGCATGGCTGTCGGGATAGGCCGCGATGGCCTGCAGCTGCGCCAGCAGGGTGCGCGTGTCGTTGGGCGAATGCTCGCCGTCGATCAGGAGCCAGTCGAAGCCGGCGCCCGCGCAGATTTCCGCCGAATAGGCGTCGGCCAGGCCCAGCCACAGGCCGATCTGGGGTTGGTCGGCCGCAATGGCGGCCTTGAAGCGGTTCACAGGTGTCTGCATGGTGTGATTGTCCGGGCCTCAGTGGCCCATGCACAGGTACTTGGTGCTCAGGTATTCCTCTATGCCGGCGGCGCCGCCCTCGCGGCCCATGCCCGACTGCTTGACGCCGCCAAACGGCGCCACGGCCGTGCTGATGATGCCGCTGTTGATGCCCACCATGCCGTACTCCAGCGCCTCGCCCACGCGCCACACGCGGCCCACGTCGCGGGCGTAGAAGTAGGCGGCCAGGCCGTACTCGGTGTCGTTGGCCATGCGGATGGCCTCTTCCTCGGTCTTGAAGCGGAACACGGGCGCCACGGGGCCGAAGACCTCTTCCCTGGCGATGCGCATGCGGTCCGTGGCGTTGGCCAGGATGGTGGGCTCGTAGAAGGTGCCGCCCAGCGCATGGCGCTTGCCGCCCAGCACGACCTCGGCGCCGTTCTTCACGGCATCGGCCACCAGCTCCTCGACCTTGTCCACGGCGGCCTGGTCGATCAGCGGGCCCTGGCCCACGCCGGCCTCCAGGCCATTGCCCACCTTGAGGGCCTGCACGGCGACCTTGAGCCTGGCCATGAAGGCGTCGTACACGCCGTCCTGCACCAGCAGGCGGTTGGCGCACACGCAGGTCTGGCCGGTGTTGCGGTACTTGGAGGCCATGGCGCCCTCGACGGCGGCATCCAGGTCCGCGTCGTCGAAGACGATGAAGGGCGCGTTGCCGCCCAGCTCCAGCGACATCTTCTTGAGCGTGGGCGCGCATTGCTCGGCCAGCACGCGGCCCACTTCGGTGGAGCCCGTGAAGGTCAGCTTGCGCACGGCCATGCTGGCCGTGAGCACGCCGCCGATGGCGCGCGAGGAGCCCGTGATCACGCTGAACACGCCCTCGGGAATGCCGGCGCGCTGGGCCAGCTCGGCCATGGCCAGGGCCGACAGCGGTGTCTGCTGCGCGGGCTTGACGATGATGGTGCAGCCCGCCGCCAGGGCGGGCGCGACCTTGCGCGTGATCATGGCGGCCGGGAAGTTCCAGGGCGTGATCGCGGCGCAGACGCCCACGGGCTCCTTGGTCACGATGATGTGCTTGTCGGCCCAGGGCGCGGGCACGGTGGAGCCGTAGATGCGGCGCGCTTCCTCGGCAAACCATTGCACGTAGGAGGCCGCGTAGGCGATCTCGCCGCGCGACTCGGCCAGGGGCTTGCCCTGCTCGCTGGTCATGATCAGGGCCAGGTCTTCCTGGTTCTCCATCATCAGCTCGAACCAGCGCTGCAGCAGGCGCGCGCGGGCCTCGGCGGTCTGTTGCTTCCAGAGGGTGAAGGCGCGCTCGGCGGCGGCGATGGCGCGCTGCGTCTCGGCCTCGCCCATGCGGGGCACATGGCCCACGGACTCGCCCGTGGCGGGGTTGTGGACGTCGATGCGGCTGCCATCGTCGGCGGCCAGCCATTGGCCGTCGATCAGGCAGAGGTTCTTGAGCAGGCTGGGGTCGCGCAGTGCAAGCGGCATGGGAAATCTCCAATAAGGGCGGGGCAGGCGTCGGGACGACGGCGCCTAGACAAAACGGAATTGCAGGCGGCCCAGCGGGCCGTAGTCGGCATCGAACAGGTCGCCGGCCCTGGCCGCCACGGGGCGCGTGAACGAGCCGGCCAGCACGGTCTGGCCTGCCTCCAGGGCCTCGCCCCAGGGCGAGAGCTTGTTGGCCAGCCAGGCTACGCCGATGGCAGGATGGCCCTGCACGCCGGCAGCCAGGCCGGTCTCCTCGACCACCCCGTTCTGGCGCAGTATGGCGCCGCACCAAGGCAGGTCAAGCACCCCGGGAACAGCCTGCCCGGCGCCGACCACGATGCCCGCATTGGCCGCGTTGTCGCTGATGGTGTCGTAGACCTTGCGCATGGCCTTGGTGTGGCGGTCGAACTGCTCGATGCGCGCGTCGATGATCTCGATGGCCGGCGTCACGTGGTCGGTGGCGTCCAGCACGTCCTGCAGCGTGATCTCCCTGCCGCCGGGCAGGCCCGGGCCGCGCAGCGGCGCCTTGAGCACGAAGGCCAGCTCCACCTCCACGCGCGGCGCGATGAAGTGGGCGGCCGGGATGTCCAGCACCTGGCCCGGCGTGCAGCGGTAGAGCATGCTGTCGAGCAGGGTGCCGTAGTCGGGCTCGTCGATCTGGCTCGATATCTGCATGGCGCGCGAGGTCAGGCCGATCTTGTGGCCGATCACCTTGCGGCCCGCCGCGATCTGCAGGCGCACCCATTCGCGCGAGACGCGGTAGCCATCCTCCACGGTCATGCCGGGAAAGCGCTTGGAGAAATGCTCGACCTGAACGCGCGTCTTCTCGCTGTGGTCGAGCTCCTGGGCCAGTTGGGTCAACAGTTCTTGGGAAAACATTTCAAGGCCTGGAAAAGAGAGGGTGGAGGGTGCTGTGCTTGCCGTCGTAGACCTGGCCCGGGCTTTCATCGACCTGCACGGTCAGGCCCAGGTGGCGCTGCGCGAACAGCGGCTGCAGATGGCGGCGCGCGCAGGCCAGCAGGGCGTCTCCGGCCTGCTGCTGCACGGCGGCCGTGCGGCCCCGGCCCATGCGCAGGTTGATGTAGATGAAGCCGTAGTCGCCATCGCCGCCCGCTGCGCGGCCTGCGGCCCCGCCATCGGCCACGGCGCTGTGCGGCGCGGGGTAGGCCAGCACGCGCGTGCCGCCCGTGGGAAAGACCTGGGCGCCGTCTTCGGCACGCACGGTGAGCATGGTGTCGGCCAGGGCGCGGCACAGCTGCGTCATGTCGGTGTGCGCGTCCAGGCTGGCCGTGTAGAGGATGACCACGTGCGGCATTCAGGCCACCTCCATGGTGGCGGCCGTGCAGCTCACGGCGAAGATGGGAATGGGCTGGCAGTACAGCACCTGGCCCGCGCCGCGCGCGGCGGCGGCCACGGCGATGAAGCTGCGGATCTCGAAGCCGCCCTGGCCGCCGTCGCGGTAGGTCTCGGCGTCGGTGTACGACAGCAGCGCGTCCCGGTCGTTGCGGCACCAGCGGTCCATGAACTGCTGGTCCCATTCCCAGTTGACCTTGCCCGAGTCGGGCGTGGCCGGCCAGTGCGAGATGCCGCCCGTGCCCACGATGGCGATGCGCTCGGGCGCCTTGTCGCAGGCGCGGCGCAGGGCCTCGCCAAAGGCCCATGCGCGGTGCAGCGGCGTCAGCGGCGGGCCCTGGCAGTTGATGTTGACGGGGATGATGTCCTTGTCATAGGCCGGCGTCAGAAAGTGCAGCGGGACCATGATGCCGTGGTCGAACTTCCACTCCTCGGCAAAGGCCACGTCCACGGTCTGCATGACCTCGGTGATCAGGCGCCGCGACAGCTCGGCATTGCCGGGGATGCGGTGGCGCTCTATGCCCAGCCAGGCCGGGTCCTCGATGGGCCCTTCGTAGTGGTCTGCCATGCCGATGGCATAGGCCGGCATGTTGTTCATGAAGAAGTTGGCGAAGTGCTCGGCCGCGATGACGATCACGGCATCGGGCCGCGCCGCCTCCAGCCGTGCGCCCATGTCGCGGAAGGCGGCATGGAAGGCATCCCTGGTGGCCGGATCGGCCAGGTGTGCGCGGCCCGTGATGCCGGGCGCGTGGCTGCAAACGCCTGCAAATACCAGACTCATCTCAAACTCCTGCGATCTTTTCGTTGGTGGCTGTCGTCATCGCGTAGACGCCCGCGCGCACCGGTCCGTGCTTTTGCACGCCGTCGCGCATGGCCTGCAGGTAGTCGGCCCAGGGCATGCCCAGCAGCGGCGCGAAGTGCATCAGCAGCTGGCCGTTGCAGCCCAGCACGTAGAGCTTGCCGATGTCGCCATGGAACATGGCTTCGTACTCCTCGGGCTCCAGCGCGTACTCGGCCAGCAGCGCAGCGCGGTCCTCGGCAAAGCGCCGCTGCACCTCTGGCTCGCGGTTGAGCTGGAACAGGAATTTCTGCATGGTGTACAGGCTCATGGCGGCTCCCGGTGTCGGCCTCAGCCCAGCGTGATGTTGGCGCGGCGGATGATGGCTTCGTACTTGGCGATTTCGCTGGTGACAAAGGCCGCGAACTGCTGCGCCGTGCCGGCCTGCGAGACGATGCCGCCGCGCGCGAAGGCATCCACCACGGCGGGCTCGGCCAGGGCCTTGACCACGGCGGCGTTGATGCGCTGCACCAGCGCATCGGGCGTGGCGCCCGGTGCCAGCAGACCCTGCCAGGAGTTGGATTCCAGCGCCACGCCCTGCTCGGCCAGCGTGGGCACCTGGGGAGCGAACTGCGAGCGCTGGCGCGTGGCCATGCCCAGTGCCACCAGCTTGCCGCTTTGCACATGGCCACGGAACTCGGGCCAGTTGCCGAACATCACGTCCACCTGGCCGCCCAGCAGGTCGGCCAGCGCCGGGCCCTGGCCCTTGTAGGGGATGTGGACCATCTCGATGCCCATCTCCTGGCACAGCAGCGCGCCCGACAGATGGGCCGAGGTGCCGTTGCCGAACGAGGCATAGCTGAGCTCGCCGGGCCTGGCCTTGGCGCGGCTGCGCAGGTCCGCCAGCGTCTTCAGTCCGCTGCCCGGGTGGGTGGCCAGCACATGCTCGGACAGGCCCATCAGCGCCACGGGCTTGAGGTCGCGCGTGGTGTCGTAGGGCAGGTTCTTCACCAGCGTCTTGTTGGCCGTGAAGCTGTTGGCCACGCACACCAGGGTGTAGCCGTCGGCCGGCTGCTTGGACACATAGTCCACGCCGATCACCGTGCCCGCGCCGGGCTTGTTCTCCACGATCACAGGCTGGCCCAGGGACTTGCCCAGCTCGGTGCCCACCAGGCGCGCCACCAGGTCGGTGGTGCCGCCCGGCGTGAAGGGCACGATGATGCGCAGCGGCTTTGCGGGCCAGGTGCCGGACGCGCTACCGGGCTGGGCCTGGGAAAGGCCCGGGAGCATCAGCGCTGCGGCCGTGGTGGCTGCGGTGGATTGCAGGAAATGGCGGCGTTGCATGTCTTGTCTCCTCGGTTCTCTTTGTCGTTGTCGCTGGTCGCCCGTTCAGACGCCCCAGTGCGGAATATGGTGCGAGCCCAGCGAGACGGCCACGTTCTTGGGCTCGCAAAAGACCTCGTAGCTCCAGCTGCCGCCCTCGCGGCCCGTGCCCGAGGCCTTGGTGCCGCCGAAGGGCTGGCGCAGGTCGCGCACGTTCTGGCTGTTGACGAAGCACATGCCGGCCTCGATGGCGGCGGCCACGCGGTGGGCGCGGCCCACGCTCTCGGTCCAGACGTAGCTGGACAGGCCGTACTGGATATCGTTGGCCAGGCGCACGGCCTCGGCCTCGTCGCTGAAGGGGATGATGCAGGCCACGGGGCCGAAGATCTCGTCCTGGGCGATCTGCATGCGGTTGTCCACGTCGGCAAACACCGTGGGCAGGACGTAGTTGCCCTTGCGCACGTGCTCGGGCAGCACCGGCGCGTCCAGGCCGCCGCACAGCATGCTGGCGCCTTCCTTCTGGCCCAGTTCGATGTAGTGGCGCACCTTGGCCAGGTGGCTGGCGCTGATCATGGGGCCGACGATGGTGGACTCGTCCAGCGGGTCGCCCACGGTGATCTTCCTGGCGCGCTCCACGAAGCGCTCGACGAATTTCGCGTAGATGCCCTTTTGCACCAGGATGCGGCTGCCGGCCGTGCAGCGCTCGCCGTTGTTGGAGAAGATCATGAACACGGCCGCATCCAGCGCGCGCTCGAAGTCGGCGTCGTCAAAGATCACGAAGGGGCTCTTGCCGCCCAGCTCCATGCTGAATTTCTTGAGGCCGGCGGCCTGCACGATGCGGTTGCCGGTCTGGGTCGAGCCCGTGAACGAGACGGCGCGCACATCGCGGTGGCGCACCAGGGGCTCGCCCGCGTCCTTGCCGTAGCCGTGCACCAGGTTGAGCACGCCGGGCGGAATGCCGGCCTCCAGCGCCAGCTCGCCCAGGCGCGCGGCCGTCATGGGCGACAGCTCGCTCATCTTGAGCACGGCCGTGTTGCCGAAGGCCAGGCAGGGCGCCACCTTCCAGGTGGCCGTCATGAAGGGCACGTTCCAGGGCGAGATCAGCGCGCACACGCCCACGGGGTGGAACAGGGTGTAGTTCAGGTGCGTGGGCGTGGGATAGGTGTGGCCGTCCACGCGCGTGCACATCTCGGCAAAGTAGTAGAAGTTGTCGGCCGCGCGCGGCACCAGCTGCTTGCCCGTCTGGGCGATGACCTGGCCGCAGTCGTTGGTCTCGGTCTGCGCGATCTCGGGCACATGGCGGGCGATCAGGTCGCCCAGCTTGCGCACGAGCTTGGCGCGTTCGGTGGCGGGCGTGTTGGCCCATTTCGGGAAGGCGTTCTTCGCGGCGGCGACAGCGGCCTGCACCTCGGCCTCGCCGCCTGCAGCAACCTCGGCCAGCACCTCCTGGGTGGCGGGGTTGACGGTCTCGAAATAGTCCTTGCCGGCGACGGCCTTGCCGTCGATCAGGTGGTCAATGCGCATGGGGATTCCTTGGCGTGTGCGGTGGGTTCAGGAGGCGGCCGGCGCGTCGCCGACGATGGTGTTGACCAGGCGGCCCAGGCCTTCGATCTCGGTGACGATCTCGTCGCCCACGCGGGAGTCGGCCACGCCGTCGGGCGTGCCGGTGAGGATGAGGTCGCCGGGGTTCAGCGTCATGAAGCCCGACAGATGGGCGATCAGCGAGGGGATGTCATGCACCATGTCGCGCGTGCTGCCGTCCTGCTTGAGCTCGCCGTTGACCCAGCTGCGCAGGCGCAGGTTCATGGGGTCGGGCACATCGGCTGCATCGACGAACCACGGGCCCACGGGTGTGGCGCCGTCGCGGTTCTTCACGCGCAGGTTGGGCCGGTAGAAGTTCTCCAGGTAGTCGCGTATGGCGTAGTCGTTGGCCGTGCAGTAGCCGGCGACCACGCCGTAGGCATCCTCGCGGCGCACATTGCGGCAGGTCTTGCCTATGACCACGCCCAGCTCGCACTCGAAGTGCATGTAGGCCACGTCGGCGGGCCGGTACGTGCGGCCTCGGTGGCCGTTCAGCGTGTTCGGGCCCTTGAGGAAGACCAGCGGTTCCTCGGGCGCCTTGTTGAAGGCGATTTCCTTGGCATGGTCCGCATAGTTCAGGCCCAGCGCGAAGACCGTGCCGAACTGCAGCGGCGGCAGCCACTGCACGGCGGTCTCCGCCACCAGGCGGCCATCGGGCAACTGCACCTGTCCGTGCGGGCCTTCGGTGACCTGCAGGGTCTGTCCTTCGAAGATGACGCGTCCGTGCTTCATGCTGCTGCTCCCTGTTCTGCCACCACCGAATGCGTGAGCCGGCCCAGGCCGGGCACCTCGATGACCACGCGGTCCCCGGGCCGCGCCAGCGGCGCGCCTTCGCCCGGGCCCAGCAGCAGCACGTCGCCGGGCGACAGCGTCATGAATTCGGTCACGTCGGCCAGCAGCCTTGCGGGCGAGCGCACCAGATCGGCAAAGCCGCGCTGCCAGACCTGTTCACCATTGATGGACACCGTGAGTTCTGCCGCTTGCGCATCGAAGCCTGCGCCGCGCACCAGCGTGCCCAGCGGGCAGAAACCGTCGCGGCAGCGCTGGCGGATGGCGGGGCGGTAGTAGTTCTCGTGCGGCAGCGTGAGGTCGCTGGCGATCAGCCAGCCGGCCACATGGTCCATGGCCGTTGCTTCGCTGACGCGCGTGGCGCTGCGGCCGATCACCAGGCCGATGCTGGCATCGACGCGGACCTCGCCGGGATCGGCCGGCACGGCCACCGCAGCGCCATCGCGTGCCCAGGTGTTGCGGGGCTTGAGATAGAGCACGGGGGCGCGCGGAGCGGCCTTGTAGGGCGCGCTGTCGAACTGCGGCGACAGGCGCTGCACGGTGGCCTGCTGGTTGAGCAGCGTGCCGTAGACCGTGCCCAGCGCAAGGCCGTCATCCAGGAGAAAGGGCTGAATCTGCATGGTGTGGATTTAGTTAACGTGGTAATTATTGTTTTTGCAACAAGCCCCGTCAACACGGTGGATTCAGGGTTTTCCCAGGCCGCAGCAAAAAGCCCGTGCGCGGCGAACCGTGCAGGGGCTTGAAGGGGGTACCGGGTGCGGCCAGGTGCGGCCGGTGCAGAAGGCGCGCGGGCGTCAGCCGCGGCGGCGGCGCAGTGCGGCGATGCCGCCCAGGGCCAGCGCCAGCAGCGCCTGGGCCAGTGTGGACAGGCCGGGCACGGGGGTGGCCGTGGCGCCGGGCGGCAGGGCCGCAGGCGCGGCCACCGCCACGGGGTCCACGATGACGCCGTTGGCGGTCAGGTCGCTGTCTCCCGTCTGCCCGTCGGTGATGTCGAAGCTCACCGAGCGGCGGTCGGGTGCGAAGCGGTAGGCCGACGCGGCCAGCTCATACCAGTGCGCCGTGGGCGTGGCGGCCGTGGGGCCGTACTTCCAGAGCGTGGCCTGGGCGGGCGCGGCTTCGGGCAGGTCCATGCGGATGGTGGCCATGGAGCCCGGCGTGCCGCCCATGAGCACGAAGCTCAGGCTGCCGTAGGGCATGCGCAGGTTGCCCGGCAGCGGGCTTTGCGAGGGCGCGGGCTGAAAGCCTGCCGAGTTCGAGGCGAACTGCCATTGGTCCGCACCCACGTTGCCCGTGCCGTTGCTGACGCCCGCCGTGTTGCTGCCCGTGCCGATCTGCGTGCCGATTGGCACGGGCTTGCTCAGGGCCAGCACAGCCGGCGCGCTGGCCATGCCCGATGCCGGCAGGTTGACCGCATGCACGCGGTAGCTCACGGCGGGGTCCAGGCCGGTGAAGGACAGCGTGGCAGCGGTATTGGCCGCGGTGCTGACCGTGTTGCTGGCAGGGGCCGGCAGGCCGGCGGCATCCAGGCCGGCCATGACCTGTTCCCAACTGGGGACGGGTGCGTTGGCGGGCAGGGCCACGGCGCGCAGGCTGCCGCCCATGCTGGGCGTGGCCTGGACCACGGCCGATGTCTGGTCCACGGCCTGGGCGGACAGGGCCACGGTGGACAGGGCGGGCACCGCCAGGCTGTCCAGGCGCGCCTTTTTCCAGGCGGCATAGGGCAGGTCCTTGGCCACGGTGCCATCGCCGTAGAAATCGGCATCGCCGCAGTCGCTGAGGATGTCCACGCTGCCGCCTGCGTCCAGGCTGGCCGGCATGGCGCCTATGCCTTCGGCCGAGCAGGCGGTATTGGGCACGGTGATGGCGGCCAGGTCGGCAGCGCGCGGGCGCAGGTTCAGGGCCAGGCCTGCGCCGTTCACGCGGCCATCCCAGGAATAGAGCTGGAAGTTGCGCGGCGCGGTGCCCGTGGCGCTGGCCGAGGGACCGGCAATGATCAGGTACTCGCCGGCCGCGTTCTTGCGGATTTCGCGGATGCCTCGGCCGCCCAGGTCCAGGCGGATCGGCTGGCCCATGGTCGCGCTGCCCTTGCTGCCGCCATCGGCCGCAGGCAGGGCCGCGAAGTTGGTCACGGGCACGATCAGCGCATGCGTGCGGCCCGTGGCGTCGTCCGCCGTGACGGCGGGCGCGCCCGGTGCCGGCACCAGCGGCGCGCGAAAGCCCAGCCAGGCGGCGCCGTTGTCGGGGCTGGTGGACATGCCTTCGATGGAAAAGCCGCTCATCGTCTCGGCCTCGGGCGCCTTGGTGGCGCCGCCGTCCGAGCTGGCCACCAGGCCCAGGTAGTTGGCGGCAAGGCCGTCATGCGCGGCCGCGTCCCAGCTGCGCAGGTCCTCGCGCAGCCAGCGGTAGTAGCCTCGTGCGGTCAGCGCCGTGGAGGCGCCGGAGCCGGTCACATCCATCGCCGCCAGGCGCCAGCGGTCGGTGCGCGACTTGCCGCTCTTGTTGTTGGAGTGCGAGCCCGCCACGTACACGCGGCTGCCCAGGGCAAAGCTGGCCTCGATGTCCATTTCCTCGTCGCTCTTGCAGCTGTCCAGGCCCGTGAGGCCGGCGCCGGTGCAGGCGGCGGCATCGGCCAGGCCCAGGGCGGTCCTGTCCAGCATCAGCGGCTTGATGGGCAGCCCGCCGGCCGGGCCATAGGCCGAGAAGGAGTTGCCGGCCGGCAGCGCATTGCCCGAGGCATCCTGGGCAGGCGCCTCGTCGTCGCCCACCAGCATGGTGGTGGCATCGATGACGATGGCCGTCGATGCGTCCGAGCGCCCGGCCAGCCAGCGCGGGCTGGTGTTGGCTGCGGTGTTGGCCGAGGCCGCGTACTTGATGGTGCGGCTGACGGAGGCGCCGCCCGCGTTGGTCAGCGTGACGGTGATGTCGGCATAGCCCACGCCGGTGGGCGTGATCCTGAGCACGGCGTTGCCACCGCTTTGCGTCGCCACCAGGCCGTTGGCGGCGACCACGGCGAGATTGCTGGACGTGGCGCTGACCGTGGCGGCCGGATCGCTGACGGTGAAGGACAGGCCCGTGCCCGCGAGGACATCGCTGGCATCGCCGACCACGCCCGAATAGGCGGTCAGCGCGGGCAGGGAAGTCGTCGGGGGCGGGCTGGTGGTGACGGGCGCCGAAATGCCGGCCGCCCCGCCGCCCAGGCTGTTCACCGCGCGCACGCGCACCTGGTGGCTGCCGGCCGCCAGTCCGTCCACGGTCTGGCTGGTGCCGAACACCGCCAGGCTGTGCGACACGGTGGCGAAGCCGTCGCTGGACAGTTCGACCAGGTAGTAGGACGCGCCGCTCACGCTGGCCCACTGCGCCTGCACGCTGTTGCCCGAGGCGCTGGCATTCACGCTCGCAGGGGCTGCGGGCACGGTAGCTGGCGGGGACACTTCGGGTGCCCAGGCCAGGCCGTACAGCACGCCGTCGATGCCCGACGCCAGCGGCTGCGGCGTGCCAGCCAGCGTGCCGGTGCGGCCCGAGGCATCGAACAGGCGATACAACTGCCCATCGGAGCCGGTGGCCAGCAGCATGACCGCGCCCTGGCCCAGATGCACGGCTGCCAGGCCATGGGCGCCTGCCAGCGGCGCCGAGCCCCGGGCCACCCAGGTGCCCGCTTCCAGCGTGTACTTGCGCACCGTGCCTGTGCCATCGTTGTTGGCGGCCACGTAGAGCGTGTCTGCGCCCGGCGTGCCATCGAGATCGAGGAAGGCCAGGCCGCGCAGGTTGTTGCCCGCCAGGCCCGGCAGCGCGCTGACTGCGGGCGTGCCTGTCGTGGGCAGCCCGGTTCCGATCCTGTTGAGCGTGTCGCCGCTGGCAAAGGCCGCGTAGAGCTGGCCATCAGCCATGGTGATGCCCTGGGTGTTCTTGTTGCTCAGCTGGGTGGCGCTGGTGGCATCTTTCTGGACGAACCAGATGCCGCGGTTGGCGTTGGGGCTGCCGCTGCCGCTGGCCCAGGCGCGGCTGCAGTCGTCGCTGACCACGCTGCGAAAGGCATCGCCGACCAGGGCCGTACCGCCCAGCCGCGTGCCATTGCCCACCACACCGTCGGCATCGACAAAGGCCACGCCGCGTGCCGCCGCCGTCTTGGGATCGGCGCCGCCCGGTGCCACCGCATAGCCGGGGACCGTCAGGCACAGGCCGTTGGCCGAGCGGTTGAGCAGGCCTTCCGAGCCCGTGCTGCTGGCCGTCAGCGGCGTTGCTCCGCCTGACAGCGGCAGCGATTGCACCAGGGTGCCGTCCACGCGGTACTCGTCCAGGTACACAGGCAGGGCGCCCGTGCCGGTGCCCACGCGGTAGGCCACCAGGTTGCCCGGGGTGAAGGGCGCGGACCATGCAGCGCCACACAGGGCCAGGCAGGCCGTTGCAATCGCCTTGTGCCGCCAATCCAAAGTATCCATGCGCATGCTCACCATCCCCTGTGTGACAAATCGCGCGACTGTAAAAGGCGGCTGTGACAGCCCGGTGACGGCAGGCCATGCACGACGGCGGCAAGCTGCCATGCAAAAAAAGACGGCTCCCGCGGGGGAGCCGTCTTTGGTTCATTGCGCCGTGAAGCCTGCGCTTTGCTTTTTCTGGTTATGGGCGCCGCATGTCCACGGTGCAGCGGATCAGCGGATCAGCAGCACCGGCACCTGGCTGCCGGCCAGCACCTGGGTGCTGACCGAGCCCATGACCAGGCGGCCCAGCGCGCCATGGCCATGCGTGCCCATGACCAGCAGGTCGAACTTGCCTTCCTCGGCGGCCTTGATGATGGAGTCGGCGACCGGGCCCACCTTGCTCAGGCGCGTGGCCTGCACGCCGTGTTCGGCCAGGTAGCTGCACACGGGGTCCAGCACCTTGGTCGATTCCTCGGCGTAGTACTCGTCCACCACCTCCTTGCCCAGTGCGGCGCGCGCGCGGGCTGGCAGCTGGGGCTGGACGGTGATGGCGCTGTAGCTGTGGGCGGAGCCCAGGATCTCGGGGTGCGAGGTCAGGTAGGCCAGCATCTTCTGGGTGTAGGGGCTGCCATCGACTGCGAGCAGGATGTTCATGAAAGTCCTCCTTTGGTATGGCCCAAGACTAAGCCCAAGCCGGGATGGAGTGCTTGATCCAGGTCAAGCGCGGACCGGCGCATCTGCCACCTCTGCCGCCCCTGCGGTCACGTGCGCCGGCAACTCGATGGTAGAGCGCGGGAAAAAGCCCTCCTGCTCGCCCTTGCGTGCATAGCCCAGCGGGTTGGCCACCACGCGGCAGCGCCAGGCGCGGCCATCGTCGCGCAGGCCCTCGGCCACATAGTCGCTGGGCGAATGCAGGTGGCCGTGCAGCCACAGATCGGCAAAGGGCAGCAGATCGTCGAGCACATTGCAAAAACCGGCCGTGCCGGGCACCAGGCCATAGCGCGGATCGGCGCTGCGCAGGCTGGGCGCGAAGTGCGTGACGGCCACCGTGGGACCATCGAAAGGCCGGGCCAGCGCCTGGCGCAGCCATTGCTGGCAGACCAGCGACTGCTCGCGCATGGGCTCGGCCAGGAAGGGCTCGCCGCCGCGCGTGCCGCCGGTCTTGTGCAGGTAGAAGTTGGCGGCGCGGAAGGCCTTCTCGCGCAGCTTGAGCAGCCGGGCCAGATCGGTCACGCCTTCGTGCATGGACATGGCGTCGTAGTCGCTCCACAGCGTGGTGCCCACGAAGCGCACGCCGCCCAGCACGGCGGTCTCGCGCTCCAGCCAGACCATGCCCATGCGCTCGCAGGCGGCGCGCAGGCGGGCATGGGCGGCGTCGAAGTCCTGCATGTCGTACTCATGGTTGCCCGGCACGAAGATCACGGGGCAGGGCCAGCCCGCGTATTGGGGCAGGGGAGAGAAACGCTCCAGCCCGAAGTGCTCGCCTTGCAGCAGGCTGCCGCTTTGGTAGGAGCCTATGTCGCCGGCAAGCACCAGCACGTCGGCATCCGGTGCGGGCTCGGCGATGAAATGCGGATGGGCCTCGAGGTGCAGGTCGGACAGCAGCTGGATCTTCATGCGGCCAAGTGTAGAACCTGCGCTGGCGCGCGCCCCCGCAACACGCTCTCAGGTGTGCGGGAAGGTGGCCTCTGCCGAGCGCGTGAGCGTGCGCAGCAGCCATTCATAGGCCTGCGGGTGCTGGCCGCGCCGGCGCCACAGCGCGTCCACATGCACGGGCTGCACGTCGAAGGGCAGCTCGCGCAGCACCAGCTTGTCGGCCATGCCGGTCACGGGCACGAAGTGGCGCGGCAGGATGGTCAGCAGGTTGGAGTTCATGACCACGCGCCCGGCCGTGAAGAACTGGTTGACGGTGAGCACCACCTGGCGAGTGCGGCCCAGCGAGGCCAGGGCCTCGTCGATGAAGCCGAAGGAGCGGCCCGAGAAGCTCACCAGCATGTGGCGCGCCGCGCAGTAGTTGTCCAGCGTCAGCGGCACATCGGCCAGCGGATGGCCCTGGCGCATCACGCACAGGTACTCGCCTTCGTACAGGCGCCGGCTGTCGAAGGCCACCAGGGCGCCCGACTGCGCGCGCGCCGTCAGGTCGGCCAGCGCGGCGGGGAAGTAGCCCACGGCCATGTCGGCCTCGCCGGCCTCCAGCAGGCCGCGCGGGTCGCGCGTGGTCAGCGGCAGCACGCGGATGCCCACGCCGGGCGCCTCGCGCTCCAGCAGGCTGAACATGGGCGGGATCAGCGTGGCCGCCGTGGCGTCGGCCATGGCCAGCACAAAGGTGGCGGTGGCGGTGGAAGGATGGAATTCGCCCGGCGTCAGCGTGTCCTGCAGCTGCTGCAGCGCCTCCCGGATCACGGGCCACAGCGCCAGCGCGCGCGGCGTGGGCTCCACGCCCTGGCCCTGGCGCACCAGGAGCTCGTCGCCCAGGGCCTCGCGCAGGCGGCGCAGGGCGTTGCTCACGGCCGGCTGGGTGATGGCCAGCTTGTGGGCCGCCCGCGTCAGGCTGCGCTCTGCCATCACCTCGTCGAAGACGCGCAGCAGGTTCAGATCCAGTGTGCGGAAGTTCAGGGCAGACATGGCGGCGGGCGCTGAGTCATCACTGGCGTGAATGCTACAGATTCAAGATATAAATTTGAAGAGCTCTAGGGTAAACCCTATAGTTACACCTAGTCGCCCGCCACGCCGTCAAAAGCGGCTATTTAACTGGGTTTATCTGCCATGAGCAACTTCATTTACAACTCCTACTGTGTCGAGCACCCTGGTGTGGTGCATGTCTATCAAGCCGCCGATGACCGCAAGAGCGCTGCCAAGCGTTTCTCCGGCAAGCGTGGCGCCAGCGCCCTGCTGCTCGCTGCCCTGGTGGCCGCGCTGATGGTGGTGGTCAACGAGGTCGCCCACAACTGGACCGACGGCCACATGCTGGGCGCCTGGGTGGTGCTGTGGGTTGCCGCCTTCATGGGCCTGGCCCTGTTCTCCGCTCCCGCCCGCCGCGCTGCCATGATGGCCCGCGCTGGCTACCGCGCCTGGACCGAGAGCCGCCAGCAGGCCGCTGCCGACGAGCGCATCTGGAATGCCGCCCTGCAGGACGCCCGCCTGATGGCCGACCTGGCCCGCGCCATGGATCGTCAAGGCAACTGATCTCTGCCTGGGGCGCCTTTCGGCGCTCCTCCAAAAAAGCCGCTGCCCACAAGGCGCGGCTTTTTTGTTGTCTGGGGGCGTCGTTGAAACGCCACAAAAAAAGCCTCGCACTGCGAGGCTTTTTCCATGGGTCGAGAGCTACTCAGGGATTCATTGTTCTGTGCATCTTCCACAGTCCATGAAACTGGCGCTGCCCAAAGCAAGGGGCACCGAGGAAGGGCCGCCCCGCACCGAGGGTGCCGTCCCCCCCGCGAAGCGAGAGGGGGAAGCGGCGTAGCCGCTCAGGGGGAGCTTTATGTCCCCAGGCGCTTTTCCAGTTCGGCCTTGGTCACCAGCAGCTCCTGGGGCAGCTTGTGGGCCAGCTTGTCGAAGTGCTCGGTGTGCAGCTGCATTTCCTCGGCCCAGGCGGCCTTGTCGATGCTGGTCACGCTGGCGAACTGGTCGGCGGAGAAGTCCAGGCCGGTCCAGTTGATCTCGGCGTACTGGGGCGCAATGCCGAAGGCGGTCTGCTCGCCCTGTGCCTGGCCTTCGAGGCGGTCGATCATCCACTTCAGGACGCGCATGTTCTCGCCGTAGCCGGGCCAGACGAACTTGCCGTCGGCGTTCTTGCGGAACCAGTTGGTGGTGAAGATCTTGGGCAGGGCGGCGCCCTGGCCTTCGATCTTGGCGCCCAGCGTGAGCCAGTGCTGGAAGTAGTCGCTCATGTTGTAGCCGGCAAACGGCAGCATGGCGAAGGGGTCGCGGCGCACCACGCCCTGGGCGCCGAAGGCGGCGGCCGTGGTTTCCGAACCCATGGTGGCGGCCATGTAGACGCCTTCGGTCCAGTTGCGGGCCTCCGTCACCAGCGGCACGGTGGTGGAGCGGCGGCCGCCGAAGATGATGGCGTCGATCTTCACGCCCTTGGGATCGTCCCAGGCTTCGTCCAGCGCGGGGTTGTTGGTCGCGGCCACGGTGAAGCGGGCGTTGGGGTGGGCGGCCTTGGCGCCGGTCTCGCGGGCGATCTGGGGCGTCCAGTCCTTGCCTTGCCAGTCGATCAGGTGATCGGGCTGCTTGCCGGTGTCCTTGTCCATGCCTTCCCACCACACGTCGTTGTCATCGGTCAGCGCGACGTTCGTGAAGATCACGTTCTTGTCGAGGCTGGCCATGCAGTTGGGGTTGGTGTGGTAGTTCGTGCCCGGGGCCACGCCGAAGTAGCCGGCTTCGGGGTTGATGGCGCGCAGCGAGCCGTCGGCCTGGGGCTTGATCCAGGCGATGTCGTCGCCGATGGTGGTGACCTTCCAGCCTTCGAAGACCTTGGGCGGCACCAGCATCGAGAAATTGGTCTTGCCGCAGGCGCTGGGGAAGGCCGCAGCCACGTGGTATTTCTTGCCCTGGGGGTTGGTCACGCCCAGGATGAGCATGTGCTCGGCCAGCCAGCCCTGGTCGCGGCCCATGGTGGAGGCGATGCGCAGCGCAAAGCACTTCTTGCCCAGCAGGGCGTTGCCGCCGTAGCCCGAGCCATAGCTCCAGATCTCGCGCGTCTCGGGGTAGTGGACAATGTACTTGGTCTTGTTGCAGGGCCAGCTGGTCTGGTCCTTCTCGCCTTCGGCCAGGGGCGCGCCCACGGTGTGCACGCAGGGAACGAACTCGCCTTCCACGCCGATCACGTCATACACGGCACGGCCCATGCGGGTCATGATCTTCATGTTGACGGCCACATAGGCGCTGTCGGACAGCTCCACGCCCACGTGGGCGATGGGCGAGCCCAGCGGGCCCATGGAGAAAGGCACCACATACATGGTGCGGCCGGCCATGCAGCCGTCGAACAGCGGCTGCAGCGTGGCGCGCATCTCGTTCGGGGCCATCCAGTTGTTGGTCGGGCCCGCGTCTTCCTTGTTGGCCGAGCAGATGTAGGTGCGGTCCTCGACGCGCGCCACGTCGGACGGGTCGGACCAGGCCAGGTAGCTGCCGGGGCGCTTGACGGGATCGAGCTTCTTGAAGGTGCCGGCATCGACGAGCTGCTGGCACAGCTGCTCGTACTCTTCCTGGGAGCCGTCGCACCAGTGGATCCGGGCGGGCTTGCACAGTGCGGCCATCTCGGCCACCCAGGCGATCAGTCGGCTGTTCTTGACGTAGGCAGGGGCCTGGATGTTCAGGCCTTGCATGACGGGTGCGTTCATCGCGGAGCTTCCTTCAATTGAAAAAACCAGTTTTTCAAAGGGGACGCGCCTGTTGCCGCACCAACTTTGAGAAACGGGCTCTTGTTCAGTCGGCGCGCGAAGGAAGCTCTTCTCGGGGCGGCGAGGCGGCGCTGGCGGAAGCTGGCGGCGCACCGGCTGGGGATTCGATTCTAGGGAGCGGTCACGAATTTGTCAGCAAACGAATGGCAAAAACTATGCATTCTGTGCATTGAAATATGCAAGATGATCTGTCTGTTTGCCTATGCAATAGGCAAACAAAAAGCCCCGCAAAGCGGGGCTCGGTGCAGGGGGCGAAGGGGCCGTATCAGGCCATGTTGACGGCGATGAAGGCCAGCAGAAACATCATCACGGCACCTGCCAGGGGCAGGATGACGGGCATGTAGGGGACGATGGCCTCGGTGGCGTCTTCGGGGGGCGACTGCTCGCCGTGGTTCGCTGCGGGATCATGCGACATGCAAAAGCTCCTGGCTGCCAATGGGGATGCCCCATTCTAGGCAGGCCTGCCCGCCAGCGCCTTCGGGGAAAGCCATGACACAAGGGGCCATGGGCCTGCTAGGGCTCTAGACGGCGTTGACCTGCATGCCTTCGGCCTGCAGGGCAGCGATGACCTCTTCGATGTGTGCCTTGTTGCGGGTCTGCAGCACCAGCTCGATCTCCACGCTCTGCGCGGCCAGCATGGTGAAGGCGCGCTGGTGGTGGACTTCCTCGATATTGGCGCCCGCCGCTGCCACCGTGGCCGTGATGCGCGCCAGCACGCCGGGCACGTCGCGTGCGCTGACCTTGATGCGCGCCAGCCGCCCGGAGCGCACCATGCCGCGCCCGATGATGGCCGCCAGCAGCAGCGGGTCGATGTTGCCGCCCGACAGGATCAGCCCCACCTTCTTGCCCGCGAAGTGCTGCGGATGGCGCAGTAGCGCGGCCAGGCCCGCGGCGCCCGCACCCTCGACCAGGGTCTTCTCGATCTCCAGCAGCATGAGCACGGCCTGCTCGATGTCGCCTTCGTCGACCAGCAGCATGTCGTCCACCAGGCGCGAAACGACTTCCTGCGTGATCGCGCCGGGCTGGGTGACGGCAATGCCCTCGGCGATGGTCGAGGTGCCCATGGGCAGCCCGGCCTGGCGCACGGCATTGAACATGGACGGAAAGCGCTGGGTCTGCACGCCGATGATCTCGATGCCCGGGTTCAGTCCCTTGGCGGCCGTGGCCACGCCCGCGATCAGGCCGCCGCCGCCGATGGCCACGATGAGCTGGTCCAGGTCGGGCTGCTCGGCCAGCATCTCCAGCGCCAGCGTGCCCTGACCCGCCGCGATCTGCTCGTCGTCATAGGGGTGGACGAAGCACAGGCCCTGCTGCTCGGCCAGCGTGTAGGCGTGCTGGCGCGCCTCGGCCAGGGAGTCGCCGTGCAGCACGATCTCGGCGCCGAAGCCGCGCGTGCGCTCCACCTTCACGCCCGGCGTGAAGCGCGGCATGACGATGACGGCACGCACGCCCAGGCGCTGCGCGTGGTAGGCCACGCCCTGGGCATGGTTGCCGGCGCTCATGGCGACCACGCCGCGTGCGCGCTCCTCGGGCGAGAGCTGGGCCAGCTTGTTGAGGGCGCCGCGTTCCTTGAACGAGGCCGTGAACTGCAGGTTCTCGAACTTGAGATAGACCTGCGCTCCCGTGATCTGGGACAGCGTGCGCGATTCCACGCAGGGCGTTTCGAGCACGGCGCCGCGCAGGCGGTCGGCGGCGTTCTGGATGTCTTGGAGGCTGAGCATCACGCATTGTGGCGCACGGCGGCCCGGGCGCGCGGCAGGGCACGCCATGGATTCCCCGCAGAAAGCGCCGCACCGGCGCGATCCATAAAATGAGAATCATTCTTGTCTTTGGGGCGCACGCCGCTCCGGCTGGCCATGGCTCTTTCCTCTGTCCAAACACCTGCACGCCCTCCGCGCTGGCTGGGGCGGGGCACGCTGCGTGCCTGCGACTTCAGCGGTCCCGACTACCGCATTCTCGATGCCGAGGTCACGGCCGAGGACGCGCTGCTGGCCGGGCACCTGCAGTCCTGGCAGGTCCAGCCCGGCCTGTGGCTGCATGGCGTGGAGGCGCGCGACCTGCGCACCATGAGCACGCGTTCGCCGGCCGTGCCGGGGCTGCATCTGGTCGTGCTGCTGGAGGGCTGCGTGGACGTGGCCTTCGGCAGCCAGGGCCTGCAGATGCAGGTGGCGCCCGCCAGCCCGGCCGGTGCCCATGTGCAGGCCTGCGGCGCCGTCATCCATTCGCGGCCCGGCGACATGTTCATGCGGCATTGGCGGCGCGGCAAGTTCGAGCGCAAGCTCAGCATCACCGTGCAGCCGCAATGGTTTGCCGCCCAGGCCCTGCCCATGGTCGCGCCACCGCTGCTGCGGCACTGGATGGAGCAGCAGTTGCTGGCCATACAGCCCTGGCAGCCATCGCCGCGCGCCGTGGCGGTGGCCGAACAGATCATCCAGCTGGCGCGCGAGGGCTCTGCGCCCCTGCTGCTGGCCAGCCGCACGCTGGAGCTGGTGCACGAGGCCGTGCAGGCGCTGGACGCGCCCGAGCCCGATCCGGCGCAGACCGTGCCGGGCGTGCTGGGCGTGCGCGAACACCGGCGCATGGCGCGCCTCAAGGCCTTGCTGGACAGCGGCGGCGACGGCTGCCGCCCGCTGGCCGAAATCGCGCGCGAGGTCGGCCTGAGCGCCAGCGCCCTGCAGCGCCAGTTCCGCCTGGCCTACGGATCGAGCATCGACGGGTACCGGCGCGAGCAGCGGCTGGAACGCGCCTGGGCCGCGCTGGAGCAGACGGGCTGCAGCGTCTCCGAGGTCGCGCATGCGGCCGGCTATTCCAGCGCCGCCAATTTCTCCACGGCCTTCAAGCGCCGCTTCGGCATCTCTCCCAAGCTGGTGCGCGCCAGGCTCTGAGGGCCAGGGCCGCCGTATGGGCTTATGGGCTTATGGGCGCGCTGCGCAAACGTCGGCGGGGCTGGCGCAAACCCCGCGGGCGCTGCGCGATGCTGCAATCACCGAACGAAAGGACATCCGTCAATGACACAGCTGCAGGCACGCACTTCGGTGCGCATGGACAGGGCCGAGGAGGCCATCGCCGCCATCGTCGGGCACATGCAGGAGCACGACATCACCGTGCGCCGCGAAGGCGCGCGCTGGGTGGCCGACTACGAAGGCGGCCGGGGCCAGCTGTGGCTGGAGGGCGGGCAGGTCCATGCCGAGGTGGCGGCACCTGGCGTGGAGCTGTTGCAGGACATGAAGCTCATGCTGGCCCACCTGCTGCTGGAGGCCACGGGCGCCGCCGACGGCTCCCTGGCCTGGGAGGGTGACGGCGCCGCGCTGCAGCGCCCGCCGGCCTTCCGCGAGCTGCGGGTGCTGGCCGTGCGCGATCTCACGCCGCACATGCGCCGCGTGCGCTTTGCCTGTGACGACATGGCGCGCTATGCGCAGGACACCAACATCCACGTCAAGCTGCTGTTTCCGCAGCCGGGCGTGACCGAGCCCGAATGGCCCACGCTGTCGGCCAGCGGCCTGCTGCGCCTGCCCGAGGGCGACGAGCGCCTGGACATGCGCACGTACACCATGCGTGCGATGGGAATGGCCCAAGACGGCGCCAACGGATGGATCGACGTGGACTTCGTGCTGCACGAGGACGCCGGCCCCGGGTCCGCCTGGGCCGCGCGCGCCCAGCCGGGCCAGCGCATCGGCATGACCGGCCCCGGCGGGCGCACGGCCACCCCGGCCGACTGGATGCTGCTGGCCGGCGACGACACCGGCCTGCCGGCCATGCTGCGCATTGCGGCCGCCCTGCCGGCGCACACGCGCGGCCATGTGTTTGCCGAGGTCCAGGGTCCGCAGGACGAGCAGCCCGTGCAGGCGCCCGAAGGCCTGCAATGGCACTGGCTGCACCGGGGCGCTGCCGAGGCCGGCACCACCACGCTGCTGATCGACGCGCTGCGCGCCGTGCGCTGGCCGGATGCGTTGGCCGGTCATCCCGCCAGCCGCTTCGTCTGGGCCGCTGGCGAATTCGACACCGCCCAGGCCGTGCGCCAGTGGGCGCGCGAGGAGCGCGGTCTGGAAAAGCACGAGCAGCTGGTCGTGGCCTATTGGCGGCGCGGCATGAGCGAGTCGGATTTCAAGGCCGCGAAGTAGGCCGCTAAGTAGGCCGCGAAGCAGGCCACGCAGGGGGCCGGCGCCTCAGGTGGCGTTGGGCTCCTGACGCAGCAGGAATTTCTGCAGCTTGCCTGTGGGCGTGCGCGGCAGGCTGGCCGCAAAGACGAATTCACGCGGGATCTTGTAGCGCGCCAGCCTGTCGGCCAGGAACTGCTGCAGTGCCTCGGCCTGCGGCGCGGCCTCGCCGCGCGTCACCACGTGGGCGACGACGGTCTCGCCCCATTCGGCGTGGGGCCTGCCCACGACGGCGACATCGGCGACCTGGGGATGGGCCGACAGCGCGTCCTCCACCTCCTTGGAATACACGTTCTCGCCACCCGTGATGACCATGTCCTTGGTCCGGTCCACGATGAAGAGATAGCCCGCGTCGTCCAGGCGCGCAAGATCGCCCGTGCGGTACCAGCCGCCCGGTGCGAAGGCGGCAGCCGTGGCCTGGGCGTCGTGCAGGTAGCCGTCCATCACGCTGCCGGTGCGCAGCCAGATCTCGCCGGTGTCGCCCGGGCCGGCATCCTCGCCGTCGTCGCGCACCACGCGCATATCCACGCCGGGCAGGGCCACGCGGCCGATGGAGCCGGCCCGCTCCACCTGCTCCTCGGGGTAGAGCGTGGTGCCCGTGGGGCCGGTCTCGGTCATGCCGTAGACCTGGTAGAAGCGGTCGCTGCGGTAGGCCGTGGCCAGCTTGCGTGCCATCTCGGCGCCGATGGGGCCGCCGCCGTAGACCCAGGCGCGCACGCTGCTGAGGTCGTAGCGGGCAAAGTCGGGCAGCATCTGCAGCGGCGCAAAGTAGGAGACGGGGGCGCCGAAGTACAGCGTCACGCCCTCGTCCTGCACGGCCTGCAGGAAATGCTGCGGGTGGTACTCGCGCAGCAGCACCACGGTGCCGCCCATGTACAGCGTGCCGCCAAACCAGTTGTTGAGCGGCGAGGAATGCCAGATGGGCATGGCCATCAGCGTGCGTTCCTCGCGCGTGATGGACAGGCCCAGTGCGGCCGTGATCGCCGCCAGCGTGACGGCGCGGTGGCTCAGCAGGCAGCCCTTGGGCCGGCCCGTGGTGCCCGAGGTGTAGAGCACCTGGGCAATGTCGCCATCGGCGGGCCGCGTGCCTTCCATGGGCCTGGCGGCCGCCACCAGCGTGTCCCAGTCCTGGACACCCGGGACGGCATCTTGCGCCTCGGTCACAAGGCGGGCGCAGGGGTGTGGCGCGGCGGCGACCACGGGCGCGAGTGCGGCGTCAAACACCAGGGCCTTGCACTGCGCGTGGTCGAGGATGTACTGCAGCTCGGGTGCCTGCAGCTTGTGGTTGACGGGCACCAGCGCGGCGCCCAGGCGCCAGGCGCCGAACAGGGCTTCGACAAAGCCCGGCGTGTTCAGGCACATCAGGGCCACGGTATCGCCCCGGCCCACGCCCTGGGCCTGGAGCACGGCGGCCGCGCGCTGCGAGCGCCGCTGCATGTCGGCATAGCTGATGGAGGCGCCGCGGTCGCGCAGAAAGGCCTTGGCGGGCGTCTTGCGCACGGCGCTGTCGAAGGCGTCGAGCAGGTTCATGTCTTGTCTCCTTGTGCTTTGTTGTGTGGTGGGCCGGCGGCCGCTTCAGGCGGGCAGCGCGCGCTGCAGGATGGCGGCGATGTCCAGGCCTGCCGGGTCGAAGGCGCCCGCCACCATGGCGCCCTGCTGCGCCCCCAGGCGCGTGGCGATGAAGCCATCGGCCATGGCGGGCGGCGCATGGCGGCGCAGCAGGCAGGCCTGGGCCAGCAGCACCAGGTCCTGCACCAGGCGGCGTGCCTGGGCCTCGAGCTGGTCAGGCGGGCCGGACAGGCGCCGGGCCAGCGATTGCGCCTGCTGCAGCAGCGCGGGCTCGCCCGCTGCCGTGTCGATCAGGTCCTGCAGCAGCAGCTGCGCGCCGTCGGGCTCGCGCGAGATGGCACGCAGCACGTCCAGGCACATGACGTTGCCCGAGCCTTCCCAGATCGAATTCACGGGCGCCTCGCGGAACAGGCGCGCCATCACGCCCGTGTCCACATAGCCGTTGCCGCCCAGCACCTCCATGGCCTCGCCCGTCAGCTCCACGCCGCGCTTGCAGACCCAGAACTTGGCCGCTGGCGTCATGATGCGTTTCCAGGCGCGCTCCAGCGGATCGCCCTCGTCGCCTCCACGCTCATAGGCCTGGGCCAGGCGCATGGCGATCTGCAGCGCGGCCTCGCTTTCCAGCGCCAGGTCGGCCAGCACGGTGCGCATCAGCGGCTGCTCGGCCAGGTGCTTGCCGAAGACGCTGCGCCGGCGCGCATAGGCCAGGGCCTGCACCGTGGCCGAGCGCAGGATGGCGGCGCTGCCCAGCACGCAGTTCAGACGGGTGTAGGTGGCCATCTCGATGATGGTGGGAATGCCCCGGCCTTCCTCGCCCATCAGGATGCCCCAGGCGTCCTCGAACTCCACTTCGCTGCTGGAGTTGCTGCGGTTGCCCACCTTGTCCTTCAGGCGCTGCACGCGCACGGCATTCCTGCTGCCGTCCGGGCGCCAGCGCGGTACGTAGAAGCAGGCCTGCCCACCGCCTTCCCCCATGCGCGCCACCACCAGGTGGGCATCGCACATGGGTGCCGAGAAGAACCACTTGTGGCCGCGCAGCAGGTACTCGCCGCCACGCCCGCCGGCGTGCACCGGCATGGCCACCGTCGTGTTGGCGCGCACGTCGGAGCCGCCCTGCTTCTCGGTCATGCCCATGCCCAGCCACATCGATGCCTTGTCGGCCACGGGCAGGTCGCGCGGATCGTATTCGTGGCTGAACAGCTTGCCCTGCAGCTGCTGCCACAGCGCCGGTTCCTTTTGCAGCAGCGGGATGGCGGCCGTGGTCATGGTGGCCGGGCACAGCGTGCCCTGTTCGACCTGGCCGTGCAGGTAGAAACCTGCGGCCCAGGCGCTCCAGCGGCCCGCGCTGCTGTCCTCGAAGGGCAGGGAGATCAGCCCCTGCTGCCGGTATAGTCCCAGCAGCGTGTGCCAGCTCGGGTGGAACTCCACGGCGTCGATGATGCGGCCGCGCGCGTCGAAGCGGTGCAGCTCGGGCGTGTGGCGGTTGGCCTGCTCGGCCAGCTCCCAGGTGGCGCGCTCGCCCAGCTGCTGCGCATAGCGCGACAGCGAAGGAGTGTGGCGCGCAGCGCCGTTGCGCTGAAGGGCCTCGGCCAGGGCAGGGTCGGCCTCCAGCAGGTTGAAGTCGGTGAGTTCGTCGACCTGGTTCAGGACGTCGTGCGTGTTCCAGGTGTGCCCTGTCTGCAATGTCTGGCCGGTGCTCATGCGTGTCTCCGTGATCGTTGGTCTCAACGCAAAAGTCTAGGAAAAATGCCCAGCAAAGGTGTTCGGGTTTCACGGCAGCAGCCGCAGCCGCCCAAAGTGCGGCGCCGCCCCCTGCAATCGCGCGCGCAGGCCACGTCGCAGGCGCTGCAGGACGCCTTTGTTCGGCTTGTGATCGAGCAGGGCTACGAGCGCACCACGGTGCGCGAGGTGGCCGCCGTGGCCGGCGTGGGCCTGGGCACCTTCTACGAATACTTCGGCAACATGGACACGCTGGCGGCCATGTGCATCCACCGCCAGGTGCAGGCCCTGCACGCCCAGGGGCTGCAGACGCTGCAGGACAGTGCCGGCATGCCGCTGGCCACGCGCGTGGACCGCCTGCTGGACACCCTGGTCGACGGCATTGCGCGCGAGGCGCCGATGTGGGCCGCGCTGTTCATGCTGGAGCGCAAGGTGTCCGCGCCCGAGCCCTTCCGCCGTCACTACCAGGCCTATGTACAGCTGTGGGGCACGGCATTGCAGGACTGCGATCCGCCGCTGCCCGCGCCGGCCCAGCCCCTGGCACGGCTGCTGCACACGCTGACCTATGGCTGGGTGTCGCAATCGCTGCTGGCGCTGGGGCCGCAGCAGACGCTGCAGCAGCTGCGCGCGCCGCTGGGCTGGGCCATCCATGCGCTGCTGCGTGAGGCGCAGGCCCCGTCCGCGTAGCGGACCCCGCAGCGGCCCCCGGCGGCCTCCAGCGGGGCAGGATCAGACCCGCGGAAAGCGCAGCGTGAAGCGGGCACCGCCCTGCTCGGAGTCGTCGGCCTCCACGCTGCCGCCCTGGGAGACGGTCAGTGCCTTGACGATGGACAGGCCCAGGCCCGAGCCCTCGCGGCGGCGCTTGCCGGGCACCTGGGCAAAGCGCTGGAAGGGGTGGGAGCGCAGCTCGCTGGGCAGGCCGGGACCGGCATCGCTGATGCGCAGCACGGCCCAGGCACGGCCTTCGACATCGGATTCCACCGTCAGCGCCACGCCCAGCCATGCGCCGCTGGCCGCATGGCGGATGGCGTTGCTGACGAGGTTGGAGAGGATCTGGCGCATGCGGTCGGCGTCGGCACGGATGTCGGCCATGCCGATGTCACTGGGCGCGGGCAGGTGCATCTCCAGCTGCATGCCATGCTGCAGGAGCTGGGGGTGCAGGTGGTCCAGCGTCTCGGCCACGAGTTCGGCCAGGTCCAGGCGCTGCTTTTGCAGCGACAGCTGGCCGGCATCGGCCATGGACAGCGTGTGCAGGTCGCCGACCAGCCGGCCCAGGTGCTCGACCTGGAACAGCAGCGTGTTCAGCTCGGTGTCGTCTGCGGCGATGACGCCGTCGCAGATGGCATGCAGGCGCGCCTGCAGCACGGTCAGCGGCGTGCGCAGCTCGTGCGAGATCGAGGCCGCCGTGGCGCGGCGCTCGGCCTCCAGCGTCTCCAGCGAATCGATCATGCGGTTGAAGGCCACCACCATCTCGGCCATTTCGCCATGGGCCTTGCCGGGCAGGGCGCGCGCGCTGAAGTCGCCCAGCTCCACGCGCTTGGCCACCTCGACCATGGACGCCAGGGGCCGCGTCACCAGGCGCGAGACCCAGAAGCCCACGGCCAGCCCGAAGGGCAGGCACACCAGCAGGCCGATGACCAGGGACCATTTCTCGCCGAACAGCAGATCGCCCGTCCAGTACTGGCCGTAGATCTGCATGGCGCGCGGGCTGTCTTCCAGCGACTGCGCGTTGAGTTCGTCCAGCTCGATCTGCACGGCCGGCGGCAGGCTGCTGTAGAAGTCGCGGTACTGGATCTCGGAGAACACCAGCACGCCGATGGCCAGCAGGGCAATGGTGCTGAGCACGGTGGCCGTGATCCACAGGCCGAAGCGCACCCAGATGCGGTTGGGCCTCAGTCCCAGGGCCATAGCCGGTAGCCAATGCCGCGCACGGTCTCGATCAGGCCTTCCTGGCCGGCCAGCTGCAGCTTGCGGCGCAGCTTGGACAGATGGGAGTCGATGACGCGCTCCAGCGCATCGCTCTCGGGCAGGCAGTGCTCGATCAGGTGGGAGCGCGAGAAGCAGCGCCGGGGCTGGGCCGCCAGGCAGGCCAGCAGGCGGAATTCGGTCAGCGTCAGGGGCAGCGGCAGGGCGCGGCCCTCGTTGTCGTAGACCACGGCGCTGTGCGCCTCGGCGTCGATCTCGATGGGGCCCACGCGGATGGGCGCGGGCGCCGGGTTCTTGCGCGCCTGGGTGCGGCGCAGCACGGCGCGCACGCGGGCCACGACCTCGGGCGGATTGAAGGGCTTGACCACGTAGTCGTCGGCGCCCAGACGCAGGGCCAGCAGCTTGTCCACGTCATCGGCCAGCGCCGTGACCATGATCACGGGCGTCTGGCTGTCATCGCGGATGGCGCGCAGCACGTCGATGCCATCCATGCCGGGAAGGTGGATGTCCAGCAGCACCAGGTCGGGCCGCAGCAGGCGGAACAGCTGCAGCGCCTCCTGGCCGTCCGAGGCCATGCGCGAACGCAGCCCGTCCCGCTCGAGATAGGCCGTCAGGATGCTGGCGATGGCGGGCTCGTCTTCGACGACGAGCACGAGGGGGGTGGTTGCCGTTGGCTGTGCTGTGGAGTTCATGGGAAAGCTGGCAGGGCCAGGCGCACATTATGGTGCGATGCCCTGGATGCCGCCGCCCCTCCATATTGGCTCCACGAAGTCTGCAATCGCGCGCAAGGCTGGCGCTGTTCATTTCCTGCGGACCCATCAGCGGCTATTGGTAGCTCATCGTGAAGGTCGCCCTGCCATAGGCCATGCCAGGTGTCACGCTGCCGGCTGTCTGCACCAGGCGCGCGCTCAGCGGAATCTTCAGGCTGTTCTGCCCCTGTGCGACCGGGCCCGCATTCCATTGGTTGGCATTGCCCAGGCTGCCGGAGTCGGGGCCGAAGCTCACGGGCACGTTGTTTCTCAGTACCTGTATGCCGACACCCCGGGCCTTGGAATTTTGGGCCAGCGTCAGCGTGCTCGATCGGTTGGTCGCCTGGGTGGCATCCGTCAGCGTGATGAAGGCGGTCAGGCGTGTATTGGCTTCGCCTCCCGCGCAGGTCAACTCGATGCTGAAGTCCTTGGCTGCCGTGACGGACCCGATTCCCTTGAAATCGGCGAACGGGGCGGGGGCCATGGTCACGTCGATCTTGCCCGTGGACACCCGGCAGGTCGGCGGCCTGGGGCGGCTGCTGACGTTGACGGTGATGCCACTTGAAAAGAATATCGTGGCCAGCAAGTCACGGGCATTGCCGGTCCCTGAGTAGATTCGTGCGAAGCTGCCATTCAGGGAACCGCCAGATGTGAGTTCTCCGGTTTTCACGAGCTCGAGGGTCATGTTGTTGCTTGGCAGTGAATGGAATATGCCCTGTTTCAGCATGGACCCTGAATAAGGCGCGGCTCTTTCCCACGTGATTCTCATGCCCAGGTTGGGAATGGCGGTGGAATATATTCCACCGCTTTCCGTTCCAATGCCTTCTATGTAATAAAAATCATTGTCGCAAGAAATGTGGTAGCTGCCGGCTCCGGTATTTTGTAAATTCATTGTCCTGGAATAGACAACGCTGCCAATCGGATAATTTTCATTGACGATGGTGGGGGTGTTGGCTGAACCCGGAAACTGGGCATTCCAACCCTGGGAGGAACAACGGGCCCAGGATGAAATAGGGGCCATAAAGAAAATCAAGAGGAGAGGCGTGGCCAATGCATGGCGCAAGATGGCTGTGAAAGACATGCTGTGAACTCCAGCCTGGAAGATATGGATCAATGCCTTGGGACGGGTGGCATAGGGCGCGATATCCGGCCAATGTACTGACCTGCATGCGGCCTTGGAATTGGAGCGTTCTGAAAATAAACTCGGAATCATCCGAGTCCGCGGTGATCGGGCGGTCCGCAACTGGCTCTTGCCCGGGTTGGGGCAGAGAGGTCCCCGCAAGGCGCTGCGCTCTCCATGTTTCCTCCATAAAGCCTGCAACCTCGCGCAAGCTTGGCCGCGTCCAATGGCCATCCGGGGACATGGTTCCCTGGCCTCGTTTTCCCGGCCCTCCCCTCGATCATCCCCTCCCGCCTGTCCATCCCGTGAACCACGCCGCCGCGACGCATCGCCTCTCCAGCCTGTGCCTGGGCGCCGCCCTGGCGCTGGCCGGTTGCTCCTCGCCGCCTCCGGCGCAGCTTGACGGCTCGGTGCCCACGCAGTGGACGCAGCCCCTGCCAGCCGCCGCGCCGGGTGCACCTGGCTCGGCCGCAGCGCCCGACCTGCAGGGCTGGTGGAAGGCCTGGGGCGACGAATCCCTGAACACTCTGGTCGAGGAGGCGCTGGCCGCCAACCTCGACCTGTCCCAGGCCCAGTCGCGCCTGCGCCAGCAACGGCTGCTGGCCGGCACGGCCGGCTCGGCCTTCCGGCCCGTGTTCACGGCCGGTGCGCGCACGCTGCAGGACATTGCGGCCATCGACTCGTATTTCCACGCCAGCATCGACGTGAGCTGGGACCTGGGCCTGTTCGGCGCCCGCGAGGCCGGCGAGCGCAATGCCGCCGCCTCCGTGCTTGACGCACGGGGCCGACTGCAGGCGGCCCGCGTGGCCCTGGTGGCCGATGTGGTCCACCGCTATCTGGACATCCGCATGGCGCAGCGCCAGCGCGCCCTGATCGACGAACAGGCACTGCTGGATGCGCGTGCCCTGCAACTGGCCCAGGTGCGCCAGCAGCAGCGCCTGGGCACGGCCGAGGCCGTGCACCAGCTGCAACTGCAGGCCGGCCAGAGCGCGGCCTTGCGTGCCAGCCTGCGCGAAACCCAGGCCCGCAGCGCCCACATGCTGGCCGCCTTGCTGGGCCGCACGCGGCCCGATGCGCAGTGGCTGCAGGCCGATGCCAAGGCCCCGCTGCCCGGCCCCCAGGCGCTGGGCGTGGCCGTCCTGCCGGCCGACCTGCTGCGCACGCGCCCCGACATCCAGGTGGCGCAGGCCGCCGTGGAGCGCGCGGCGGCCGAGCAGGGCATTGCGCATGCGGCGCTGTATCCGCGCTTCGTGATCGGCGGCTCGCTGCTGTACTCGTTCAACATCACCCAGAACCTGCGTACCACGCAGGACAACGCACCCACCTTCGGGCCGCAGATCGACATTCCCCTGTTCGACTGGGGCCGCCGTCGTTCCCAGGCCGACGCCAGCGAGCTGGCGCTGCAGGCCGCCATCCAGGCCTACCGCCAGAGCGTGCTCGACGGCGTGGCCGAGGTCGAGTCCGCACTGGCCGCGCTGGACGCCCAGCGCGAGCGCATCGCCTCGCTGCAGTCCACCCAGCAGGTGCTGGCCGAGCGCGAGCGCGTGCAGGACCAGCGCCTGAAGCTGGGCCTGGACAGCGAATTCGGCGGCCTGGCGCCCCGTCGCGCCGCGCTGCAGGCGCGCAGCGAGCAGACCACGGCCCTGGCCGCCCATGCGCTGGCCTACGTGGCGCTGTACAAGGCCCTGGGCGGCGCGCCGCTGCCGGCCGAGGACCAGGACGCTGCCGACAGCGGCATGGCTCCACTGGCTCCGCTCGCACAAGGAGCGCCCTCATGATCGCCCTGGCACGCAAGACGCTGGTGCACGAGTGGCGCCGCTTCATTCCCTCCGTCTTCGCCGTGGGCTTCTCCGGCGTGCTGCTGGCCATGCAGGCTGCGCTGGTGCTGGGCATCTTCGGCTCGGCCGCGCTGTATGTGACGGCTTCCTCGGCCGACCTGTGGATCGGCTACCCGGGCACGCAGAGCGTGAACTTCGGGCGCACCATCGGCCGCGACGTGGACATGCGCCTGCGCATGGACCCCGATGTCGCGGCGGTCGAGCCCTATGTCTGGGTGGACGGCGACTGGCGCTCGGACTCGGCGGCCGGCGGCGCGGCGAGCGAGCACGGCGGCGGCGTGTCGGTCTACCTGTCGGGCATTGCCACCGATGACGCCTCCATGCTGTTTTCCCACGTGCTCCAGCCCTGGCAGCGCCAGCGCCTGCGCGAGACCGGCGCCGTGATCGTGGACCGGGCCGACCTGCAGACCCTGGGCACCAGCGAAGGCGGCGTGGCCTGGGTCAACAACCACCGCGTGCAGGTGGTGGCGGCCGTGGACGGCCTGCGTGGCCTGGGCGGCGTGAACGTATTGGCCTCGCTGGCCACGGCCCGCGAGATTGCGGGCGACCCCGGCCAGGGCAGCACCTATTTCGTGGCGCGCGTGCGCCCGGGCGCCTCGGCCAAGGCCGTGAAGCAGCGCCTGAACCAGCCCACGCCCAGCTTCGGCCCCTACGAGGCCTGGACGGCCAGGGAATTCGCGCGGCGCTCGCAGCGCTACTGGATGTTCGACACGGGCGCCGGCGCGGGCGTGCTGTTCATGGCCGTCATCGTCTGCCTGGTGGGCTCGGTAGTCACCAGCCAGTCGCTCAAGGCCGTGGTGGCCGCTTCCTCGCGCGAGTACGCCGTGCTCAACGCGCTGGGCGTGAGCCGCGCGGCACTGGGCCGCGTGGTGGTCGAGCAGGCCTGCTGGATCGGCGGCCTGGGCTTTGTGATGGCCGCGCTGGCCAGCGCCGTATTGCTGGCCCTGGCCATGGCCTACCGCGTGCCCGTGGCGCTGAACGCATCGGCCGTGCTGGCCTGCGCCGTGCTGGTGGCCGTGCTGTCCCTGCTGTCGGGCCTGGGCGCCATGCGCAGCCTGCTGCGTGCCGACCCGGCCACGCTGCTGCGCTGAAGACGGCCAGACCCCATGAACGTGATGAATGCCCACTCCCCCGCGCCCACGGCGGCGCCCCGCACGGCCCCCAGCCTGGAGGCCGTGCGCCTGTGCAAGTCCTTTCTGTCGGGCATGGTCAGCGTGCAGGTGCTGCAAGGCCTGTCCGTGTCGCTGTACCCGAGCGAGCTGAGCCTGATCTCCGGGCCCTCGGGCTGCGGCAAGAGCACGCTGCTGTCGCTGATGTCGGGCCTGCAGGCGCCCGACAGCGGCCACGCCATGGCGCTGGGCGAGGACCTGGGCAAGCTGGGCACGCGGGCGCTGGAGAAATTCCGCCTGCGCCATACGGGCTTCGTCTTCCAGGGCTTCAACCTGTTCCCGGCGCTGACGGCCATCGAGCAGGTACAGCTGCCCCTGGGCTACATGGGCCTGCGCAGCGACGAGGCCCTGCGCCGCGCGCAGCAGGCGCTGGACGAGGTCGGCCTGTCCCACCGCGCCCACATGCGCCCGGCCGAACTGTCGGGCGGCGAAAAGCAGCGCGTGGCCATCGCCCGCGCCATGGCCAAGGCGCCGCAGCTGCTGTTTGCCGACGAACCCACGAGTGCGCTGGATGCCGAAAGCGGCCAGCGCGTCATCGACATCCTGCACCGCGCGGCGCGCAACCATGGCACGACCGTGCTGTGCGTGAGCCATGACCCGCGCCTGGTGCGCCATGCCGACCGCGTGCTCGGCATGGAGGACGGCGCCATCCGCAGCGACTGGCGCCAGACCTCCCCGTTGAAGGAAAAAGAATGAAGTACCCCCTGAGCGGCCTTGCCGCGTCCACTGCCGGTCTGGCTGCGGCGCTGGCCGCCGCCGCGCTGCTGGCGGGCTGCGGTCCTTCGCACGATGCGCCTGCCAATGCCGGCCAGGCCAGCGCCAAGGCGCAGCAAAACGGCCCGGCGGCCGTGGCCGTGGCGCGCGGCAAGATCGAGGTGGAAGGCGGCCTGCTGGACCTGTCGCCCGCCGTGGCCGGCGTGGTGCAGCAGCTGTCCGTCAAGGAAGGCCAGTCCGTGCAGCGCGGGCAGTTGCTGCTGAGGCTGGCCGACGATACGGGCCAGGCCGACCTGGCCGTGGCCGAGTCCGAGGCCCAGCTGGCCAAGGCCCGCCAGAAGGCACGCGCCGCGCGCCTGCCCCAGCTCAAGCAGACCCTGTCGCGCTGGCAGGCCGCAGCGCGCGAGGGCGCCGCCGATGCGCAGAACGTGGACGAGGCCGCGCAGGCGCTGCGCGATGCCCAGGCCGAGATCGACGTGGCCGCGGCCGAGGCCCAGGTGGCACAGCGCAAGCTCGAACAATTGCGCGCCCAGCACAAGCGCCAGGAACTGCGCGCGCCCGAGGCCGGCACCGTGGTGCGCCTGGCCACCCATGCGGGCAGCCAGGCCGTGCCCGGCACGCCGGCCGTGGTGCTGCTGCCGCAGCGCCCGCTGCAGGTGCGCGCCGAAATCAACGAAAGCTTCGCCGCCGCCGTGCGCGAAGGCATGCGGGCCACGGTGACGCTGGACGCCGATGGCGCCGCACAGCAGCAGCTGCCCTCGGCACGCGTGCTGCGCATCAGCCCCGTCTATGGCACGGCGCGGCTGCAGGACGACCAGCAGCGCGGGCCGGTGCGTGTCATCGAGTGCGTGCTGGTCTTCGAGCAAGCTCCCGCCGCCGCCGTGCGCGTGGGTCAAAACGTAAGGGTGCAGTTTCATGAATAAGCGCATTCCCCTGTATCTGGACACCGCCGCCCCCGGCTGGATGGTGCAAAGCGACTTCGACGGCACGATCAGCCTGCTGGACGTGACCGACACCCTGCTCAACCGCTTCGGCAAGCCCGGCTGGCAGGAACTGGAAGACGCCTGGGAGCGCGGCGAGATCGGCTCGCGCGAATGCATGAAGGGCCAGGTCGCGCTGCTGGACATGGACGAGGCCGAGCTGCGCGCCCATCTGGACACCATCGAGATCGACCCCGGCTTTGCCGGCTTCGTGGCGGCCGCCCAGGCCCACGGCATGGTGGTGCAGGTGGTCAGCGACGGCATCGACTACGCCATACGCCATGTGCTGGAGCGCCATGGCCTGGGCCATCTGCAGGTCATCGCCAACCGCCTGGTGCAGACCGGCGAGCGCAGCTGGCGCCTGGACTCTCCCTGGGCCAGCGCGCAGTGCGCGCGCGCCAGCGGCAACTGCAAGTGCGAGCGCCTGGCCGAGCAGCAGGCCCTGCACGGCCGCGTGCTCTACGTGGGCGACAGCACCTCGGACTTCTGCGTCTCGGGCCGGGCCGACTTCGTGCTGGCCAAGTACAAGCTCATCGCCCACTGCGAAAGCCGGGGCATCGCCCATGCGCCCTTCGAGCATTTCGAGCAGGCCACGGCCTTTCTCGACAAGGTGGTCCTGGGCCTGGAGGCGCTGGCATGACATACCACCCCCTGAGTCGCTTCGCGCCTTCCCGTTGCACGGCGCCCCCCAAGGGGGACGATACCTTCGGTGCGGGGCGGCGCGGCCGGCCAAGGCCCTTCCTCGGTGTCTCTGGCTTCAGGGCACGCCAGTTTCACGGTCAGAGGGCGACGCGCAGCGTCATGGAAAATTGACATGAATTTGAGTGATGGGCTCTCCTTGGTTCAGCACAGCGAGCAGGCTGCTGCCACGGGGCTGGACAATGTCTGCGTGACCGAGCATGAATTCGTCATGCCGGGCACGGGCGCTGCCGCGCGCACCGGCGTGCTGCTGGTGCACGGGCTCACGGGCACGCCTGCCGAAATGCGCCTGCTGGCCAAGGGGCTGAACAAGCAGGGCTTCACCGTCTATGTGGTCCAGCTGGCCGGCCATTGCGGCAGCATGGAAGATCTCGTGGACACGCGCTGGACCGACTGGCTGGCCAGCGTGGAGGCCGGGCTGCAGCGACTGTCGCAGCACATGGACCATGTGGTGGTCGGCGGCCTGTCCATGGGCGCCGTGCTCTCCCTGGCCGTGGCCCAGCGCCACCCCGACAAGGTGGACGGCGTCTGCGCCCTGTCCACCACCTTCCGCTACGACGGCTGGAGCATTCCCTTCTACACGCGCCTGGCCTTCCTGCTGCCGCTGTTCCGCGCGCTGGGCATTGGCCGCCACAGCGTGTTCATGGAGCAGCCGCCCTACGGCATCAAGGACGAGGCCCTGCGCGCGCGCGTGGTCGAGCAAATGCATTCGGGCGACAGCGCGGCGGCCGGCCTGCCGGGCAATCCCTGGTGGTCCATCATCGAGCTGCGCCGCCTCTCGGCCCATGTGCTGGCGCGCCTGCCCCAGCTGCGCTCGCCCTGCCTGGTCATCCATGCGCGCAACGACGACATCTCGTCGGTGGCCAACGCCCATGACATCGTGCATGGCGCCAGCCAGGCCCATGTCGAGCTGGTGCTGCTGGACAACAGCTACCACATGGTCACCATCGACCGCGACCGCCGAACCGTGATCGCGCGCACCACCGAATTCGTGGCGCGCATCGCCAGCGGTGCCGCCCCCCGCGAGGTGCGGGCTGCGGAGGCCGCACGGCATGGGCAGTGATCTCTCGCCGCTGGTCATCACGCTGTGGGTGCTGAACGTGCTGGTGGACAGTGGGGGCCAGCTGGCCTTCAAGGCAGCCGCCAGCCAGCCCGGTGATCTCGACGGCCTGGCGCGCTGGCGCTTCATGGCCTCCAGGCCCTGGCTGTGGCTGGGCGTGGGCTGCTATGTGGCCGAGTTCGTGCTGTGGCTGGCCTTTCTCTCGCTGGTGCCGCTGTCCGAAGGCGTGCTGCTGGGCTCCATCAACATCGTGGCCATCATGATCGCGGGCCGGCTGCTGTTTGCCGAGAAGCTGGCACCCATGCGGGTCGCCGGAATTGTCCTCGTGTCCATAGGCGTCGCCATCGTGGGCCTCCATTGAAATGAAGCGTTTCTATTTCATCGGCTTTCTGGTGCTCATGGCCTTCGACACGCTGGCCCAGCTGAGCTTCAAGCAGGCCGGCAATGCGGCGCTGCCGCTGGAGTTCTCCACGGCCTGGCTGGCGCGCGTGTTCGGCCAGCCCTGGATCTATGGCGCCTTCGTGGGCTACATCGGCGCCTTTTTCTCGTGGATGACCTTGCTCAAGCGCGCGCCCATCGGCCCGGCCTTTGCGGCATCGCACCTGGAGATTCTTTCCGTGCTGGCGCTGTCGTACTGGCTGTTCGACGAGCGCATAGGCATGCCCCAGATCATCGGCTGCCTGTTCATCGTGGCCGGCATCGCCTGCCTGGCCGTCAGTGAGACGCAGGAGGCCGAGGGGCCCGGCGCAGACGATGACACGCCGGGCCATGCGGGCGGCAACCCGGGCGCGGGCTCGGCCAGCGCGGGCGCCGCGCATCTGGCGGCCTCGGCCGAGCACGGCTCGCACCGTGGCTGAACGCGTGCTGCCGCCCACGGCGGGCCTGCCGCTGCGCGCGGCCGACCTGCTGCCCTGGGGCGATGCGGACCTGGCGACGGCGCTGGCGCAGTGGCTGGGCGTGCCCGCCGTGCAGCTTGAATGCTCGGGCACCTCGGCGCTGATGGTGGCGTTGCAGACCCTGCGCCGCCTGGCGCCGGGCCGCAGCGAAGTCATCGCCCCCGCCTATACCTGCCCGCTGGTGGCCCTGGCCGTGGCGCACTGCGGCCTGCAACTGCGCCTGTGCGATCTGCATCCCGACACGCTGGACATGGACCCCGCGCGCCTGCGCGCCCTGTGCAGCGAACGCACCCTGGCCGTGCTGCCCACGCATCTGTGCGGCCGCGTGGCCGACGTGGCCACGGCCGTGGACTGCGCGCGCGCCGTGGGCGCCTGGGTGGTGGAGGACGCGGCCCAGGCCCTGGGCGCGCGCCTGCGCGGCGAGCCCGTGGGCTGGCAGGGCGATGTGGGCTTCTACAGCCTGGCCGTGGGCAAGGGCCTGACCACCTTCGAGGGCGGCGTGCTGCTGGCGCGCGACCCCGCGCTGCGCGAGGCACTGCGCGAGACACATGCGGCCAGCGTGCGCCAGGACCGGGGCTGGGAGTTGCGCCGCAGCCTGGAGCTGCTGGGCTATGCGGCGCTGTACCGCCCCGCCGGGCTGGAACTGGCCTATGGCCGTCCCCTGCGCGATGCGCTGTCGCGCAGCGACTGGGTGCAGGCCGCCGGCGATGATTTCGACGACGCCATTCCCCGCCATGAACTGGGCGCCTGGCGCCGCCGCGTGGGCCGGCGCGCGCTGGCGCGGCTGGCGGATTTCCAGCAGCAACTGCAGCGCCAGGCCCGTGAGCGCGGCGCCTGGCTGTCGGCCATCGATGGGATCGAGGTGGTGGGTGACACCGTGCCGGGTGCGCAAGGCGTCTGGCCCGTGCTGCTGCTGCGCCTGCGCGATGCAGCCACGCGCGATGCGCTGCTGCGCGCGCAATGGGGGCGGGGCTGGGGTCTGTCGCTGCCCTTCGTCCATGTGCTGCCCGACTATGGCCGCTACGACCATGTGCTGGGCCTGGCGCGCCAGGACGTGGTGGACCAGGGGCGCGACTGGGCACGGCGCCTGGTGGCCGTGGGCAACAGCCTGTGGTTCGACGACGCGCGCTTCGAGGCCTTGCTCAGCCTGCTGGAGAGGCCGCACGCCGCGCCTGGCTGACGGCTGCGGCCTGCGTGGCGCCGGGCGGTGGCTCGCGCCCGCGCAGGGCCTGGCTGCGTTCGGCGACATAGTCGCGCGTGAGCGGAACCGCTTCCTGGCGGCGTGCCAGCTGCACCTGGAAAATGGCGATGTCCTGGTAGCGGAAGGCGGCTTCCGACATGGACAGATAGAACTCCCACATGCGGCAAAAGCGCTCGTCGTAGAGCGCGGCAGCCTCGCCGCGGCGCGCCATGAAGCGCTCGCGCCACAGCCGCAGCGTGCGCGCATAGTGCAGGCGCAGCACTTCGATATCGGTGACCACCAGGCCGCTGCGTTCGATGGCCGGCGTGAACTCCGACAGGGACGGGATGTGGCCGCCCGGGAAGATGTAGCGCTCTATCCAGGGATTGTTGAAGTCGGGCACATCGCTGTTGCCGATGAAGTGCAGCAGCATCACGCCATCGTCGGACAGCAGCTCCCGGCACTGGCGGAAGAAGGCGTCGTGAAAACGCGTGCCCACATGCTCGAACATGCCCACCGAGACGATGCGGTCGAAGGTGCCGCGCGTGTCGCGGTAGTCTTCCAGGCGGTAGCTGAGGCGGTCTGCGCACGGGGACTGGCCGGCACGCTGGCGGGCGCCCGCCAGCTGCTCGCCGGACAGCGTCACGCCCGTCACATGGCCCGCACAAGCCACCTCGGCCAGGTAGCGCGACAGTCCGCCCCAGCCGCAGCCTATGTCCAGCACGCGGTGGCCGGGCTCCACGAGCAGCTTGGCGGCGATGTGGCGCATCTTGGCCCGCTGGGCCTGCTCCAGGCTTTCGTCGCCATGCTCGAAGTAGGCGCAGGAGTACTGGCGCTCGCCATCCAGAAAGAGCCGATAGAGCCGGTCGTCGAGGTCATAGTGGTGCGCCACGTTGGCGCGCGCCTTGCTGCGGCGGTTGTGCTGCAGCAGCGGCCGCAGCCGCATGCGCCAGGCATCGAGCAGCCGCACGCTGGCCGGCACGGGCAGGTTGCGCGCGTTGCGCAGCACGAGCTCCAGCACGTCGTAGATGCTGCCCCGCTCCACCACCAGGCGCTGCTGCATGAACATCTCGCCAAGGTTCAGGTCCGGGTCGCGCATCAGGGCCCACAGCGCGCGCCTGTCCGTGAAGCGGATGCGTGCCTGCGGCTGGCCGCCGTCGCCGAAGGCCAGCATGCGTCCCCAGGGCAGGCAGATTTCGAGCAGTCCCTTGCGCACCAGGGGTGTGAAACTGCGCTGCAGCAGTCTTTCGGTCAGCCGGTCGATCATGGGGTTGCCTCCTGTCTTGCGGTCGGCCGCGGTGCGCGGACGTGGGGGATGCGGGGTGTGAACGGATCCTAGGGGCTGGTGCAGGTCTGGATGTATTCGACCAGCCGTTCGTTGAAGGCATGCTGGCCCAGCTGCCAGGTGGCCAGCGTCTGCGCGTCGATCTGCGTGTCCTGGCCGTCTCCGGCGCTCATCCAGCGCTTCCACCAGGTCGTGTAGCGCCAGGAGGACACATCGCCCGTGATGTCGCTGCCCACGATCTGGCCGGCCAGCGCGCCGATGATGTCCAGGGCCTCGCCTTCCTGCATGCGGCCCTGGTCCCAGTTGGTGCGCACCACCTCGGGCGCGAACACGTCCTTGTCGATGCTCAGGTAGGTGGGCTGGGCCTGCTCGCGCAGCATGCGCGCCAGCGTGCGCGACAGGTCGGCCACGCTGGCAAAGCCGCGAAAGGCGGCATCCACGCCCAGGCGGCGCGCCCAGCCCGTGTCCACGCCCGCGCTCCAGTAGCTCAGGCGGCCGGCGCGCAGCGGCGTGAGGTAGTTCTCCCAGGCGTGCGCGCGGCCGATGTCGCCGGAGGTGATGCCGGCCACATGCACATGCGAGACGGCCGGATGCAGGGCCACGCGCCGGACCCAGGAGCCGCAGTGCACGCCCCAGGGAAAGCGCATGTTGTCGGGGTGGTTGTCCAGCACGACCACGCGCAGCGGCCGGCCTGCGGACAGGGCCTGGGCGGTGATGCAGCGCTCGATCAGCGGCCAGCTCAGGTGGTGGAAGTCGCCACTGCCCATGAGGGCCGTGCCATGCGCGGCGGGCAGTTGCGCGTCGAGTGCCGCGCGGAACTGCGCAAAGCGGCGCAGGCCGCAGCCAAAGCGCACCTGCTCCTGCCAGTCCTGCAGCGGCAGGCGCAGCTCGCCGGGCAAGGTCCCCACCGAGCCATCCACATCCAGCACGACCGGCTGGGCATTCAGTTCTGTTCGCTCCATTGGCGATCGCTTTCGAAGTGGCCGGCAAAGCGCCGGCCCAGTGCGCGCAGCAGCGGATTGCGGATGAAGACCGCATGCTGCGTGAAGGTGAAGCTGGCGCCCAGCTGGGCCTTGACCTCGGGGTCGGTCCAGCCGGCCACGTAGTGGCTCAGGCCGCGTTCGATGGCGTATTCAAGGTTGACCATCCAGCTCACGAAGTAGAGATTGGCCTCGCGCGCGGCCGGGTAGGACAGGCCGATGTACTTGTCGATCAGCTTGCCGCCGTGCTCGAAGCACAGGTTCCAGCCCAGCAGCGCGCCGGGCGTGCCGTCGTCCTGCAGCGCGCGGTACTCGAACACGGTGCCGCCGTTGCCTGCATCGCGCAGCAGGGCCGCGAAGAAATCGCGCGTGAGCCTGTCGAAGTGGATCTCGCTTTGCGCATACACCGCATCGAACAGCGCGTAGTAGGCATCGACGCAGGCGTCATCGGCAAAGGCCGCGCCCGTGGGAATGCGCTGCACCTGCAGCTGCGCGCGGCTCCTGAGCTTGCGGCGCAGGTTCTGGCGGCGGCTCCTGGACAGGCGTGCAAGGTATTCGTCCAGGCTGGAGAAGTCGATGGGCACATGGGCCAGGGCCTGGCCCTCGACCAGGATGAAGCCCGCATCGGCCAGCGCCTGCGCCAGCGCCCGTGCGTGGGCGTTGTCGGCGTCCGGCAGCAGCGGTGAATCCTGGGGCAGATCCTTGACGATGGTCAGCATGCGTCGGCCTGCGCGCGCACGCAGCGCGGCAGCCTGCCGGGCGGCAGGGATGCCCATGGGCAGCACGGCGTACTCGCTGACCGTGGTGCCCACGAAGTCGGTGGACAGGCGCAGCCGGCGCGACAGCCAGCCGCCACCGGGCAACGACAAAAGACGCGCCTTGAGCGCGTCGTCCGCCGTGGTCAGAAGATCGAAGGGCGCCGTGAAGGCCGGCGCCGGCCAGTCCTGCAGCAGTGCGAAGCCCTCGGGAGGATGGGCCGCGAACTGCGCGAGCAGGCCTGGGGGTTCGAGCTGGTTGTGCAGGCGCTCTGCGGGCATCGCGCCTTCAGGCCGCCTTGGCTTTCGTGAGCAACTGGTCCAGCAGGACCATGGCTTCGTCGATCTCGGGGCGCGAGATCATCAGCGAGGGCGCGAAGGTGATCACGTTCTTGTAGTAGCCGCCCACGTCCAGCACCAGGCCGCGTTTCTGGCCCTGGTATTCCAGGCCGCCTTCGAGGCCGATGTCCACCATCTTGTCCAGCAGCGCCTTGTTGGGCGTGAAGCCGTCTTCGGTGCAGATCTCGGCGCGCAGCGCCAGGCCCAGGCCGTCCACATCGCCGATTTCCTTGTGGCGCTTTTGCAGCTCCTTGAGGCCTTCGAGGAAGTAGGCGCCCGATTCGCGCACCTGGCGGCCGAAGTCCATCTCGTGGGTCATCTTCATGACTTCCAGGCCCAGGGCCGTGCCCAGCGGGTTGGAGGCGAAGGTGGAGTGCGTCGATCCCGGCGGGAAGATGGTGGGGTTGATCAGCTCCTCGCGCGCCCAAAGGCCCGACAGGGCGTTGAGGCCGTTGGTCAGCGCCTTGGCGAAGACCAGCACGTCGGGCTTGACGCCGAAGTTCTCCACCGACCACAGCGTGCCGGTGCGCCAGAAGCCCATCTGGATTTCATCGACCACCATCAGCACGCCGTGGTCGTCCAGCACCTTCTTGAGGCCCTTGAAGAAGTTGGGCGGCGGCACGACGTAGCCGCCCGTGCCCTGGATGGGCTCCACGTAGAAGGCCGCGTACTCGCACTGGTTGGTCTTGGGGTCCCAGATGGCGTGGTATTCGTTCTCGAACTTGCGCGCGAATTCCCGGACGATGGAGTCCGCGTATTCCTCGGACGTCATGCCCTTGGGGCGGCGGAACGGGTAGGGGAAGGGGATGAACTGCGCGCGGTCGCCGAAGTGGCCGTAGCGGCGGCGGTAGCGGTAGCTGGAGGTGATGCTGGAGGCGCCCAGCGTGCGGCCGTGGTAGCCGCCCTCGAAGGCGAACATCAGGCTCTTGCCGCCGCTGGCATTGCGCACGACCTTGAGCGAGTCCTCGATGGCCTGGGCGCCGCCCACGTTGAAGTGCACGCGGCCGGCATGGCCCCACTTGCGCTCCGCATCCTGGGCGATGAACTTGGCCAGCTCGATCTTGGTGGGGTGCAGGTACTGGCTGGCGACCTGGGGCAGGGTCTGCAGCTGCTCGATCATCTTCTGCTCGAGGCGCTTGTTCTTGTAGCCGAAGTTCACGGCCGAATACCACATCTGCAGATCAAGGTAGGGCGTGCCGGCCTCGTCGTACATGTAGCTGCCTTCGCAGCCCGAGAAGATCTTGGGCGGGTTGACGTAGTGGACGGTATCCCCGAACGAGCAGTACTTGGCTTCGTCGGCCAGAAGTTGGGCGTTATTGATCACAGCAAAGGGCTCCAGATATTCAGCCGCCGCAGTGTGAGCGGGCAATCTTGCTGCGCTGTCGAGTCTTTGTGTGGGGTTTGTGGAGGAGGCCCGCGCGGAGCCTGGATCGGCCCCTGTGACGTAAATGAGACAAAACAAATGATAATCATTATCAATTGATGGGAGAATCGCGGAAAGCCAGCAGGAACAATCACACACGGGGGGAGCAATGGTCTCGCAAGAGCACTCCGCGGACAGGTCGGCAGCTAGCCAGCAACCCTCTTTCCCCGATTCCCGCCATGGCTGTGTCTTCGCGTTCGTCTTTCCTCTCCCTCTCCCGCAATCCCTCGCGCACGCCGGTATTGCGGCCCAGCCTGCTGGCCGTGGCCGTGCAGGCCGCCGTGATCGGTCTGGCCTCGCCCGGCGCCTGGGCGCAGACGCAGACGCATGTGCAGACTGCGGACGATGAGGCCCGGCTGATGGCACAGGCTCCCACCAAGGCGCTGGCCCAGGTCGATGTGGTCGATGCAGCCGAGCCCGTGCAGCGCACGCCCGGCGCCTCCACCACCGTCAGCGGCCCGGCGCTGGAGCAGGCCGGCAGCATGGCCGATGTGGTGCGCTACCAGCCGCTGGTCTCAGCGCCCGGCACGGCCTCGGGCACCAGCCGCAACCGCAGCAGCTTCGACCGTTCGGGCACCACGGGCTACAACATCCGCGGCATCGAGGGCAATCGCATCGGCATGGATGTGGACGGCGTCGAGATGCCCGACGCCACCACGCGCCCCTATGTGAGCCGTGTCGGCGCCAACACCTTCGGCGTGGGCCGCGACTTCATCGACCCCGAGATGTTCTCGGCCGTGGACATCCTCTCCGGCACCACCACGGCGCGGCGCGCGGCCGGTGGCATCGGCGGCTCGGTGGGCTTTCGCACCAAGTCCGCCGAGGACTACCTGGTGGGCGGCAAGACCTCCTACCTGGGCGGCAAGATCGGCCACGACACGGCCGACCGCTCCTGGAACGAGAGCTTCACGGCCGCTGGCCGCTCGGGCGACCTCGACGGCCTGATCGCCTACTCGCGCCGCGACGGCCACGAGACGCGCAACCACAGCGCCATCGTCAACAGCTATCCCGACGACTGGAACTCCAACGCGCTGCTGCTCAAGGGCGGCCTGCGCATCAACCCGGCCCACCGCCTGGTGCTGTCGGCCGACCTGTACCGCCGCAAGAACGACACCTCCTTCCATGGCTGGGACACCACCAACACCAGCATCACCGAAAGCTCGCGCCAGAACAGCGACACCAGTCGCAACACGCTGCAGCTGCAGCACCTGTGGACACCGGCCGGCGCCTGGGTGGACCAGCTGGACACGCGGCTGTACTTCCAGAACACGGACACCAACGACGTCACCGACACCACCACGCTGGCCACGGGCGCCAAGGTGCACAACGTCTCGGGCAACGAGACGCGCACCTGGGGTTTCTCGAGCACGGGCGACAAGCGCATCGACCGCCACCGCCTGAGCTTTGGCATCAATGCCTCGACCCAGGACACGGAGCGCCCCTGGGCCGTGTCCGGCACCATGAAGCCCCAGCCCGACACCACCACCCGCCGCTACGGCGCCTTCCTGCAGGACGAGATCAGCTTCCAGGCCGGTGGCCGCCGCCTGGCGCTGATTCCCGCGCTGCGCGTGGACCGCGTGGAGCTCAAGACACGCGACCTGGACAACTTCGTCTCGGGCGTGCTCACGGCCGCCGATGTCCAGAAGCTCTACGGCGGCACGCGCGGCAACACCATCCTCAGCCCCAGCCTGGCCCTGGTCTATGACCTCACGCCCACGTTCAGCGCCTATGCCCAGTTCAAGCGCAGCGGGCGCGCGCCCTCGGCCGGCGAGATCTTCGGCTCCTGGAACATGGCCAGCAACTACAACACCGGCAACCAGTACGCGCTGGTCGGCAACCCCAACCTGAAGGAGGAAAGCAGCAATGCCTTCGACTTCGGCCTCAAGGGTTCGCCCACGCCGGGCGTGACCTTCAACAGCTCGGTCTTCTATACCAGGTACTCCGACTTCATCGCCTACACGCGCTACCTGCGCGCGGGCCGTCCCGACCTGTTCGTCAACGTGCCCGCCCACATCGGCACCATCTACCAGGCCGAGAACCGCGACAGCGCAAAGATCTACGGCTTCGAGGCCAGCGCGCGCCTGGACCACGGCCAGTGGATGCCCGCCGCCAGGGGCCTGTACTCCACCTGGGCGCTGGGCATCAGCCGCGGCACCTCCAAGTCCTACTACGCAGGCGACAAGGATGTGCCGCTGGACAGCGTGCTGCCGCGCAAGGCCATCGTCGGCGTGGGCTATGACGCACCGGCCCGGCAATGGGGCCTGAACCTGACCGGCACCTTCGTCGCGGGCAAGCAGGCCGTGGCCACCAACCGCGACAGCTACCAGAACGCGGGCACCGGCCTGACCGACTCGACCACCGAGCTGTTCCGCGTGCCCGGCTATGCCATCTTCGACCTGGCCGGCTACTGGCAGGTCGCAAAGAACGTGCGCCTGAACGCCGGCATCTACAACCTGGGCGACAAGCGCTACTGGGACTATTCCAGCACCCGCAGCCTGCAGCCCGGCGTGGCGCGCGACCGCCGCGACATCGAGCTGCTGAGCAACCCGGGCCGCACCTTCGCCGTGTCCATGAACGTTGCGTTCTGAGCACCCTGCGCACCATGCCATTGCATCCACGCCACCTTCACTTGCCGCGTGGCGCGGATCCGAGGAGTTTCTCCAGGGGCCGGCCGGCCTTCCCTACAGCGGCGGTGTCGGCCGGAAAGCCTCCACCACCATCGCAGCCGCCGCTGTATCTGCCTACTTCAGGAGTCGTTTCATGATCGAGTTCTCTCTGTCCCACCGCATGCTGGCCGCTGCCGGCCTGGCGGCCCTGCTCACCGCCTGCGCATCGCCCACGGCACCGTCCGCCAGCGGCCCGGCCCAGCCTGCGGGCGGGCATGGCCAGTCTGCCTTCATGGGCAGCTACGACGCCAACCGTGATGGCGTGGTCACGCGCCAGGAGTACGACACCGTGCGCAAGCAGCGCTTCCTGGCCGGCGACACCAATGGCGACGGCTGGCTCAGCGAGAAGGAGTACGTGGACGAGTTCGAGGCCCGCCTCAAGCAGCAATACGCGGGCCGCCAGCCCGACGAGCGCTATGCCCAGTCCATGAAGCAGGCCCATGTGCGCTTCGGCATCGTGGACAGGAACCGCGACGGCAAATACACCGTGGAAGAAGACATGGCCATCGCCGAACGCAGCTTCAAGGAAGCCGACGTCAATGCCGATGGCGTCGTGGACAAGAACGACGTCAAGAAGCCCTGAGCGGATATGGCCAAAACCCCATCCAAGCGATTGGCCTGGTGGCTGCCGCTGCTGTCGGCCGTGTGCATCTCCGCCCAGGCCCACACGCCCTACCTGCTGCCCACCAGCTTCGAGGCTTCGCCCCGGGCCGTCATCAGCGTGGACGCCAGCTTTGCCGACAAGTTCTTCATCCCCGAAGTGGCTTTTGGCGAAACGCGCTTCACCGTGACGGCGCCCGACGGCTCGGTCACGCCCATGGCCGATGTGCGCCAGTTCAAGACCCGTACCGTGGCCGAGCACCAACTGCCCGACGAGAAGGGCACCTACCGCGTGAGCACCGGCCCGCGCCTGGGCGCCGTCTTCCGTTCGTGGGAGCGCAACGGCAAGGTGGAGACCGCGCGTGATCCCGCCACGCCCACGCCGGCCGATGCCAAGCTGCTGAGCCACTACCAGTCGCTGTCGGTCTCCGAGACCTACATCACGGTAGGCAAGCCCAGCCGGGCCGCGCTCGCGCCCTCAGGCAATGGCCTGGAGATCGTGCCCGTCACGCATCCCGCCGACCTGTTCGCGGGCGAGAAGTTCGACTTCACCGTGCAATACGACGGCAAGCCGCTGGCCGCGCAGAAGGTGGAAATCTTCCGCTCGGCCATGGACCTGGCCAGCCAGCACAGCGTGGATGCACTGACCACCGATGGCGAGGGCCGCATCTCCTACGCCCTGCCCAAGTCAGGCATCTACCTGGCCCTGGTGCGCTACCGCGCCGACGCCCCCACCGGCGCCGCCGCGCCGCAGTACGGCAACAACTACACGCTGACGTTCAGGGTGCTGGCGCAGTAAGGGGTTCCGGCTTCACGAAAAGGCCTGCCGCCATGGAGGTGCAGGCCTTTTCTCATGGTGCAGCCCAGCCTCAGGCGATGTGCATGAAGGCTGTGCGCCTCAACCCGTGGCCACCACCCGCAGCACTTCGGCGCCATAGGCGTCGAGCTTCTTGGCGCCCATGCCGCTGATGCCCTGCAGGTCGTCCAGCGAAGCCGGGTTGCGTTCGGCAATGGCCGCCAGCGTGGCGTCGTGGAAGATCACGTAGGCGGGCAGGTTGTGCTCGCGCGCGACCTCGGCGCGCCAGGCCTTGAGGTTGATGAAGCGCACCTGGGCATCGGGGCCCAGGCTGGCGGCGGCCGCGTTGGGCTGGGTGGCGCGCTTGGAAGTGCGCGTGCGTGGCGCGGCCACGGCCTCGCGCAGCTGCACGGGGACATTGCCGCGCAGCACGTCGCGCGAGCCATCGGCCAGGCACAGGGTGTCGAAGCTGTGGCCGCTGTTCTCGCTGGTGATCTTGTGCAGGCCCAGGGCGCCCGTGGCCAGCAGCTGGCGCATCACGCCGCGCAGCTGGGGCTCGCTGTAGTCCTTGCCCAGGCCGAAGGTGGAGATCTTGTCGTGGCCGTACTGGCGCACCTTCTCGGTGTCCTTGCCGCGCAGCACGTCCATGATGTGGCCCGCGCCAAAGGTCAGCTGGCTGGCCTCGTGCACGCGGTAGATGGTGGACAGCAGCTTGCGCGCGGCGTCCGTGCCATCCCACAGGGCCGGGGGCTCCATGCAGTTGTCGCAGTTGCCGCAGGCGGTCTTTGCCACGCGCTGCAGCGGCCTGCCTTCAAGGTCCGTCTCTGCGTCTTCTCCCGGTGCGCCCAGGCCGTACTGCTCGCCGAAGTAGGCCAGCAGCCGCACGCGGCGGCAGTCCGTGGCCTCGGCCAGGCCCAGCAGGGCATCGAGCTTGCCGCGCATGACCTGCTTGAAGGTGTCCTCGGCCGGGCTTTCGTCGATCATGCGGCGCTGGTTGACCACGTCGGACAGGCCGTAGGCCATCCAGGCATCGGCGGGCAGCCCGTCGCGGCCTGCGCGGCCGGTTTCCTGGTAGTAGCCCTCGATGTTCTTGGGCATGTCCACATGGGCCACGAAGCGCACGTCGGGCTTGTTGATGCCCATGCCGAAGGCGATGGTGGCGACGATGACGATGCCGTCCTCGCGCAGGAAGCGGTCCTGGTGCAGCTGGCGCGTCTCGAAGGGCAGGCCCGCGTGGTAGGGCAGGGCGGGCACGCCGGCCTGACTCAGCGTCTGGGCCAGCTCCTCCACGCGCTTGCGCGACTGGCAATAGACCACGCCGGCCTCGCCCTCGTGCTCGCGCTCGATGAAGCGCAGTAGCTGGTTGCTGACGTCCTTCTTCTCGGCGATGCGGTAGCGGATGTTGGGGCGGTCGAAGCTGCTGACGAAATGCCGTGCGCTCTCGAGCTGCAGCCGCTCGACGATGTCGGCGCGCGTCAGCGCATCGGCCGTGGCCGTGAGCGCAATGCGCGGCACGCCCGCATAGCGCTCGTGCAGCACGCTCAGCGCGCGGTACTCGGGCCGGAAGTCATGGCCCCACTGGCTCACGCAGTGGGCTTCGTCGATGGCGAACAGCGACAGCTTACCCTGGGCATGCAGGTCGTCGAGCAGGCCCAGGAAGCGCGGCGTGTTCAGGCGCTCGGGCGCGGCATACAGCAGGGTGATGTCGCCGCTTTGCAGGCGCCATTCGACTTCCTGCGTCTCGTCATAGGACAGCGTGGAGTTCAGGTAGGCGGCGCTGACACCGGCCTCGTGCAGCGCACCGACCTGGTCGTGCATGAGCGCGATCAGCGGCGAAACCACCACCGCCACGCCGTGGCCCTGCTGCTGGCGCACGATGGCCGGCACCTGGTAGCACAGGCTCTTGCCGCCGCCCGTGGGCATGAGCACCAGCGCATCGCCGCCGGCGACCACGTGCGAGACGATGGCTTCCTGCGGACCGCGGAATTGTTCGTAGCCGAACACGGCTTGCAGGACGGAATGCGCGGCGGACAACGGGGACTTCTTTCGGCAGAGGTGGCTGGCGCGGGAGGGAGCGGGATGCGGGCGCTTCCCGCAAAAAATGCGCTGCGGCCCGAAGGCCGCAACAGCCGCCATTTTGCGCCCCCTCGCAAGGTCCAGGGAAGACCTGGGGTTTGAGCCGCTCTGCATCAACGGCCTTTTCCGGGCGCGAGGGTGCCATTTTCAGATTTCTCCTAGCCACCCGCTGCTGCATTCAGCTGCCGCCCAGCACCCCACGCGCAATGATGCTGCGCTGCACTTCGGACGAGCCCTCGTAGATGCGCAGGATGCGTGCATCGCGCACCAGGCGCTCCAGCGGCATCTCGCGCGTGTAGCCGTAGCCGCCGTGGATCTGCAGGGCTTCGTCGGTGACGAAGCCCACCATTTCCGAGGCATGGAGCTTGGCCATGGCCGAGTGCTGGGTGAACGGCTGGCCGGCCTGGCGCAAGGCCAGGGCCTGCATCGTCAGTGCCCACGATGCCTCCAGGCGCAGCTTCATGTCTGCCAGCTTCCACTGGATGCCCTGTTTCGTGGCCAGTGGCTCGCCGCCGACCAGGCGCTGACTGGCCCATTGCGCGGCGGCGGCCAGGGCGGCTTCGGCCACGCCCAGGGCGGTGGCCGCCACGTCCAGGCGGCTGTTGTCCAGCACCTTCATGGCCGTCTTGAAGCCTGTGCCCTCGGCACCCAGCCGGTGGCTGGCAGGCACGCGCACGCCGTCCAGCGAGACCTCGAAGGCATGGCCGCCGCGGATGCCCATGAGTTTTTCGGGCGCCGAGACCTGGATGCCGGGCAGATCGCGCGGCACGATGAAGGCGCTGACGCCGCGCGCGCCGGCCTCCATGTCGGTCTTGGCGAAGACCACCATGAAGCGCGCCTCGGCGGCGTTGGAGATGAAGTGCTTGACGCCCGTGATCAGATAGTCGTCCCCATCGCGCACGGCGCGCGTGCGCATGTCGGCCGGGTGGGAGCCGCCGCGCGGCTCGGTCAGCGCAAAGGCGGCCAGCCATTCGCCGCTGGCGCAGCGCGGCAGCCACTGCTGGCGCTGGGCGTCGTCGCCGCCGATGAGCACGGCGTCCGTGCCCAGGTAGTGGGCGCCGATCATGGACGAGGTGGCCGCGCAGGCGCGCGAGATGGCCACCAGGGACAGCAGCATGGCCGTGGGCGTGACGCCGGGGCCGCCCAGGGCCTCGGGCAGGTTCATGCCCATTACGCCCAGGGCCGCCAGCCCGGGCACATGGCAGGTGGCGGACAGTGCCTCTTCGTCCATGCGCTGCGCCAAGGGCGCCAGCGCGTCGTCGGCAAATCGGGCCACGGCATCGGCAATGGCGTGGTCGTCGGCGGTGGTGCCCAGTCGTTGGAAGTTCATGGAAGTTCGCTCAATGTGATGGGGAAGAGGGGGCCGCGCCTGCGGTGCCCAGGGCACCAGATGCGCGCAGCGCGGCAATGGCTTCGGCGCCCCGGCCCAGCCACTGCGAGAGCAGTGCCTCGGTGTGCTCGCCCAGGGCCGGTGCGCGCTCGGCGCGGTTGGGTGCGGCGCCGCTGAAATGCACGGGCTGAGTGGGCAGGCGCAGGCCGGGCAGGCGCGGGTCCTGCACCGCGCCGAGCAGGCCGCGCGCCTGGCTCTGGGGCGACTCCAGCGCCTGGGCAATGTTCCAGATGGGGGCGGCGGGCACGCCGGCCGCATCCAGCGCGGCCACCACCTGCGCCACTTCATGCCGGCCGGCCCAGGCCTCGATGGCCTCGCGCAGCGCGGGTTCGTGGGCCGAGCGTGATTCGTCGCTGGCAAAGCGCGGGTCGCCGGCCAGGCTGCCCAGTTCCATGGCCTGCAGGGCGGCGGCGAACAGCTTGTTGTTGAGCACGGCCAGCGCGAAGTGGCCGTCGCCTGCGCGGTACACGCCGAACGGCGCGGACAGCGGATGGCGGTTGCCCACGCGGCGCGCGGGCCGGCCCGTGAACAGGTAGCGCGCCACCGAGGTGGCCAGAAAACTCAGCGTGGTGTCGAACATGGCCACGTCCACCTGCTGGCCCTGTCCCGTGGCGCGCGCCTGCAGCAGCGCGGCCAGCGTGGCCCAGGAGGCGAACAGGCCGGCCACCACGTCGCTGACGGCCTCGCCCACGACGGTGGGCGCGCCATCGGGCTCGCCCGTGGCCTCCATGAGGCCGCTCATGGCCTGCACGATGATGTCGTAGGCCGGCCGGTGGGCCAGCGGCCCGGTCTGCCCGAAGCCCGAGACGCTGACATAGACCAGGCGCGGATTGAGCGCCCGCAACTGGCTTGCGCCTATGCCCAGGCGCTCGGCCACGCCGGGCCGGAAGTTCTCCACCACCACGTCGGCCTGGGCCGCCATCTCGTGGACCAGGGCCACGGCCTCGGGGTGCTTGAGGTCCAGCACCAGGCTTTGCTTGTTGCGGTTCATCACCGTGAACAGCGCGCTCTCGCCGTTGTTCATGGGGCCGATGGCGCGGTAGTCGTCGCCCTGCGGCGGCTCGATCTTGACGACCTCGGCGCCCAGGTCGGCCAGCAGGGCCGTGGACAGCGGCCCGGCCAGCACGCGCGTGAAGTCGAGAATGCGCACGCCGTCCAGCGGGCGGGCGGTGAGGGGGGTGGACTCGGTCATGGTGCAGCCTTGGACGGTTGGTCTATGGCTGCATGCTGGCGCGTGATTGAATCAATGGAAAATATTCGTTCCTGATTCACTGAATTCAAAAAGATGATCCAAATCAGCCTGCGCCAGCTGGAGTATTTCGTGGCCGCCGCACGCCATGGCAGCACGGCGCGCGCGGCCGAGGCCATCGGCGTGTCCCAGCCGTCCATCTCCAAGGCGATTGCCGACCTGGAGGCGCTGTGGGGCGAGGCGCTGTTCGTGCGCCGCCATGCCAGGGGGCTGGATCTCACGGCGGCCGGCGCGGTGCGCAGCCGCGAGGCCCAGGCGCTGCTGGACGGCGCACGCAGCCTGCAGGGGCCGCGCACGGCGGCGATGGCGGGCGTGCTGCGCCTGGGCTTTCTGAGCACGCTGGGCGCGCGCTGGGTGCCGGCCCTGCTGGCGCAGATGCAGCGCCTGCACCCCGGCATTGCGCTGGAGCTGGTGGAGGGCGATATCGCCTCGCTCACGCAGCAGGTGGAGCGCGGCGAGCTCGATGCGGCCCTGCAGTACGACACGGGCCTGGCGCGTCCCCGCATGGAGCTGCTGCCCGTGGCGGCGCTGCCGCCCTATGTGCTGCTGCCGCAGCGCCATGCGCTGGCGGCCAGGACCAGCGTGGGGCTGGCCGAGGTGGCCCGCTACCCGCTGGTGCTGATCAACCTTCCGCACAGCCGCGAGTATTTCCTGTCGCTGTTCCGCGAGGCCGGCGTGACGCCACTGGTGGCCCATGAATTCGCCTCCATCGAGATGCTGCGCTCCATGGTGGCCAATGGCCACGGCCTGAGCGTGCTGACCACGCGGCCAGTGGTGGACCGCGCCCACGATGGCCAGCGCCTGGCCTGCCGCCGCATCCGGGGCCGCGTGGCCCCCCAGGGCGTGGTGCTGGCCGTGCCGGCGGGCAATGCCTCGCCGCTGATTGCACCGTTCTTGAAGGTGGCGCGTGCCGTGATTGCACCGTAGCGGCGCGCAGCCCCGTGGCATGCACCACGGTGGTGAGCTGCTACCCGGGATTTTCCCCAGGTTGTATGGACAAGCTTGGTTGGCACGGCATTTGCTGTTGCTCTCCGTGTTGATCGCAGGTAGATGCAGGATGCTCGCTCCATCACCGGTTTGCCGGGTAATCCTGTATATACATGTCCGGTCGGCAAAAACACACTTCGGGCTCCCGCACTGGTCTGCCTGCGGACCCCGAAACTGCCATCGCCAACTTGCTTTCCCGACCGAGGAGTGCCACATGAGTTCGATCCCCACGTTCCGCCGCCTGCCCCTGGGGCCGCTGGCCGCCGCCCTCTGCCTTGCCGCCGCACTGCAGCCCGCTGCCGCGCAGGAGACCAAGATCACCCTGGGCATGTCGGGCTGGACCGGCTTCGCGCCGCTGACCCTGGCCGACAAGGCCGGCATCTTCAAGAAGAACGGCCTGGCGGTGGACCTGAAGATGATTCCGCAGAAGGACCGCCACCTGGCCCTGGCCTCGGGCGCCATCCAGTGCGCGGCCACCACCATCGAGACGCATGTGGCCTGGAACACGAACGGCGTGCCCATCGTGCAGATCTTCCAGATGGACAAGTCCTATGGCGCCGACGGTATCGCCGTGCGCAATGACGTCAAGGGCTTCGCCGACCTCAAGGGCAAGACGGTGGCCGTGAGCGCGCCGGGCACGGCGCCGTACTTCGGCCTGGCCTGGATGCTGCACAAGAACGGCATGACCATGAAGGATGTGAAGACCGTCTCGCTGGAGCCCCAGCCCGCGGCCCAGGCCTTCGTGGCCGGCCAGAACGATGCGGCCATGAGCTACGAGCCCTACCTGTCCACCATCCGCGCCAACCCGGCCGCGGGCAAGATCCTGGCCACCACCATCGACTACCCCATGGTCATGGACACGGTGGGCTGCGATCCCAAGTGGCTCAAGGCCAACGCGGCCGCCGCCAAGGCCCTGGCCCAGTCGTATTTCGATGCGGTGGCCATGATCGAGGCCGACAAGACCAAGTCCTTCGAGATCATGGGCGCGGCCGTCAAGCAGGGTGGCGAGCAGTTCGGCAAGTCGGCCTCCTACCTGAAGTGGTCCGACAAGGAAGCCAACCAGAAATTCTTCGCCAACGAGCTGGTGCCCTTCATGAAGGAGTCGGCCGTGATCCTCAAGGAGGCCGGCATCATCCGCTCCATCCCCGAGAACTATGGCGTGATGTACGACGCCAGCTTCATCCAGTAAGCCCGCCAGGGGATGACCATGCAAGCCGCATCCACTTCCGCAGTCCAGCCGGCTAACAAGCCCATGACCCACGCCACACCGCACGCTCCCGCGCCCGCCGCGGCGCCAGCCCCCGTCCGCCGCCGCCGCATGGCGCCGCTGGAGCCCGTCAGCCCCACGGCCAAGTGGGTGCTGGGTGTGGCCTTCTTCGTGCTGTTCTTTCTCGTCTGGGCGGCTGTGACGCTGGGCGGCTTCGTCTCCCCGACCTTCCTGGCCAGCCCCATGACCATGGCGCGCGAGGGCGTGCTGCTGTTCACCGAGTACGGCTTCCTGCACGACATCGGCATGACGGTATGGCGCGTGATGGGCGGCTTCATCCTGGCCTCGGTCGTGGCCGTGCCCCTGGGCATCGCCATGGGCGCCTGGAAGCCGGTCGAGGCCTTCTTCGAGCCCTTTGTCTCGTTCTGCCGCTACCTGCCGGCCTCGGCCTTCATCCCGCTGCTGATCCTGTGGGCCGGCGTGGGCGAGACGCAGAAGCTGCTGGTCATCTTCATCGGCTCGGTGTTCCAGATCACGCTGATGGTGGCCGTCACCGTGGGCGGCGCGCGCAAGGACCTGGTGGAGGCCGCCTACACGCTGGGCGCCTCCAACACCGGCGTGGTGCGCCGCGTGCTGATCCCGGGCGCCGCGCCCGGCATTGCCGAGACGCTGCGCCTGGTGCTGGGCTGGGCCTGGACCTATGTGATCGTGGCCGAGCTGATCGGCTCGTCCTCGGGCATCGGCCACATGATCACCGACAGCCAGGCGCTGCTGAACACGGGCCAGATCATCTTCGGCATCATCGTGATCGGCCTCATCGGCCTGGTGTCCGATTTCATCTTCAAATCTCTGAACCGTCGCATGTTCGAGTGGAGCACCCTGTGAAAAGGATCTACCCCCTGAGCGGCTGCGCCGCTTCCCCCTTGAAGGGGGACGACACCCTCGGTGCGGGGCGGCCCTTCCTCGGTGTCTCTGAGGTGAGTCGCGCCGGTTGCAGCCGCCGTGAATATTGACAAGCGCCCTGGAGAATCGTGATGAATCTTTTGTCTATTCAAGGTGTTTCGCGCACCTTCACCAGCCACAAGGGCACGAGCACGCAGGCCTTGCTGCCTGTGGATTTCGAGGTCCGCGAGAACGACTTCGTCACCATCCTCGGCCCCTCGGGCTGCGGCAAGTCCACCATGCTGCGCATTGCGGCAGGGCTGGATTTCCCGACCACGGGCCAGGTGCTGCTGGACGGCCGCGCCGTGGACGGACCGGGCGCCGACCGGGGCATGGTGTTCCAGAGCTACACGCTGTTCCCCTGGCTGACGGTGGCGCAGAACATCCGCTTCGGCCTGCGCGAGAAGGGTGTGAGCGAGGCGCTGCAAAAGGAGCGCAGCGACTACTTCATCGCCAAGGTGGGGCTGCGCGGCTTCGAGAACCACTTTCCCAAGCAGCTGTCGGGCGGCATGCAGCAGCGCACGGCCATTGCGCGCGCGCTGGCCAACGATCCCAAGATCCTGCTCATGGACGAGCCCTTCGGCGCACTCGACAACCAGACCCGCGTGCTCATGCAGGAGCTGCTGCTGGGCATCTGGGAGGCCGAGCGCAAGACCGTGATGTTCGTCACCCACGACATCGACGAGGCCATCTTCATGGCCAACCGCGTGGCCGTGTTCAGCGCGCGCCCGGGCCGCATCAAGGCCGATATTCCCGTGAACCTGCCGCATCCGCGCCACTACACGGTCAAGACCTCGCCCGAGTTCATGGAGCTGAAAGCCCGGCTGACCGAAGAGATTCGCGCAGAGTCGCTGGCCGCTGCTGCACACTGACGCTTTTCCATGACCACTGCCCACACCATGTCTTCGCGTTCCACGGCTTCCCGACTTTCCGCAACGACGGCGGAGGTGCCCATGGCCCTGTACCAGCAGGTCAAGGACCATGTGCTGCGCAAGATCGCCGATGGCTCGCTGTCTGCCGGCGAGCGCGTGCCGTCCGAGCAGGAGCTGGTGCAGGAGTTCGGCGTGGCCCGCATGACGGCCAACCGCGCGCTGCGCGAGCTGGCCGAGCAGGGCGTGATCGTGCGCGTGGCCGGCGTGGGCTCCTTCGTGGCCGAGGAAAAGCCGCAGTCCACGCTGCTGCGCATCGCCAACATCGCCGAGGAAATCCGCCAGCGCGGCCATGACCACCGCTTCGAGCTGATCAGCGTGCGCCGCGAGTCGGCCTCGCCCGAGGCGGCCGCTTCGCTGCAGCTGTCTGCGGGCAGCTCGGTGTTCCACCTGCAGGGCGTGCATTTCGAGAACGACGTGCCCGTGCAGCTGGAAGACCGCCATGTGAACCCGCGCATGGCGCCGGACTTCATGGAGCAGGACTTCTCGCTGATCCAGCCTTCGGTGTATCTGGTGCGCAACGTGCCCTTCGACCAGATCGAGCATGTGGTGGACGCCATGCTGCCCACGCCCGAGCAGGCGCGCTGGCTGCAGATGGACGCGGACCAGCCCTGCCTGACGCTGACGCGCCGCACCTGGTACCTGGGAACGCCCGTGACCTGGGTGCACTGCGTGCATCCGGGCATGCGCTACCGGCTGGGCAGCCGCTTTCGCACCGACGGTGGATCGCACGACGGCTGAGGCCTGAAAGGCGGGGTTCCCGCTCTTGCGCTGTTCCGCTTCGATTGATATTGTATAGACAGGCATAGACATCCATCCCGGCACACCCTCCCAGACACCGACAGGGCATCACCATGAACACCATCACGACTCCCGGCCTCACCTCCCGTCCCGGCACCGCGCTGACGCTGCAGCCCGGCCAGGTCAGCCTGGCCCAGCTGCGGGCCATCCAGCAGGGCGGCGTGCGCCTGTCCATGGCGGCGCCCGCCTACGAGCGCATGCGCGCCGCCCAGGCCCATGTGCAGCACATCGTGGATGAGGACCAGGTCGTCTATGGCATCAACACCGGCTTCGGCAAGCTGGCCTCCACCAAGATCGCCCATGACCGCCTGGCAGAGCTGCAGCGCAACCTGGTGCTGTCGCACAGCGTGGGCACGGGCGATCCGCTGCCCGACGCCGTGGTGCGCCTGGTGCTGGCCACCAAGGCCGTGAGCCTGGCGCGAGGCCACTCGGGCGTGCGCCCCGAGCTGGTCGATGCGCTGCTGGCCCTGGCCAATGCCGACGTGCTGCCCGTGATCCCCGCCAAGGGCTCGGTGGGCGCCTCGGGCGACCTGGCACCGCTGTCGCACCTGGCCTGCGTGCTGATCGGCGAAGGCCAGGCCAAGATCGATGGACAGGTGGTGTCCGGCACCGAGGCCATGCGCCACGTGGGCCTGGAGCCCTTCGTGCTCGGCCCCAAGGAAGGGCTGGCCCTGCTCAATGGCACCCAGGTGTCCACGGCGCTGGCCCTGGTGGGCCTGTTCCAGGGCGAGAGCGTGTTCGCCGCCGGCCTGGTGGCGGGCTGCCTGACGCTGGAGGCCATCAAGGGCTCGGTCAAGCCGTTTGACGCCCGCATCCATGAGGCGCGCGGCCAGCTCGGCCAGATCGCCGTGGCCGCCGCCGTGCGCGAACTGCTGGACGGCAGCGCCATCGACACCTCCCACCCCCATTGCGGCCGCGTGCAGGACCCGTACTCCATCCGCTGCGTGCCCCAGGTCATGGGCGCCTGCCTGGACAACCTCAGCCATGCGGCCCGCGTGCTGGTGATCGAGGCCAACGCCGCCTCGGACAACCCGCTGGTCTTCGACAACGGCGACGTGATCTCGGGCGGCAACTTCCACGCCGAGCCCGTGGCCTTCGCGGCCGACATCATCGCCCTGGCCCTGGCCGAGATCGGCGCCATCTCCGAGCGCCGCATGGCCCTGCTGCTGGACACCGGCCTGTCGGGCCTGCCGGCCTTCCTGATTGCCGACAGCGGCGTGAACTCGGGCTTCATGATCGCCCAGGTCACGGCCGCCGCCCTGGCTGCCGAGAACCAGTGCCTGGCCCACCCCAGCAGCGTCACCAGCCTGCCCACCTCGGCCAACCAGGAAGACCATGTCTCCATGGCCACCTACGGCGCGCGGCGCCTGGGCGAGATGGCGCGCAACACCGCCGTCATCGTGGGCGTGGAAGCCATGGCCGCCGCACAGGGCATGGACTTCGACCGCAGCCTGAACAGCTCCGAGCTGATCGAGGCGCAGTACGCGCTGATCCGCAGCCAGGTTCCGCACCTGGACCGTGACCGCTACCTGGCACCCGACATCGAAACCATGCGCCAGTGGGCGCTTGCCACGGACTGGCCCCAGGCCATCGTCCGCCACCTGCCCAGCCACCAGGCTGCCTGAACCCCGCAACCGCTCACCCCCCGCATCCAGGAGATCGCCATGAACGCCAACGACGCCATCCTCAACGCCAACGCTGCCACGGCTGCCACCAATCCCCGCTATGACGCCAGCCGCGTCATCCGCGCCCCGCGCGGCAGCGAACTGCACTGCAAGAACTGGCTGGCCGAGGCCGCCTACCGCATGCTGCAGAACAACCTGGACCCCGACGTGGCCGAGAACCCCAAGGCCCTGGTGGTCTACGGCGGCATCGGCCGCGCGGCGCGCAACTGGGAGTGCTATGACCAGATCCTGGAGTCGCTGAAAAAGCTGGAGGCCGACGAGTCGCTGCTGATCCAGTCGGGCAAGCCCGTGGGCGTGTTCAAGACGCACGAGAACGCACCGCGCGTGCTGCTGGCCAACTCCAACCTCGTGCCCCAGTGGGCCAACTGGGAGCACTTCAACGAGCTCGACCAGAAGGGCCTGTTCATGTACGGCCAGATGACGGCCGGCAGCTGGATCTACATCGGCGCCCAGGGCATCGTGCAGGGCACGTTCGAGACCTTCGTCGAGGCCGGCCGCCAGCACTACAACAACGACCTCACGGGCAAGTGGATTCTCACGGCGGGCCTGGGCGGCATGGGCGGTGCCCAGCCCCTGGCCGGCGTGCTGGCTGGCGCCTGCGTGCTGGCCATCGAATGCCAGCAAAGCAGCATCGACTTCCGCCTGCGCACGCGCTACCTGGACAAGCAGGCGCGCGACATCGACCACGCGCTGGAACTCATCGCCCAGCACACGGCTGCGGGCGAGGCCATCTCCATCGGCCTGCTGGGCAATGCCGCCGAAATCCTGCCCGAGCTGGTGCGCCGCGCAAAGGCCGGCGGCGCCCGCCCCGACATCGTGACCGACCAGACCTCGGCCCATGACCTGATCAACGGCTACCTGCCCGTGGGCTGGACCGTGGACGAGTGGCGTGCCGCCGCCGCCGACCCGTCGCGCCATGCCCAGCTCAAGGCCGCCGCCGCCCAGGGCTGCGCCCAGCACGTGCAGGCCATGCTGGACTTCCAGGCCATGGGCATTCCCACGGTGGACTACGGCAACAACATCCGCCAGGTGGCCCTGGACCAGGGCGTGAAGAACGCCTTCGACTTCCCCGGCTTCGTGCCCGCCTACATCCGGCCGCTGTTCTGCGAGGGCAAGGGCCCGTTCCGCTGGGTGGCCCTGTCCGGCGACCCCGAGGACATCTACAAGACCGACGCCAAGATCAAGGAACTGTTCCCCGACAACAAGCACACCCACCGCTGGCTGGACATGGCGCGCGAGCGCATCAGCTTCCAGGGCCTGCCCGCGCGCATCTGCTGGCTGGGACTGGGCGAGCGCCACAAGGCGGCCCTGGCCTTCAACGAGATGGTGAGGAACGGCGAACTCAAGGCCCCCATCGTGATCGGCCGCGACCACCTGGACTGCGGCTCCGTGGCCAGCCCCAACCGCGAGACCGAATCCATGAAGGACGGCACGGACGCCGTCAGCGACTGGCCGCTGCTCAACGCCCTGCTCAACACTGCGGGCGGCGCCACCTGGGTCAGCCTGCACCACGGCGGTGGCGTGGGCATGGGCTACTCCCAGCATGCGGGCGTGGTCATCGTGGCCGACGGTACGGACGAGGCCGCCGCCCGCCTGGGCCGCGTGCTCTGGAACGATCCGGCCACCGGCGTGATGCGCCATGCGGATGCGGGCTACGACATTGCCGTGGCGGCCGCCAAGCGCCATCAGCTGAACCTGCCCATGGTCAAGTGAGCCGCTTGCAGGACACCACGGCCATGCAGCGTTTCGACCTGAACCAGATCGCCGCCAGCCCCTGGAAGAACGGGGGCGGCAGCACGCGCGAGATCGCCTGCTGGCCGCCCGGGGCGGGCATGGAGGCCTTTGGCTGGCGCATCAGCGTGGCCACCATTGACCAGCCCGGCCCGTTCTCGGCCTTTGCGGGCGTGGACCGGCAGATCATGCTGCTCGATGGCGACGGCGTGCACCTGCGCGGCGAAGGCATCGACCATGTGCTGGACGCGCGCTGGCAGCCGTTTGCCTTCTCCGGCGATGTGGCGCTGGGCTGCTCGCTGCTGGGCGGCACTTCCACCGACTTCAACGTGATGGCGCGGCGCGGCCGGTGGCGGGCGCAGGTCCAGGTGCTGGACAGCGCTGCCGACGCCGGCCGCGCCGACGCCGGCCTGTGCATGGTGCTGCAGGGCAACTGGCAGGCGGATGGCGCTGCGCTCATCCCCGGCCAGGGCCTGTGGTGGAGCGCGCAGCAGCCCGACCCGCAGCATCTGGTGCCGCAGACCGACGACGCGCGGCTGGTGCAGGTGCTGCTGCAAGCCTGCTGACGACCCACGACATCCAAGGAATCCCCCCCATGACCGAGCCCCACGCACCCGCTTCTGCATCCGCTTGCGCACTCGCTCCATCCTCTTCGGCCGACGGCTGCTGGCAGAACCTGCGCCTGGCGCCTGACATGTTCGAGGCCGGCCAGGCCGTGGGTGACGGGGAGGATGCCTGCATCGTGGTGCAGCAGGGCCGCGTGGCCTGGGTGGGGCCGCAGCAGGCCCTGCCGCCCGCATATGCGGCCCTGACGCGCCATGACGGCCAGGGCATGCTGGCCACGCCGGGCCTGGTCGATTGCCACACCCACCTGGTCTATGGCGGCGAGCGCGCCAACGAATTCGCCATGCGCCTGGACGGCGCCAGCTACGAGGAAGTGGCACGCGCCGGCGGCGGCATCGTCTCCAGCGTGCGTGCCACGCGCGAGGCCAGCGAGGACGAGCTGTTCGCCCAGGCCCTGCCGCGCCTGCAGCAGCTGCTGGACGAGGGCGTCTGCGCCATCGAGATCAAGTCGGGCTACGGCCTGGCGCTGGAGCACGAGCGCAAGCAGCTGCGCGTGGCCCGGCGCCTGGGCCAGGCCCTGGGCGTGACCGTGCGCACCACCTTCCTGGGCGCGCATGCGCTGCCGCCCGAGTACGCAGGGCGCAGCCAGGACTACATCGACCTGGTCGCCGGCACCATGCTGCCCGCACTGGCGGCCGAGGGCCTGGTCGATGCGGTCGATGTGTTCTGCGAGCGCATCGCCTTCTCGCTGGCCGAGACCGAGCAGGTCTTCCAGGCCGCACGCCGCCTGGGCCTGCCCGTCAAGCTGCATGCCGAGCAGCTGTCGAACATGGAGGGGGCGGCCCTCGCGGCCCGCTATGGCGCGCTGTCGTGCGACCACATCGAGCACCTGTCCGAATCCGGCATCACCGCCATGCGCGGCGCGGGTTCCGTGGCCGTGCTGCTGCCCGGCGCCTACTACACGCTGCGGGACACCCACATGCCGCCCATCGCGGGCCTGCGCGCCGCGGGCGTTCCCATGGCCGTCTCTACCGATCACAATCCGGGCACCTCCCCCTGCCTGAGCCTTTTGCTCATGGCCAACATGGCCTGCACCCTGTTCCGGCTCACCGTGCCCGAGGCCCTGGCGGGCATCACCCGCCATGCCGCGCGCGCTCTGGGCCTGCAGGACGAGCATGGCCTGATCGCGGCCGGCCGTCCCGCCCACTTCGTGCTCTGGCCCGTGCGCCATGCGGCCGAGCTGGCCTACTGGTTCGGCAGCAAGCCTGACTGCACCATCGTGCGCCAGGGCCGCATCGTGCGGACCCGCGGGCAGGGGAGCCACTGAAAGCCTGCTCATGTCCCATGCACTGTTTCTCGATGAATTGATTTCCACCCTGGGCGCCGAAGTGGCGCAGCGCGGCGACGATGTGCCCGCGCGCTACCACACCGACTGGAGCGGAACGCCGCCCCAGCGCCCGCTGGCCCTGGTGCGCCCGCGCAGCACCGACGAGGTCAGCGCGCTCATGCGCCTGTGCACGGCCCACCGCGTGCCTGTCGTGCCCCAGGGCGGGCTCACGGGCCTGGCCGGCGCGGCCGTGCCCGTGGCGGGTGCCGTGGCCGTCTCCATGGAGCGCATGAACGCCATCGAGGACGTGAACGCGCGCACCGCGCTGATGACCGTGCAGGCCGGCGCCACGCTGCAGGCCGTGCAGGAGGCGGCCGTGGCCGCAGGCATGGTCTTCGGCGTGGACCTGGGCGCGCGCGGCAGCTGCCAGATCGGCGGCAACGTGGCCACCAATGCGGGCGGCAACGGCGTGCTGCAGCACGGCATGATGCGCGAGCAGGTGCTGGGCCTGGAGGTGGTGCTGGCCGACGGCACGGTGCTGCCCATGCTGCGCCCCATGCTCAAGAACAACACGGGCTACGACCTCAAGCAGTTCTTCATCGGCTCGGAGGGCACGCTGGGCATCGTCACGCGCGTGCTGCTGCGCCTGCGCCCCGCGCCCCAGGCCCGCGCCACGGCCCTGGTGGCCGTGCCGGACTTCGATGCGGCGCTGTCCGTGCTCGCGCGCATGCAATCGCGCTTTGGCAACGGCGTGGCGGCGTTCGAGCTGATGTGGGACAGCTTCATCCAGGCCTCCATCCGCTGGCAGAAGCTGCAGCCGCCGTTTGGCCAGGCGCATGCGCTGCTGGCCCTGATCGATGTGGACGGCAAGGACGAGGCCACGCTGCGCGCCGACGTGGAAGAGGCCCTGGGCGAGGCCATGGAGGCCGGCGAGGTGGCCGATGCCGTCATCGCCCAGTCCGTGGCCCAGGCGCGCCAGCTGTGGAAGCTGCGCGAGGCGCCGGCCGAGCTCAACACGAACATGCATCCGCCCGTCAACTTCGACGTCAGCCTGCCCCAGGCCGACATCGGCCGCTTCGCTGATGCCTGCCGCGCCGCGTTCGACGCGCGCTGGCCCGGCCACCACTCGCTGTTCTTCGGCCATGTGGGCGACGGCAACCTGCATGTCTCGGTGGACGGTGCCACCGCCAACGGCGACTGCGAAGGCGTCGAGGCCGCGCTGTACCACCTGGTCGGCGAGTTCGGCGGCAGCGTCTCGGCCGAGCACGGCATCGGCCTGCACAAGAAGCCCTATCTCGGCGCCAGCCGCACGCCGGCCGAACTGGCCGTGATGCGCGCCATCAAGCAGGCGCTGGACCCCCTGCATCTGTTCAACCCCGGCAAGGTATTCGACCTATGAACGCTCCCGCCATCCACGCGATCCACACCCTGGCACGCCTCGAAGTGCCGCCGCTGCCTCCCTACAACGCAGGCCTGTCCTCCGAGGCCGTGCGGGCGCGCTACGGCGTCACCGAGATCGCGCGGCTGGCGAGCAACGAGAACCCCTTTGGCGCCAGCCCTGCCGTGGCCCGCGCCCTGGCCGACCTGGCCCTGCATGTGGGCATCTATCCCGATGCGCAATGCACGGCGCTGCGCGCGGCCATCGCGGCGCGCACCGGCGTGCCGGCCGAGGCCATTGCCGTGGGCAACGGTTCCGAGGACATCCTGCAGATGCTCTGCCAGGCCTTTCTCTCGCCCGGCGACCGCGTGCTCACCCAGCGCCCGGCCTTCGGCCTGCACGAGATCTACCCGCGCATGATGGGCGCCCGCGTCGAGCTGCTGGAGCTGACGCCCGCGCTGGGCTTCGACGTCGATGCCTGGTGCCAGGCGCTGGCGCGCGGCCCCAAGATCGCCATGCTGGCCAATCCCTCCAATCCCGTGGGCTGCATGTTCAGCGCCGGCGATTTCGCGCGCCTGCTGGACGCCACGCCGCCGCAGACCCTGCTGGTGGTGGACGAGGCCTACTACGAGTACGCCCTGCACGCCGACGGCTACCCCGACGTGCTGGCCCTGCTGCGCGGCCGCGCCATGCCCTGGATCGTGCTGCGCACCTTCTCCAAGGCCTGGGGCCTGGCAGGCCTGCGCGTGGGCTACGGCCTGGCCAGCGACGCGGCCCTGGTGCAACTGCTGGACCGCGTGCGCACGCCCTTCAACGTCAACCAGGCCGCCCAGGCGGCGGCGCTGGCGGCCTGGGGCGACGAGGACTTCATGCAGCGCGGCGTGGCCGAGACCGTGCGCCTGCGCGATGTGCTGGCGCAGCGGCTGGCCGCCCTGCCTGCACTGCCCGCACTTCGGATGGCGCCTTCGGCCGCCAACTTCCTGTTCATCGACATCGGCCGCCCCAACGGCCCCGTGAACGAGGCGCTGCTGGCCCGGGGCATCATCACCAAGCCCTGGAAGGAGCCGGGCTTCGAGCACTTCATCCGCGTCTCCGTGGGCACGGAGGCCGACAACGCTCGCTTCGTGCGCGCGCTGGCCGAGATCCTGGAGGCCGGGCAATGAGCGGCATCGACCCGACACCCGACAGCCGCACGCTGTTCGCCGAGCACGCGCTGCTGCCCACGGGCTGGGCGCGCAATGTGCTGCTGCGCTGGGATGGCGCAGGAAGCCTGCAGGCCGTACAGGCCGACGCCCCGCCCGGCAACGCGCCGCGCGCGCCCGGCCCCGTGCTGCCCGGCATGCCCAACCTGCACTCGCATGCCTTCCAGCGCGCCTTTGCGGGCCTGACCGAATACCGCGCCGAGGCCCAGGACAGCTTCTGGAGCTGGCGCGACCTCATGTACCGCTTTGCCGCGCGCATCACGCCCGAGTCGCTGGAGGCCATCGCCACCTGGCTGTACGTGGAGATGCTGGAGGCCGGCTACACCTCGGTCTGCGAATTCCATTACGTGCACCACGACCGGGATGGCCGGCCCTATGCCGACGACGCCACGCTGTCCCTGGCCCTGCTGCGCGCCGCGCGCAAGGCCGGCATGGGCATCACCCTGCTGCCCGTGCTCTACCAGACCAGCGGCTTCGGCGGCAAGCCGCCGCGCGCCGACCAGGCGCGCTTCATCCGCAGCACCGACAACATGCTGGCCCTGCTGCAGCGCCTGCTGCCCGAGGCCCGTGCCCAGGGCGCGGCCCTGGGCCTGGCGCCGCACTCGCTGCGCGCCGTGCCGCCCGACAGCCTGCGCGTGGCGGTGGAGGGCCTGTCGGCGCTGGACGCGCGCGCGCCCATCCACATTCACATTGCCGAGCAGACACAGGAGGTGGACGACTGCCTGGCCTGGAGCGGCCAGCGCCCCGTGCAATGGCTGCTGGAGCATGCCCCCGTGGACGCACGCTGGTGCTTGGTCCACGCCACCCACATGACGCCCGGTGAATACGCGGGCGCCGCGCGCAGCGGCGCCGTGGCCGGCATCTGCCCCACCACCGAAGCCAACCTGGGCGATGGCATCTTCGACATGCCGCAATGGCTGGGCCACGGCGGCGCCTGGGGCGTGGGCTCGGACAGCCATGCCTGCGTCAACGCGGCCGAGGAACTGCTGATGCTCGAATACAGCCAGCGCCTGTCGCTGCGCCAGCGCAACGTGCTGGCCGGCCCCGACCCGCAGGTGGGCACCGCGCTGTGGACCGCCGCCGTGCAGGGGGGTGCCCAGGCCGCAGGCCGCCCCGTGGCCGGGCTGGCCGTGGGCCAGCAGGCCGACTTCCTGGCGCTGGACGCAGGCCATGTGGCACTGGCCGGCCTGCCGGTGCAGGCCATGGTCTCGGCCCATGTCTTCGGCAGCCACCGCAGCAGCGCCCTGCACAGCCTCTGGGTGGGGGGCGAGCGCCGCGTGCAGGCCGGCCGCCATGCACTGCACGAGGCGGCAGCCCGCGGCTTTGTCGCGGCGCGCACGGCCACCCTGCAATCCTGAGGCCCATGCATGCCATGGGTTCGCACAACCCGCCAGAACCGCTCCAGAATCACACCATGACCGATACCGCTCCCCCTCCCTTCGTCTTCCACCAGGGCACGGCGCCGCTGCTGATCTCCATGCCGCATGCGGGCACCCATGTGCCGCCCGACATCGCCGCGCGCCTGACCGAGGAAGCCCGCCACGTGCCCGACACCGACTGGCACCTGCCGCGCCTGTACGAGTTCGCCAAGGCCATGGGTGCCTCCATCCTGGTGGCCACGCATTCGCGCTATGTGGTGGACCTGAACCGTCCGCCCGATGGCGCCAGCCTCTACCCGGGCCAGAGCGTCACCGGCCTGTGCCCCGTGGACACCTTCGACGACACGCTGCTGTACGCCGACCCGGCCGATGTGCCCGCGGACGCCGAGATCGCCGCGCGCCGCGAGGCCATCTGGGGCCCGTACCATGCACAGCTGCGCGCCGAGCTGGACCGCCTCAAGGCCGTGCACGGCACCGTGGCGCTGTGGGATGCGCACTCCATCCGCTCGGTGCTGCCGCGTTTCTTCGAAGGCAAGCTGCCCGACCTGAACCTGGGCACCGGCAAGGGCACAAGCTGCGCGCTGGAGCTGGCCGAGCATCTGCTGGCCATTGCGCAGACCGCGCCGGGCCACACCGCCATACTCAACGGCCGCTTCACGGGCGGCTACATCACGCGCCACTACGGCCAGCCCGAGGCCGGCATCCACGCCGTGCAGCTGGAGATGACGCAGTGCAGCTACATGCAGGAAGCCCTGCCCTTCGACTACCTGCCCGAGCGCGCCGAACAGATCCAGCCCACGCTGCAGCGCATGCTGCAGGCGGTGCTGGACTTCGTCACGACACGGCGCGTGTCCTGATCAGCCTTCGTCGTGGCAGTGGCCCGGGCAGGGCCCGCCCATGGCCACGGGCGGCGGGTCGCCCAGCCAGCGGCGCGGCCCCGGGCCGTTCTGTGCGCACAGGTCGCCGGGGTTGTGCAGCACGCAGTGGCGCAGCGACAGGCAACCGCAGCCAATGCACTGGTCCAGGCTCTCGCTGAGCCGCTGCAGCTCGCCTATGCGGTCGTCCAGCCGCTGCTTCCAGACCCGCGACATCTTCTGCCAGTCCCCGCCCGTGGGGACATGGCGGCTGGGCAGCTTGGCCAGCTGCTCGGCGATCTCCTCCAGCGTGAAGCCGATGCGCTGGGCGAACACCACGAAGGCGATGCGCCGCAGCGACGAGCGGTGGTAGCGCCGGTGGCCGCTGGCGCTGCGCACGGACTCGATCAGGTTCAGCGACTCGTAAAAGCGCAGCGCCGAGGCCTTGACCCCGCTGCGCTGCGCCACGTCGCCGATGCTGAGCAGCGGATCATCCTCGGTTTTCATGGTGGCTTTCCTTTGTGGCTTGACTTCAAGTTCACTTGAACTCGAAGAATGCGGCCATTCTGAGCGAAAGCGCAGGAACAGGGCAACCGGGTCTGTACCGCCCATGCGAGCGTCCTGGCCGGACTGCGAAATTCTTTGGCTGAGTGCTGCAATGACGCAGCTGCCGTTCATTCATACAGTAATGGGTCTCATTTGTATTGAATGGCATCGGCCGGAGGTTTCCATGTACATCGACAGCAGCAGCTTTCCCCTGGTCCGCATGGGCTACGAGCGCGACAAGGCCGTGCCCGTGGACCGCTTGCTGGAGGACTTCTCGGCCCTGCTGGCCCGCGGCCAGGCCTTTGTCTTCTTCAGCGACGGCGACATGTCCCAGGAGGAGCGCTCGCCCGAGGAGCGCAAGCAGGTCGTGCTGTGGATGAAGGCCCGCCGCCCCGAGCTCAAAAGCCTGGTGCGCGCCCTGGTCCACGCCGAGCCCGATGCGCAAAAGCGCGCCGAGGCCGAGGCCTTCGCACAGATGTTCGGCAAGGCCTGGGGCTATCCCATGCTGCTGGTGGCCTCTCCCGAGGAGGCGCAGCAGCGTGCACGGGAGCTGCTCGGGTCCGATTGATGACCGATTGACATGAACTGAGAGAAACACCATGAATGCCGTGGATTCAGCCCTGCTCAAAGTCCTGCCCGAGAGGTGGGACCCCGACCATGTGGACCGTCCCGTGATCGTCCTGCCCATGCGGTCGGGCCCCGGCGACTGGGGGATGAACTTCCATGCCCACCGCAAGAGCCAGCTCATGGTCACCCATGCGGGGCTGATCACGCTGGAGACCGATGCGGGCGTCTGCGTGGTGCCGCCGCGCAGCGCCGCCTGGATTCCGGGCGGCACGCTGCACCGCGTCAGCTGCAGCGGTGCGGCCAGCGGCTACGTGGTCTTTGTCGAGGCAGGGGCCGTGCGCCCCGTGCCCGGACCCTGCCATGCGCTGGCCGTCTCGCCCTTTCTCAGTGCGCTGCTGCACCGCGTGCAGGGCCTGCCGCAGGACTACGAGCCCGACAGCGGCGATGGCCGGCTCATGCAGGTGCTGCTCGACGAGATCCAGGCGGCGCAGCCCGAAGGACTGCACCTGCCCCTGCCGCACGACCGGCGCCTGCGCCGCATGACCAACGCCCTGTGCGAGCAGCCGCAGCTGCAGGCACGGCTGGCCGACTGGGCCCAGCGCATCGGCATGAGCGAGCGCAGCATGACGCGGCTGTTCCTGGCCGAGACCGGGCTTACGGTCAACCAGTGGCGCCGCCAGCTGCATGTGCTCACCGCACTGCAAAAGCTGTCCGAGGGACTGCGCATACAGACTGTGGCAGATGCCCTGGGCTACGAGAGCGCACCCGCCTTCGTGACCATGTTCCGCAAGGCGGTGGGCACCTCGCCGCGCCGCTTCCTGGCGCTGCGCAGCGCACCCGTGGCGGGCGGCGGCGCAGGCCTCTGAGGCCTGCGGCGGCCCCGCGAACATCACGACAGCCGCAGCCCCAGGCCCAGCAGCACGGCTACCACCATCGCAGCGGCAAAGACATCCCAGCGCCGTATGCGCCGGTAGCGCAGGAGCAGGACCAGCACGATGCCGATCAGCGTGATCAGGCGCGCCTGGAACACCGTGCCCAGCAAGAAGCAGATCACGATCTGCGCCCAGTAGGTCAGCAGGCCGGGCATCGGCGATGGGCCGGGGGCCTGGGCGTCGGGGCTCGGCGCCTGTGCGGGCTGCTGCTGCGGCGTGTCCACGGCCGGCCGTGCGGCCGCAGCTGCCTGGGCGCGCGCGGCCTCGCGCTCTTGCAGCCGCTGTTCGCGCCGCTGCTGGTCGGTCTGCTCGATCACGGGTGCCGCCGGCTCGGCCGGCTGCCACCACGTCTTGCCGCTGGCCAGCGCAGGCGCCTGCCCGCTGGAGGCCAGACGCCGGAACTGTGCGCTTGCGGGCGGCTGCGCACGCGCCGCCGCGCGGTCCTGCCGGCTGGCCTGCAGCAGGGCATCGTTGGCGCGATCGATGGGGCTGCGCGTGAGCTGGCGGGCCTGGCCCAGCAGCGGGCCGCCCTGCACGGGGTCGACCTGGTACACGAACTGCGCCAGTCCCAGCAATTGCGAGGGCTGGGCTGCCTGTCCCTGCCAGTGCGCCGGCTTGCCGGCGCTGGCCTGCGTGGCGCGGTGCAGGGCGGCGCGCAGGCGCCTGCGCGTCTCGCGCGATACGCCGGGCTTGTCCGCGTTCACCACCAGCCCCGTGACCTCCTGGCGGCGGCCCTTGCGCATCACGCGCTCCTTGTCGGGGTGGGGCGTGAAGCCTTCGTCGCGCAGTATCCAGCGCACGCGGCCCAGCAGCCGGCCCACGTTGTCGCGCGCGGCCTCGCCCGAGGCCGAGAAGGTCAGGTCGTCCGCATAGCGCGTGTACACAAAGCCCAGCTGCCTGGCCAGGCCCAGCAGGCGCCGGTCCAGGCGGCGGCACAGCAGGTTGGTGAGCATGGGGCTGGTGGGCGCGCCCTGGGGCAGCACGCGCTCGCGCGCCTTGCCGCCGACGAAGAGCTTCTCGCCATCCACCTGCCAGGCCTGGGCGCGGTTTTCGCTGCACAGCAGGGCCAGGAGGGTGGCCATGGCCTCGCCATAGCCCAGATGACGGAACACGCCCTTGATGCGGCCGAAGGCAATGCTGGGAAAGAAGTCCTTCACGTCCAGGTTGATGACCACGTCGTGGCCCGCATGCGGCGCGGCATTGCTCACGATGGAGCGGCCGGCCAGGAAGCCGTGCGCGGCATCGTGCGCGGGCACCTTGGCGAGGATGTTGTCCAGCACCCAGTACTGCGCGCGCTTGAGGCGCGGCATGGGAGCGGAGATCAGCCGCTCGCCGCCGGTCTTCTTGGGCAGGGTGAACGAGTGGTAGTGGTGGGTGCGGGCCACCTCGCGGTGAAAGCCCAGGAAACGCAGCTCGGCCACGGTGATGCCCATGGCATCGGCCAGTTGCGCCGCATCGGCAAGTTCCGGCAGGCCATGCCGGGCCAGCCTTTGCGGGTCGACCTGCCGGCGTTCCCCGGCAGCAGGCGGTGCCTCACCGGCCTGCGGCCCCTGCAGGGCAGCGGAGACGCCGGGGCCCAGATAGCCCACGTGCGTGGCCCGCTTCGCATGCCAGGCCAGCGCCTTGTCGTGGCGCTCCTGGGCCTGGCGGCGTTTGGTTTCCTCGCGCTGGGCCAGCGCCTTTTGCATGCGCTCCTTGCGCATCTGGCGCAGTGCGCGCTCGGGGTTCTGGCGCACGGCGATCTGCTGGCGCAGCTCGGCCAGCTCGCGCTGCAGCTCGCCTTCGCGCTGGATGTGGGCTGCGGCCAGCTGCGGCTGTCCCTCGCCCTTGGGCCAGAAGCCCAGGCGCTGCATCTCGTCGAGGATGACTTCCTGTTTGCTAGAGGCCTTGATGCGCTCGTAGATCTCGGCGCGTGTGGGTTGCGGCTGGCTCATGCGGCCACCCCGGCAAGGCGGGCCCGGCCGCTGTGCGGCGGGCAAAGAAATGGAGCGACGCGCTTCTCGTCGAAGAGCCCGCAGGGCTCACGGGACGGGAGCTGTTCGCTCGACGCCACCCCGCGACGGTATGCGTGTTTCGCTTGTGGCAAGCCACTCAGGAAAACGCATACCGTCGCTGGGGTGGCACAGTGAAAACGGCGCCCGTGGTGCATGAAACGGCAGTTCACAAGGGTGGCGAAACACCACCCGGATTGCAAGAGCCTGCGCGTCGCTCCGCGTGGCAGTGTAGAGCAATTGAGGCGGTTCACGCGATTTCTCCTTGTCCTGCGGCCTTCATCTGCGGGCCGGTCGGCTGGCGGGCGGCATCGAGCTGGGGCTGCGCCACCAGGCGCAGCGCAATCATGTGCTCGCAGGGCCCCTGGCGCAGCCGGTACTGCTGGTAGTGGTTGCAGCTGCAGCGCGCATCGGTCAGGCGCTCGTCGGCATCGAGTTCGAGCTGGGTGTCGAACAGGCGCTTGCCGTCGGCGCGCGGGATCTGGCCGGTGATGCGGCTGAACCCGTCCTTGCGGTCGATGCGCGGCGGGGCAATGGCCTTGCCGCGCACCAGGGCCAGCGCCTTGTCCTCCTCGGGGTTGGCGGGCTGCAATTGCTGCGCCGTCAGCGGCTCGCGCAGCAGTTCGCGCCAGGCGTAGCGCCCGGCGTCCAGGTCGTAGACCGCGCGCCCGGCCTGCATCCAGCGTGTCATGGCCGTGTGCACCTGGGCCGGGGCCAGACCCGTGGCCTGGGCCAGTTCCTGCGCGCCGGCCTGCCAGCACGACTGCAGCTGCCGGCCCACGGCCTCGACCTGCGCGGGCGTGACCTCGGCCTGCGGCGCCATCAGGTGAAAGCGTGCGCTGGCGGCCCAGTCGTTGGCACTCCAGCCCGACAGGCCCAGCGTGACCGTGACCAGGCCCAGCTCGATCACCCAGAAGCTGGGCATGCCGCTGCCCAGCAGGTGCACGCGCACGCGCGTGGCCTGGGAGATCAGCCGCTCCAGCGTGAGCAGGCGGCGGCGCCCCCACAGGCGGATGGTGCCGCCGCCCGTGCCCATGGCATCGCTGACGACGTGCGAGCGCCGGGTGGCCAGGCGCTCCTCCCAGGGCTCGAAGACCACGGTGGGCGGCTGTCCCGGCGCCAGCTCGAAGCGCAGCGCGCGCGGGCCGTGGCGCTCGCGCCGGGCACGCAGCCGGGCGCAGATGTTGAACAGGTCCATGGGGTGCAGCTCCAGCACGGTGGCAGGCAGGGCCATGGCGCTGGAGACCTGCACGAAGCCGCGCAGCCAGCTGTCGGGCAGGTCGATCTTTTCCTCGCGCAGCGCGGGGTCGCCGCCCACCTGCACGGCAAAGCCGGCCGGGTCCAGCGTCAGCCGCGTGTCCCGGTAGTTGCGGATCTTCTGGAATTCTTCGTAGAGGCTGGCCGAGTAATCGATGTTGGTCGTGCCGCAGATGCGCTCGCCCGCATGCTCGAAGGCCTCGTGCCGGATGCTGACCGCGCAGTAGCTCGACTCGTCCTGGCTGAAGGCCTCGAACAGCAGCCGGTCCGGGTGCACGGTGATCACGGGGTCCAGCACATACCAGGCATCGCGGTTGGCCACGAACAGCCAGTCGAAGTACTTGCGCTGGGCCTTGTAGAAGGGGGAGAGCACCTGGTTGCGGGTCTCTCGCAGGTTCTTGAGTTCGGCGCTGATTTCCTTGGCGCGCGCCTGGGCGCCGCCGGTGTCGGCCATGAAGGTGGCCAGCATTTGCGCTTCGTGCTCCTGCAGCCATTCGCGGTAGGCCGTCTTGTCGCGGCCGCGCGTGCGCAGGTCGCTGACCACCACGCTGTGCAGCGCGGACAGCCCTTCGCGCACCTGCAGGTAGGCCGGGCCGTCGCGCCGGAGCAGGCCGTCGAAGCGCGTGGGTGGGCGCAGCAGGTCGGGCGCGAAGGAGAAGGCCTGCTCGGCCGCCGTGTCGTTGACCTGCGTGCTGCCGTAGTACTGATAGCGAAATTCCATGTCCGATCGACTCCGTGCCTTGTTGCGGCGCTCAGGTTGAAGACGGGGCCCGGCCGCGCCGCTCTGCCGCCAGGGGCTGCATGAAGCTTTGCGCCAGCTGGGGATGGCGCTGCACGATGTCGCGCAGCCCGGCCACATAGTCGGGCTGGTCGGCATGGCTGGCGCTGACCACCTGCCGCGCAAAGATGGCCGCCACCACGGCGGCGGTCTCGGGCGCCTGCACCTGGCTGCGCAGGAAATGCAGCACGCGCGTCTTGCTGGCGCGCGCGCGGTGCACCTGGCTGAGCACGGCCAGGAAGTAGGGCTGCAGCTCCTGCAGGCGCGCCGCGCGCTGCGGTGCGGGCTCGTCGGGCAGGGCGAGCAGCCATTGCGTGACGAACAGCTGCACGCTGGTGGCGGGGTGCTGGGCCAGGCGCGTGAGGAAGAGGCTGGCCTCGGGCGCGCTCATGTGCTGCGCGAGCCGCTGGCGGCCCAGAGCCTGCACCCAGGGCTGGGCGTGATCGACCCAGCCGAGCAGCAGCTGCGGCGACAGGGCGCCGTCCGGCAGCCGCTGGCCGAACATCTCGCGTGCGTACTGCTGCGTGTCGGCAAACAGGGCGTCGGCCAGCGGCAGCAGCTGTTCGGCCTGCTCGGGCAGGGTCCGGTCCATGGGGGTGAGCTGCGCATCGATGCTCTGGCGGCTCAACGCGCGCACGTCGGCATCGGCATGCCGGGCCAGCGTGGACCACTGGCGCAGCGTGTAGGCCTGCAGGTCCAGCGCCTTCAGGCCCCAGGCGCCGTAGCGCTGTGCGCCCTTGGCCTGCGCCTGCAGGGCGCGCCAGATGCCCGAGGCATCGCGGGCCGGGGCCACGGCGGCCAGCGGGCCGGTGAGCAGCCGCAGCGCCGCGTCGTGCACGCCTTCGGCCTTTTCCGCGCGGAACAGCACTTCGTGCAGGCGTTCGGCGATCTGGGCGTTGCAGCGCGTGTTGTAGACGAGGGTGCCGGCCAGGCGCTCGACCAGGGGCGCTGCCGCTGCACGCAAGGCGGCATGCGGTGATACGGCGAATTCGGCCAGCATGGCGGCCTGCTCGCACAGCAGGTCATCGGCCAGGCTGCCCATGAGCCGTATGCCGCAGGCCATGCGCGCAGGTTCCTCGGATTCCAGCAGCCCGCGCAACGCCGCCGGGGGCAGGGTCCGCAGGCCCTGCGGATGCGCCAGCAGCCAGGCGGTGGCCATCTCCACCAGCGCCGTCACCGAGTGCGCCAGCAGGTGGTGCAGCGGCGGGGCCGGGACGCTGGCGGCCTGCGCAGCCAGCGGGCCGTTGCCATCGAACAGCGCCTGCACGGCATCGCGGATATCGGCCAGCGCGGGGCTTTCGGCATCCAGCGTGGGCAGCGCCGCCAGCAAGGCCAGGGCCACGGCTGCACCATCGGCATAAAACAGCAGGGCCAGGCCCTGGGTGCGCGAGCTGGCAGCCGGTGACAGCAGCAGGGCGGCCACCAGTTCGGCATCGCGCGCGGCGCCTGCGCGGTCACGCGACAGCCAGGCACCCAGGTAGCTGGCGGCGGGCCCGTCGCCGCATTGCGCAAGCGCCAGCAGCCAGGGCCGGCGTGCCGCATCGTCGGTCAGCGAGACCATGCGCTGCTGCGCGATCTGAAGGCCCAGCGCAGCCGCTGGTGCATAGGTTTTGTGCAGCAGCGGCGCGGTGGCCGCTGCATCGAGGCCGTCCAGAAAGGCCTTCTGGTCCTGCAGGGCGCGCGTGAGCGACCACAGCAGCAGCGTGGACTGCGAACGGCCCACCAGTTGCAGCAGTTGCCCGGGGTGGGCATCCCACATGGCCGAAAGCCCTTCCACGCGCTGCGCGGGCAGCTGCTGCAGGTCCAGCGGCTCGTCGGTGTACCAGGTGTGGGCGCGGGCCGAGGCATGCAGTTGCGGCCAGCGTGGCAACAGCAGCCGGGCGGCGAGCAGCCAGCGCGATTCGGGCAGGCGGCCGGAGCGCGAGGCAGGCAGGCCCGCGCAGCAGCGGTCCATGGCCTGGAGCAGGGCTGCGGCATGGGCGGCGCTTTCGCTGTGGCCGGCCGAGGCCATGCGCCGCAGCTGGCGCCAGCCGCGCAGGCGCAGGTACAGCGAGGTGTCGCGGCTGAAGACGGCACCCTCGTCGCGCGGGCCATCGAAGCGCGCATGCAGCACGGCCAGCAGGGCGTGGTCGCGCCGCCACTCGGCACGCTTGTGGATGCGCCGCAGGGCCGGCCACCATGCGCGCGTGAAGGGGATGCGCTCCATCCAGGCCAGCAGCTGCTGGTGGACGGCGCCGTCGTGCGCGCCCAGCGCATCGGCCGCCAGCAGCGCCTGTGGCCCAAGTGCCTGGAAGAAGGCCTGTTCGGCCTGCGGTCCGTCCTCTTTCGGGCCGATTTCCTGCGGGGGGATCCCGGCCCACTGCGCCTGGTACTCCTGCAGCGCCGCCTGGCGCTCCTGCGGCTCCAGCAGGGCCAGCCAGGCCTGGTGCGCCAGATCGCGCGTGGCCTCGCTGGTGCCGCGTTGCGAGAGCGCCTGCAGGGCCACCGTTGCGCCGCCATCGCCCAGGCGCCCGATGAGGTAGGCCAGGCAGTAGTCGAGCAGATCGTCCCCGGTGCCCAGCAGCGCCACCAGGCGTGGAACCTGGGCATGCAGCAGGCGCTGGGCGGCGCCGCCGCGCGCGGGGTCCGCATACTCGGCCAGCCGCCACACCAGCCGGGCCTGCTGGCCCGAGGGCATCAGCCGCCAGGCGCTGCCGTCCAGGCGTTTGCACAGGGCGGAAATGGCGCCGGCCTGCAGGGCCGACTCCGGCAGGCCTGGCGGCACCGTGGCCTGTTCCCGGGCCGGGCTGGGGGAGGGCGCCGGGCCTGCTTCAGCATTCAGCTCCGCAAAGCCCTCATGGGACTGCAGCACATCGCCCGCGCCCAGGCGCTGGCGCAGGTAGGCCAGCGCGCGCTGGCGTGCAGGCTCCAGCGCCTGGGGCAAGGGGGTGAGCGTGCTGTCATCGACCTGCGCGACGACGCCGGCCTTCAATTGCGTGACCTGCAAGGTCACGACATGGCGCGCTGCGGTGGCCGTGGTGTCGCCGCCCGGCATCTCCAGGGCCAGCACCCTCACGGTGCTGATGCGTTCGTTGCGTCCCTGTGGCCGGGACAGTGTGGCGTGAGCAAGCAGATTCATGCGGCAGGCATCCAGTGCTTTTCCATGGAGGGTGTCGGCGTTCGTCGGCAGTAGTCGGCGGCTTTTGGCGGTACCTGGCGGTTCCTGGTGAAACCTGGCCGCCACCCTGGGTCAGATGGCCTTGCAGTGTAGTGGTGGCGTCCTGCAGGTGCGGCAACGCGCGTGTGTCCGTCTGTGCGCGCCTGTCCAGGTCTTCTCAGGTCGTTCCTGGTCAATTGCCGCTGCGCTTGTCCGATCCGGCCAGCAATGTCCCCGGCAAACCGTCCTCAATTTTCGTGGTGTCTTTGCGCGCGGATCTTGACTTCAAGTTCACTTGAACTTGAAGAATGCAACCCATTGTGAGCAACCGCCTGGAAGGCCTCCAGAGCCTGCGGTCCCGCCCCTTTTTCCGGCCCCGCCGCAGCCCCGGCAGCAGGGCCTTGCCCATCCCCCTCAAGGAGAGTCGATCCATGCCCGTTCTTCCCCCGCCGCCGTTGCGGCGTGCCCTGTTCGGAGGCGCCCTGGCGGCGCTGGCCCTGCTTGCCGGCTGCCGCCCGCAGGCCGTGGGCGATGCCCACGCCAGCGACGGCCCGCCGCCTGCGCCCGAGGTGCTGGTGAGCGAGGTCGTGCCGGCCAGCGTGCGTGTCTGGGACGAGTTCAACGGCCGCATCGATGCCGTGGAGTCGGTCCAACTGCGCCCGCGCGTGTCGGGCTATATCGAGCGCATTGCCTTCAGCGAGGGGCAGGAGGTCCGGAAGGGCCAGTTGCTGTTCGTGATCGACCAGCGGCCCTACCGCGCCGCCCTGGCCAGCGCCGAGGCCGAGCTGGAGCGCACGCGTGCAGGCGCCGCGCTGGCCCGCACCCAGGACCAGCGCGCCCGCCAGCTGGTGGCCGAGCATGCCGTCTCGCGCGAGGAAGCCGATACGCGCGCCGGCGCCCTGGCCCAGAGCGCCGCCCAGGTGCGTGCCGCCGAGGCCGCGCTGGCGGCAGCCCGGCTCAACCTGGATTTCACCGAGGTGCGCGCGCCGGTCTCCGGCCGCGCGGGCCGCGCCCTGCTCACCGTGGGCAACCTGGCCCAGGCCGACCAGAGCGTGCTGACCACCGTGGTTTCGCAGGACCCGGTGTATGTCTACTTCGATGCGGACGAGCACAGCTTCCTGCGGCAGCAGCAGGCCGCCAAGAACACCAAGGGGCGGCCCGGCGTGCAGCGGCCCGTGCGTGTGGGGCTGGCTGGCGACGAAGGCTTTCCGCATGCGGGCAGCCTGGACTTCACCGACAACCAGCTCAACGCAGGCACGGGCACGGTGCGCATGCGCGCCCGCCTGCCCAATCCCGACCGCCTGCTGACGCCGGGCCTGTTCGCGCGCGTGCAACTGCAAGACGCGCAGGGCGTGGGCGGCGAGCGGCAGACGCTGCTGATCGACGACAAGGCCGTGCTCACCGACCAGGACCGCAAGTACGTCTATGTGGTGGGCGAGGGCAACAAGGCCGAGCGCCGTGACCTGGAGCTGGGCCGCATGGTCGATGGCCGGCGCGTGGTGGACAAGGGGCTGGCGGCGGGCGACCGCCTGGTGGTCGGCGGCCTGCAGCGCATCTACTACCCCGGCATGCCGATCAGCCCCAAGCCTGCGCCCGGCGACGGGCAGGCGGCGGTGGCCAAGGCGCCGGCCGTGGCCGCGCAGTGAACCGGGAAGCACCATGGACTTCTCCAAATTCTTCATAGACCGGCCGATCTTCGCGGTCGTGCTCTCCATCATCCTGTTCGCCGTGGGGCTGGTCGCGATTCCGCAACTGCCCGTGGGCGAGTATCCCGAGGTCGTGCCGCCCAGCGTGGTGGTGCGCGCCACCTATCCGGGCGCCAATCCCAAGGAGGTCGCCGAGTCGGTGGCCGTGCCGCTGGAGGAGGCCATCAACGGCGTCGAAGGCCTGATGTACATGAAGTCGGTCGCGGCGTCCGACGGCAGCCTGCAGGTGGTCTCCACCTTCCGCCCCGATGTCGATCCCGACACGGCCGCCGTGCGCGTGCAAAACCGCGTCAGCCAGGCCCAGAGCCGTCTGCCCGAGGAGGTGCGCCAGTTCGGCGTGACCACGCAAAAGCAGTCGTCCACGCCGCTGATGTACGTGGGCCTGGTTTCCCAGGACGGCCAGCATGACGCGCTGTACCTGCGCAACTACGTCACGCTCAAGATCAAGGACGTGCTGGCGCGCATTCCGGGCATTGGCGACGTGGGCATCTACGGCGCGGGCGACTACGCCATGCGCGTGTGGCTGGACCCGGACAAGGTGGCCGCGCGCCAGCTCACGGCGCCCGAGGTGATTGCCGCCATCCGCGAGCAGAACATCCAGGTCTCGGCCGGGCAATTGGGCGCGCAGCCCAGTCCGCAGAGCGCGGACAAGCTGCTGTCCATCAACGTGCGCGGGCGGCTGAAGACGCCCGAGGAATTCGGCAGCATCGTGCTCAAGGGCGGCGCGGACGGCCAGGTCGTGCGCCTGGCCGACGTGGCGCGCATCGAGCTGGGCGCCAGCGACTACACGCTGCGCTCGTGGAGCGACAAGAAGAACATGGCGGCCGTCGGCATCTTCCTGTCGCCCGGCGCCAATGCGCTGGGCGTGGCCGAGCAGGTCTACGCGGCCATGGACAAGCTGTCCCAGGACCTGCCCGAGGGCGTGGCCTTCGAGACGGTCTGGGACCCCACGGTCTTCGTGCGCGACTCCATCAAGGCGGTGCAGAGCACGCTGATCGAGGCCGTCATCCTCGTGGTGCTGGTGGTCATCGTCTTCCTGCAGACCTGGCGCGCCTCCATCATTCCGCTGCTGGCCGTGCCCGTGTCCATCGTCGGCACCTTCGCGGGGCTGTACCTGCTGGGCTACTCCATCAACACGCTGACCCTGTTCGGCCTGGTGCTGGCCATCGGCATCGTGGTGGACGACGCCATCGTGGTGGTGGAGAACGTGGAGCGCTACATCGAGGAAGGGCACACGCCCCTGGAGGCGGCCCACCTGGCGATGAAGGAGGTCTCGGGCCCCATCATCGCCATCGCCCTGGTGCTGTGCGCGGTCTTCGTGCCCATGGCCTTTCTCAGCGGCGTGACGGGTCAGTTCTACAAGCAGTTCGCCGTGACGATTGCCATCTCCACGGTGATCTCGGCCATCAACTCGCTGACGCTGTCGCCCGCGCTGGCGGCCAAGCTGCTGCAGCCGCGCGGCGCGCCGCGCGATCCGCTGGCGCGCGGGCTGGACCGCAGCCTGGGCTGGCTCTTCCGGCCCTTCAACCGCTTCTTCGACCGCAGCGCCCACGGCTACCAGAACTCGGTGGGGCATTCGCTGCGCCGCCGGGGCCTGGTGTTCGCGGTCTATGCGGCGCTGCTGGCGGGCACGGCCGTGCTGTTCCAGGCCGTGCCGGGCGGCTTCATCCCGCTGCAGGACAAGCTGTACCTGTTCGGCGGCGCCAAGCTGCCCGAGGGGGCTTCGCTGAACCGCACGGATGCGGTCACGCGCCAGATGGTCGATGCCGCCAAAAGCGTGGAAGGCGTGGACATGGTCGCCGCCTTCGCGGGCTTCAACGCGCTGCAGTCCACGACCACGCCCAACCTGACCAGCGCCTACATCATGCTCAAGCCCTTCGGCGAGCGCACGCGCAGCGCCGAGGCCATCAATGCCGAGCTGGGCGCGAAGTTCTCGCAGATCGAGGGCGGCTTCGCCTATGCGCTGATGCCCCCGCCCATCCAGGGCCTGGGCAACGGCTCGGGCTACTCGCTGTTCCTGCAGGACCGCGCGGGCCTGGGCTACGCGGCGCTGCAGCAGGCGCTGCAGGCCTTCCAGGCGGAGATCGCCAAAACGCCGGGCATGACCTACCCGGTCAGCAGCTACCAGTCCAACATCCCGCAGCTGGAAGTCAAGGTGGACCGCACCAAGGCCAAGGCCCAGGGCGTGGCGCTGACCGACCTGTTCCAGACGCTGCAGGCCTACCTGGGATCGGTCTACGTCAACGACTTCAACGCCTTCGGCCGCGTCTGGCGCGTGATGCTGCAGGCCGACGCGGACCACCGCCAGACCGTGGAGGACATCGCCAGTCTGCGCACGCGCAATGCGCGCGGCGAGATGGTGCCCATAGGCTCCATGGTCACCGTGGTGCCCAGCTTCGGCCCCGACCCGGTGCTGCGCTACAACGGCTTTCCGGCGGCCGACCTGATCGGCGACTCCGACCCGCGCGTGCTGTCCTCGGGCGAGGTGCTGGCCAAGCTCCAGGAGATCGCGCAGCGCACGCTGCCGCGCGGCATCGAGCTGGCCTGGACCGACCTGAGCTACCAGCAGGTGGAGCAGAGCAACGCCGCGGCCGTGGTCTTCGCCATTGCCGTGATGCTGGTCTTCCTGGTGCTGGCCGCGCTCTACGAAAGCTGGACGCTGCCGCTGGCCGTGATCCTCATCGTGCCTGTGTGCATCTGCGCGGCGCTGTTCGGCGTCTGGCTGGCCGGGGGCGACAACAACGTCTTCGTGCAGGTGGGACTGGTGGTGCTGATGGGACTGGCCTGCAAGAACGCCATCCTGATCGTGGAATTCGCACGCGAGCTGGAGCTGCGCGGCGTGGGCATCGTCGATGCCGCGCTGCAGGCCTGCCGCCTGCGGCTGCGGCCCATCGTCATGACCTCGATCGCCTTCATCGCGGGTGCCGTGCCCCTGCTCATCGGTGGCGGCGCGGGCAGCGAGGTGCGTGCGGCCACGGGCGTGACGGTGTTCTCGGGAATGCTGGGCGTGACCCTGTTCGGCCTGTTCCTCACGCCGGTGTTCTACGTCACGCTGCGCCGGCTTTCGGGCCGCGCGCTGACGGGGCATGCGCCTGCGCATTCCACCGGGCCTGCCCAGCCCGCCTCCCTGGAGTCCCCACATGCCTGAGATACGCAAGTCCCTGAGCCGCCACGCGCTGGCGCTGGCATCCGCCGCCCTGGTGGGCGGCTGCGCGGTCGGCCCCGACTTCAAGGCGCCTGCGGCGCCGCGGGCCGCAGCGCAGTTCGCGCGGGCCGAGCCTGCACCGGCCACCCCCCAGGCCGAGCCTGACGCCGCCTTCTGGCGCCAGTTCCAGGACCCGCAGCTGACGCAGCTGGTGGAGCGCGCGCTGGGCGACAACCAGGACCTGCAGGTGGCGCTGGCGCGGCTGGACGGTGCCCAGGCGCTGCTGCGCGAAAGCCGCTTCGACCAGCTGCCCACGGTCACGATGTCGGGCCGGGCCACGCAGCAAAAGCTCAGCGAGAGCGAGGCCTTCTATGGCCCGCGCAGCCAGCGCAGCTACACCGCCGGATTGGCCGCCAGCTGGGAGATCGACGTGTTCGGCCGCGTGCGGCGCAGCATCGAGGCGCGGCATGCAGACCTGCGCGCCGATGCGGCCGACCTGGCGGCCCTGCAGGTAGCCATTGCGGCCCAGGTGGCGGGCAGCTACGCCGACCTGCGCGGCTGGCAGCAGCGCCTGGCCTTGGCGCAGGCCAATGCGGCCAACCAGCAGGACACGCTGCGCCTGGTGCAGCTGCGCCTGGCGCACGGCAGCGGCACCGAGTTCGACCTGGCGCGCGCCCAGGCCCAGCTGGAGGCCACGCGCTCGCGCATTCCCGCGTTGCAGGCGCAGATCGCCATGGCGCAGCACCGGCTGGCCGTGCTCACGGGCCAGGTGCCCGAGGCGCTGATTGCCGCGCTGGATGTGCCTGCCGCCCTGCCGCAGCTGCCGCCGGCCATCGACCCCGGCACGCCGGCCGGCCTGCTGCGCCGGCGCCCGGACGTGGCCGTGGCCGAGGCACGGCTGCATGCGGCCACGGCACGCATCGGCGTGGCCACGGCCGACCTGTTCCCGCGCCTGTCGCTGGGCGGGCTGCTGGGCAGCACGGCGTTGCACGGCGGCGCGCTGTTCGAGGGCGCCAGCGCCCGCAGCAGCGTGTTCCTGGGCGTGGACTGGTCCTTTCTCGACGTGGGCCGCGTGCGGGCGCGCATCGCGGCCAGCGAGGCCGGCGCCCAGGCCGCGCTGGCGCAGTACCAGCAGACCGTGCTGCTGGCGCTGGAGGACACGGAGAACGCCCTGGTGCGCCTGCAGCGCACGCGCAGCGAAGACGCCCACCTGGCGCAGGCCGCCGAGCAGCGCCAGCGCGCAGAACAGCTGGCGCTGCGCCGCTACCACCTGGGCAGCGTGGGCCTGTACGAAGTGCTGGATGCGCAGCGCGACCTGTATGCGTCCCAGGACGCGGCCGCCGACAGCCGTGCGCGCGGCCTGCGCGCCGCTGTCGCGCTGTACCAGGCCCTGGCCGGTGGCTGGGACGGAAAGCTGCCGCCGGCCTGAGCGTGCGGCGCGCATTGCCACAAGGGACGGCCAGGCGCCGTCCCTTTTTTCTTGTGCTGCGTACCCGGTGAAAACCACGAGGATCAGGGGCTTGCCTCATTTTTTCTTATCGGATAATTTTCTCATTGGAAAAAAATGGAGCAATGGATGATGGAAAGCCAGGTTCTGGATTTCGCCGTGATCGGTGCCGGCATGGCCGGCGCCTCCGTGGCCTGGCGGCTGGCCGGTGCGGGCGCCTCGGTGCTGGTGCTGGAACGCGAGCCGCAGCCCGGATACCACGCCACAGGCCGCTCGGCCGCCATGTTCATGGAGAGCTACGGCACCGCGCAGATACGCGCGCTGACACGCGCCAGCCGTGGCTTCTACAGCGCGCCGCCCGAAGGTTTTTGCGAGCACGCGCTGCTGCAGCCGCGCAGCGTGCTCTACATAGGAACGGCCGGCCAGGAACCCCAGCTGGACGAGGCTCTGGCCATGTACCGCCGCGACGGCCTGCGCGCCGAGCGCATCGACGCGCGCCAGGCCTGCGCCCTGGTGCCCTGCCTGCAGGAGAGCCTGCTCGTGGGCGCCGTGCATGACCTGGACGCCATGGACATCGACGTGGCCGAACTGCACCAGGGCTTTCTGCGCGGCATGGCGCGTGCCGGTGCGCGGCTGCGCTGCGGCGCCGAACTGTCCGGCGCCGAGCGTGAGGTGGATGGTGATGGCCAGGGCCTGTGGACCCTGGTGCTGCAGGACGGGTCGCAGGTCCGCGCCCGCGCCGTGGTCAATGCCGCAGGCGCCTGGGCCGATGCCGTGGCCCGGCTGTGCGGCGCGCGGCCGCTGGGCATCGAGCCCCGGCGCCGCTCGGCCTTCACCTTTGCCGCACCCGAGGGCGAGGACATCCACGGCTGGCCTGCCGTGATCGGCGTGGACGAGAGCTTCTACTTCAAGCCCGATGCAGGCCAGCTGCTGGGCTCGCCCGCCAATGCCGATCCCGTGCCGCCGCACGATGTGGTGGCCGAGGAGCTGGACGTGGCCATGGGCATAGACCGCATCGAGACACTGACCCGCCTGCGCATACGCCGGCCGCGCCATGTCTGGGCCGGGCTGCGCAGCTTTGCGCCCGACGACGACTTCGTGATCGGCTGGGATGCGCAGCGCGAGGGATTTTTCTGGCTGGCCGGGCAGGGCGGCTACGGCATACAGACGGCAGCCGGCGCCTCGGCCGCCGCGGCCGCGCTGCTGATGCGCGAGCCGCTGCCCGCCGAACTGCTGGCGCAGGGCGTCGATGCCCTGCGGCTGAGTCCGGCGCGCTTCGCGGCCTGACCCGTCATCCCTTTTTCACCTTTTCAGCCCCCGCAACACACAACAATCCAAGGAGACAGGCATGGGTGCATTCAAGGAAGTGAGCAGGATTGCCGGCGCTTTCGTCGGCGTCATCGTCGGGGCGGGCTTCGCCTCGGGGCAGGAGATATTGCAGTTCTTCGCGGGCTTTGGCGCCATCGGCCTGGCGGGCTGCCTGGTGGCGGCCCTGGCCTTCGTCTTCCTGTCCATGGCGTTCTCCACCATGGGCCAGCGCCTGCAGGCCGGCTCGCACAAGGAAGTGGTGCAGGCCCTGCTGGGCCGGCATGTGGGCATGGTGTTCGATGTGCTGATCACCTTCTTCCTGTTTGCCATCACGGTGGTCATGCTGGCGGGCGCGGGTTCGCTGCTGCACCAGTGGCTGGGCCTGCCCGAGGTCTGGGGCAGCGTGCTGGCCACCGTCGCCACGGTGCTCATCGTCTGCCTGGACGTGGGCCGGGTGATCGCCTTCATCGGCGCCGTCACGCCGCTGCTGGTGTTCATGACCGTGGTGGTCGCCGGCTACGTGCTGCTGACGCCCCACGGCGACATGGCCGCGCTGGAGGCCGCCGCCGCCACCCAGCCCCGGGGCGCGGGCCACTGGCTGGTGGCGGCGCTGCTCTATGTCTCCTACAACGTGGTGGCGGGCATGCCCTTCCTGGTGATCATGGGCGGGCAGGCCAGCTCGCGCCGCGTGGCGCTGTGGGGCGGCGTGGCGGGCGGGCTGCTGCTGGGCCTGCTGATGCTGATGATCGCGGCCGCGATGTACTGGCGCATGGATACGCTGGGCGGCCTGTCCATGCCCATGCTGTCGCTGGCCACGCAGATCTCGCCCTGGCTGGGGCACCTGATGTCGCTGGTCATCTTCGGCATGATCCTCAACACGGCCGTGGGCATGCTCTATGCCTTCGTGGCCCGCATCCTGCCGGCCGGCACGCCGCGTTTTCGCTGGGGCACGGGCGTGGCGGGCGTGCTGGCCCTGGGCGGCAGCTTCGCGGGCTTCATCACGCTGGTGGGCATGGTCTACCCGGTCTATGGCTACATCGGCTTCGCCCTCATGGCCTGCGCGCTGGTGGGCTGGCTGCGCATGGGCCGCAGGCAGGCGCCCGGGGCCGGCCTGCGCGGCGCCTGACTGCCGGGCCTGACCCTAGAATCGGGCGGTCGCCAGCCCCGATCGCCCGCTTCATGCCCAGCCCCCGCACCAGATCCAGCCCCAGGTCCAGCCCTCTCCCCACGCCAGACCAGGTCCTCGCCGCCGTGCTGCCGGGCGCCCGCACGGCCGCCGCCATGCCTGCGGGCAAGCACGAAGTGGGCGCCAAGCTGCGCAAGGCGCGCAAGGAGCGCGGCCTGACGCTGCAGCAGGTGGCCGAAAGCAGCGGGCTGGCCGTGTCCACCATCTCCAAGGCCGAGCGCGGCCAGATCGCGCTGAGTTACGAGAAGGTGCTCATGCTGGGCAACGCGCTGGACATCGACATGACACGGCTGTTCATGGTCGGGGACGCCCAGCAGGCGGCCGGCGACACGCCCACCGTGGTCAAGGACTGCTTCGAGGACGTGCAGCGCTACGAGACCGACCAGTACCTCTACAGCGTGCTGTGCGGCGCCTTCCCGGGCAAGAAGATGCAGCCCCTGGTGGCCGTGATCAATGCGCGCGAGGCTGGCGAATTCTCCGAAACCATCCGCCATGCGGGCCAGGAGTTCGTGATGGTGCTCTCGGGCCGGGTGCGCATCCTGTTCGAGAACGGCGAATCGGTGGAGCTGGGCCGCCACGAGGCCGCATATTTCGACAGCGGCGTGGGCCATGTGTATGTGAGCCTGAGCCGCCAGCCGGCTCAAGTCGTCTCTGTCTGCACCTGAAATCAACGGCATCCCCTGAGCTCCTGGCTTTGGCCGCGCCAGTTTCCGTGCATCTCCGTGCATCGCGCTTGGTGCTGGGGGCGCAGGCCGTTTTTCTGGGGGAATCCTCGTGCCCGGCACGGCCGCCCCGGAGTTCCTACAATCGCTGCCCATGAGCCTGCCCCAGTACACCCGCGCCAAAGAGCTTCCCGCCATCCTTGCCAAGCGCCTCGTCATTCTTGACGGCGCCATGGGCACCATGATCCAGCGCTTCAAGCTGGGAGAGGCCCAGTACCGGGGCCAGGGCTACACGGGCCCCGGCAGCGTGGGCGACCGCTTCAAGGACTTCCCGCATGACGTCAAGGGCAACAACGAGTTGCTGTCGCTCACCCGCCCCGACGTGATCCGCGACATCCACGACAAGTACCTGGCCGCCGGCGCCGACCTGATCGAGACCAACACCTTCGGCGCGACCACGATTGCGCAGGACGACTACCACATGGCCGATCTGGCGCGCGAGATGAATTTCAAGAGCGCCCAGCTGGCCCGCGCGGCCTGCGACAAGTACAGCACGCCCGGCCATCCGCGCTACGTGGCCGGCGCCCTGGGCCCCACGCCCAAGACGGCCAGCATCAGCCCCGACGTGAACGATCCGGGCGCGCGCAACGTGAATTTCGAGCAGCTGCGCCAGGCCTACCTGGAGCAGACGCTGGCGCTGATCGAGGGCGGCGCCGACGTCATCCTGGTCGAGACCATCTTCGACACGCTCAACGCCAAGGCCGCGCTGTTCGCGGTGGACGAGGCCTTCGAGCAAAGCGGCGAATGCCTGCCCATCATGATCAGCGGCACGGTGACCGATGCCTCGGGCCGCATCCTGTCGGGCCAGACGGTGACGGCCTTCTGGCACAGCGTGCGCCATGCCAACCCGCTGTCCATCGGCCTGAACTGCGCGCTGGGCGCGGCGCTGATGCGCCCCTACGTCCAGGAACTGAACAAGGCCGCGCCCGAGACCTTCATCAGCTGCTACCCCAACGCCGGCCTGCCCAATCCCATGAGCGACACGGGCTTCGACGAGACGCCCGAGGTCACCAGCCGCCTGGTGCACGAATTCGCGTCCGAAGGCCTGGTCAACATCGTGGGCGGCTGCTGCGGCACCACGCCGGACCACATCGGCGCCATCGCCAAGGCCGTGGGCAGCACGCCCACGCGCCGCCTGTTCTACCCGGAATCGGCCTGATGGCCCGGGCGGAGCCTCTGACATGAGTTCGCCGCTGCCGCCCGTCCCGTCCCCTGCCGCAGGGCTGCCGCTGCCAGTGGCAGCGCCTGTGCCCGGCCCGGCCGCTGGCGCGCCGGTGGGGCCACAGGCTCCGTCCGCTGCGGTGGCGCCGGCTTCGCCCGCGTCACCCGCTTCCCCCGCGTCATCCGCCTCACCCTCCGCTCCCGTCACGCCGCCAGCGGCCACGGCCGTGCGCTGGTCGCCCGAGATGCTGCAAAGCCTGCGCCTGCAGGCCTTCGAGCAATTGGTGGCCCAGCTGGCGCGCCAGGTCCAGTCCAGCCCCGGCGCGCCCGCGCCGCAGTGGCCGGCCAGCGGCGTGTCCGAGGCGCTGGGCCGTTTGCTGGAGGCCTTGCTGGCCCAAGTAGGTACCCAGCAGGGCCAGGCCCTGCAGTTGCTCGCGGCCCAGCCGGGTTCGGCGGCCTTGCTGCAGGCGCTGGCCGCCGGCACGACAGCTGGTGCAGCGGCGGCCGGAGGGCAAGCGCAGCCATCCCAGAGTCCGCAGACGGGGACATCAGCCTCTGCCCAGGCCGGCACCGCGCCGCAGGCGGCATCTTCCTCGCCTGCATTGCAGGCCGCAGCCTCCCTGCAGCCCTCTGCTGCCGCAGTGACGCTGGCCGTGGCAGCCGCCAAGGCCAAGGTGGTGGATGCGCTGCTGGCCGGATCGGGACTGGCGCCGCAGGCCGGTGCCAGCGCGCCTGGAGGTGTTGCAGGCGGCGCAACCCAGACCCTGCCCGCGCTGCAAAGCTGGTGGGTGCAGCAGGGCACGCTGCTGACGCCCCAGGGCGAGCGCGGCTTCACGCTGAGCCTGCAGGTGCCCCAGGCCTGGGCCCAGGCGCAGGGCGCGGCCATGGCGCTGGCGGCCGCATCGGCTTCCGCGCCGGGTGCGGCCCCTTTCACGGCGGCGGCACTGCCTGCGGGCGCCGCGCTGCCCTTGGCGGGCGCGCAGGCCACGGAGCCGGGCCTGCGCCTGCCGCTGGATGCCTCGCTGCAGTCCCTGGCCTCGGGGCCGGTGGCCGTGGTGGTGCAGCCGCGTGGCGCCGATGCGCTGCGCACCAGCGCCCTGCTGCTGCTGGAGCTGCAGCCGCTGCGCCAGCCGGGCGGCGCCATGGCGTCGCCGGCCGGCCTGGCCTCGGTGGCTTCGCTGTCGCCCGCGTTCGCGCAGGAGGTGCAGCAGATGCTGCAGCAGCGCAACGATCCCTGGCTGCACATGGCGGCGGCCCAGGCCTCGGGCGCCTTGCCGCGCGAGCGCCGCGCCTTCGAGCACCAGTCGCATTTCTGCACCACCGAAGGCTGCCAGTACGAGGGCCGCGCGCCCTGCGCCCAGCCTTTTTGCAGCGAGATGAACCGCCTCTGGGACGTGTCGCGCACCGAGCGCAGCCGCTGACGACCTGGCCCCGGCCCGGGGCCGCCACGCTACGAAACTGACCGGGCCTGACGGTGGCGTGGTCATCGCCGGCCCCAGCTTTCATAATGCCGGCTGTCGTTCGCCATCTGCGCGGATGACGTCTTTGGCCGGGATGTGCAATGAATGTGCAGCGATCATGCTGCGATCTGCATCCTGGCTGCCTCCAAGTCGCTGCAAGCCACCAGCCCGCCGCGCACCTTCCAGCCACCTCTGTCGTGGCAACCCCCGTCGCCGTTTGCGCATGCCCCCGGGCCGCGCCGGTGTTGTGCCATCTTTCATTTCCAGGAACCCGTTCAGGATGCGTTGTACCTCCCGCTTGACCCTTGCTTCTCTCGCCGTTGCGGCTGCCCTGCCGGTGGCTGCCCAGTCATCTGCCACAGGCTCCAACGTCACCATCAGCGGTTATCTCGACGCTGGCGTGTTCCGGGATTTCGACAAGACCAGCAAGCTGGGCACGATTCAGCGCAGCAACCTGGCGATTGCCGGTTTCGAGGACCTGGGCGGTGGCCTGAAGGCCACCTTCCGGCTGAGCACGCGCTTCGACCTGGACACGGGCCTGACCGAGGACTATCCGAAGAAGCCCTTCTGGCATGACGAGTCCACCGTGGGCCTGCAGGGCAGCTGGGGCCATCTGCGTCTGGGCCGCGCGCTCAGCGCCATGTGGAGTCAGGAGTGGCAGTTCGATCCCTGGGGCAACTTCAACCGCATCGCCTCGCCGGCCTGGCACATGGCCCACTACCTGACGCCGACCGACCGCGCCAGCAACAACGGCTCGCCCGAGTACGGCCGCATGTCCAACGGCGTGTTCTACGACTCGCCCAAGTTCGGCGGCTTTTCGCTGCACCTGAGCGCCTCGCCCGAGCGCACCGAGGCGCCGGGCCGCCAGGGCCGTGCGCGCTCGGTGTCGCTCAACTACGACCAGGGCGCGGTGGCGGCCATGCTGGCGCACGAGCGCAACGGCAGCGGCGACACCGACCTGTACATGGGCGGCAAGTACCGCATCGGCACGGCAGCGGTGATGCTGGCCTATGACCGCAGCAAGTCGGGCACGCCCGGCACGGGGCCCGACAAGTCGCGCATGGTCTCGCTGGGCGCCACCTACGGCATCGGGGCGACCACGCTCAAGGCCAGCTATGCACGCCAGCGCCTGGACCGCGATACCAACAACATGCTGTCGCTGGGCGCCGAGTACGCGCTGTCCAAGCGCACCATGCTCTACACCAGCCTGGGACACCAGCGCTACGAGAACCAGAGCTCGCGCACCGCTTTCGGCGTGGGCATGGCCCATTCCTTCTGATCAATGCGCTTCCCAGCGGCCTGACTGGGCAGCGCTGGTGATCCTTGCCAGGCCTGGAGCCGGCATGGGCTGAGGGGTTGCGGGCAGGGCGGTGAGTTCCAGGCCTTGCTCCAGCTTGAAGACGCTCACGGCCTGCTGCAGGCCATAGGCCTGTTCCTGCAGGGACTGGGCGGCGGCGGCGGCTTCCTCGACCAGGGCGGCGTTCTGCTGGGTGACCTGGTCCATCTGCGAGATGGCCTGGTTGATCTGCTCCAGGCCCGCCGTCTGCTCGACGCTGGCGGCCGTGATCTCTCCCATGATGTCGGTCACGTTGCGCACGCTGCTGACGATGTTCTGCATGGTCTGCCCGGCCTGCGCCACCAGGGCAGAGCCGGTGCTGACCTTGCCGTTGGAGTCCTCGATGAGCAGCTTGATCTCCTTGGCCGCATCGGCGCAGCGCCGCGCCAGGGCGCGCACTTCGGCAGCCACCACGGCAAAGCCCCGGCCCTGCTCGCCGGCACGCGCGGCTTCCACGGCCGCGTTGAGCGCGAGGATGTTGGTCTGAAAGGCGATGGCGTCGATCACGCCGATGATGTCGGCGATCTTGCGCGAGGAGGCATGGATGGCGCCCATGGTGTCCACCACCTGGGAGACCACCTCGCCGCCTTGCTGGGCGACGGCCGAGGCCGAGGCTGCCAGCTGGTTGGCCTGGCGCGCGTTGTCGGTGTTCTGACGCACCGTGACGGTGAGCTGCTCCATGGAGGCAGCGGTTTCTTCCAGCGAGCTGGCCTGGTGCTCGGTGCGCACCGAAAGATCGTTGTTGCCCGAGGCGATCTGGCTGGAGGCCGTGGCGATCGAGTCCGTGCCACTGCGCACCTGCCGGACGATGTGGATGAGGCTCTGGTCCATGCGGTGCAGTGCGTGCAGCAGCTGGCCTGTTTCGTCGGTGGTGGTGGCCTGGATGCGGCGCGTCAGGTCGCCTTCGGCCACGGCCTGGGCCACGCCCAGGGCCTCGTTCAGCGGACGCGCCACGATGCGCGCCAGCGTGAGCGCCAGGGCCAGCCCCAGCAAAATGCTGGCTCCCAGCAGGCCGACCACCCAGATGCGTGCGCTGCGGTAGAGGGCATTGGCATGGTCGTTGGCCTGCTGTCCGCCTTCGTGGTCGATCTGCACCATGCGGTCGATCTGGTCATACAGGCGTCGGCTCAGCTCCAGCGATTCGCCCTGGGCCAGCACCAGGGCTTCGTCCTTGCGGTCATTGCGCGCCAGGGCCATGACCATGGCGTGCTCCTTGGCGTACTCGTTGCGCAGCCGGCCCAGTTCGTCGTAGGCGGCTTTCTCCGGCGCGGAGCTGATGAAGCTGGCGTAGTTGTCGTAGCTGGTCTGGGTCTTCTTCCACAGCTCGCCCATGATCCTGTCGAAGGCACCGATGTCCTGCTCGCTGGTGGATATCAGGTACTGCAGCTCGTTGACGCGGTAGCGGGCCGTGGTGGCGCGGATGTCGAGCAACATGCGTGATGAAGGCATCCAGCGCGTGGCGATATCGATGGAGGCCTGGTTGATCCGGCTGAGCTGCAGCACGGCATAGAGGCCCACGAAGGTGGTCAGCGCCAGGACGGCCACGAAGGCCAGCAGCAGCTTGGAGGAGATCTTGAGATTGCGAAAGGCTTGCATGGCGAAGTCCTGTAGGCGTGTCCCTTGAACGGCAAGGGGGAAAAAAGGCGTGCAGCAGGGCGCACCTTGCCTGCCGTGCAGAGCAAGGTGGAACGGGTATCAGCGAAAGAGAAAACGAGGGCCGCAGTGCCCGCTCAGGGTGGGAACCAGCCCGAGGTCCGGCAGATGCGGCCCTTGATGCGGGGCCTCATGGCGCAGGCCCTGTCCGTGCGCCTGCGCTGCGGCGGGCGCTTCGCGGGCATGCCGCAGCAGCGGGGAAGATGCAGAGGATTGCGAACCGTCCGCCTGCACCGTTTGGCACGCGGATACCTGCTGCAGCCAGGCGTTCGGCGGCGGCTGCCGCGCGCTGGGGGCGGGCATTGCGGGTAGTTGTCCTAGGGACTTCGGACAGGGAAAAAGTGGCTATCTGCATCTGTGGTGGGGATTATTTCCGCACCGTCTGAGGATGAGGATGCCCACCATCTGATTTTGGATAGGACGTGTCCTAAAAGCCGTTTGCAGGCCCGCAGCCCAGCCATCCGCGTCTGCGGATGGCCGGCTTCAAGGCATCGGAAACTTCAGCGCATCAAGGCGACCGGCGTCTGTCGCCAGTCGCTCAGACCACGCCCTTGCCGCGCAGGGCCTGCAGCTGCTGCGCATCCAGGCCCAGGCGCTCGCGCAGCACCTCGTCCGTGTGCTGGCCCAGGGCGGGCGGCGCATGGCGCAGCGTGGTGGGCGTGTCCGACAGGCGCAGCGGGCTGGCCGTGGTCACCACGCGGTTGATGGTCTCGCCCGCAGGCGGCGTGGCGCCCGGATAGCGCTCCTGCTCCACGCGCAGGCCGCGCGCGCGCACCTGGGCATCGTCGAAGGCCTGGCCGATGTGGTTGATGGGGCCGCAGGGCACGGCCTTGTCCTCCAGCAGCGCGATCCACTCGGCCGTGGGCCGGCCGCGCGTGAGTTCGGCCATCAGCGGGATCAGCGCGTCGCGGTGGATGACGCGGCCGGCATTGGTGGCAAAGCGCTCGTCGCGCGCCCAGTCCACGCCGGCCGCCCCGCAAAAGCGCGCGAACTGGCCGTCGTTGCCGATGGCCAGCAGCATGCGGCCGTCGGCCGTGGGGAAGTCCTGGTAGGGCACGACGCTGGGGTGGGTGTTGCCCTGGCGGCCCGGCACATGGCCGGTGTTCAGGAAGCCCGCGCCCTGGTTGGCCAGCACGGCCATGGCCACGTCCAGCAAGGCCATGTCGATGTGCTGGCCCCGCCCCGTGTGGTGGCGCGCCTCCACGGCGCCCAGGATGGCCGTGGTCGCATACATGCCGGTGAACAGGTCGATCACGGCCACGCCCACGCGCAGCGGGCCGCCGCCGGGCTCGCTGTCGGCGCGGCCCGTGATGCTCATGAGGCCGCTCATGGCCTGCACCAGCAGGTCGTAGCCGGCGCGCGGCGCATAGGGCCCGGTCTGTCCGAAGCCCGTGACCGAGCAGTAGATCAGGCGCGGGTTCAGCGCGCTCAGCGAGGCGTAGTCCAGGCCGTAGCGCTTGAGGCCTCCGGTCTTGAAGTTCTCCACCACCACATCGCTTTGCATGGCCAGCTCGCGGATCAGCTGCTGGCCCTCGGCCGTGGCCATGTCCACGGTGACCGATCGCTTGTTGCGGTTGCAGGCCGCGAAGTACACGGCGTTGTCCGAGGGATTGCCTTGCGCATCGGGAAAGAAGGGCGGGCCCCAGTGGCGCGTGTCGTCGCCCTCGCCGGGCTTTTCGATCTTGATCACGTCGGCCCCCATGTCGGCCAGGTTCTGGGTGCACCAGGGGCCGGCCAGCACGCGCGAGAGGTCGAGCACGCGCAGATGGCCCAGCGCTCCTGCGGTCTGGGTGGCCGTGGTGTGGATGGGGCTGGGGGAGGGGGTTTCTGTGTGGTTCATGGGCTGAGGCGGCTATCCCGGGCAGATGGGCCCATGCTACGGCGCGCGGGCCTGCTGCGGCTTCGCATTTGTGAAAGCGCGCGTTCGCGCACGGGCCGGCACTGCGGTTTGTACTGACGCGCGCGGCTCAGTGCCGGAGCCTGCGGCTTTCTACAATGCCGGATGGCCATGCATTTCGATCTTGTGGATCTGCGCCTTATGGTGCACATCGCCGACGCCAACAGCATGACGCGTGGCGCGGAACTTTCCTTCATCTCCCTGCCGGCGGCCAGCACCCGCATCAAGAACCTGGAGGAGAGCATCGGCACCAAGCTGCTGTACCGCACCAGCCAGGGCGTGACGCTGACGCCGCCGGGCCAGGCCTTCGTCACCCATGCGCGCATGGTGCTGGGCCAGATCGAGCATCTGCGCGGCGACATGCAGGAGTACGTGCGCGGCATCAAGGGCCATGTGCGGGTGTTTGCCAACACCACCTCGCTGGGCGAGTTCCTGCCGCCCGTGCTGCGCCATTACCTGCGCCGCAATCCCGACGTGAACATCGACCTGCGCGAGCGCCTGTCGCACGACATCGTGCGTGCCGTGACCGAGGGGCAGACCGACATCGGCATCGTCGCCGGCCTGGTGCGCACCGAGAACCTGGAGACCCTGCCCTACCGCCGCGACCGCCTGGTGCTGGTCGTGCCGCGCGGCCATGCGCTCGATGGCGAGATGCAGATGGCCTTTGCCGACACGCTGGACCTGGACCATGTGGGCCTGCACGAATCCAGCGCCATCCACGCCTTCCTGCGCCAGGCCAGCGACCAGCTGCACCGGCCCATCAAGCAGCGCATCCAGGTGGGCAACTTCGAGACGGCCTGCCGCATGATCGAGTCCGGGGTGGGCGTGGGCGTGCTGCCCGAATCGGCCGCCAGCCGCCATGCGCATTCCATGGACATCGCCATCGTGCCGCTGTCCGATGCCTGGTCGGTGCGCGAGATGCAGATCTGCGTGCGCAGCCTGGAGGCCCTGCCGTCCTTCGCCCAGGAGCTGGTGGAGCTGCTGGTGGCCGACGCACAGGGCCGGCTCACGCTGGAGTAGCCGCCGGCCAACAGCCGCCCCCCGACCGCCGCCCGCTCAGTCGGCCTGGGCCGTGCCCCGGTCCAGCGTGGTCGGTGCCAGCCAGTACTTGAAAGTGCCGGTGGCCGTGGCCACCAGCTTTCCGTCTTCATCGAGCAACTGCGCCGCGCAGCTGCACAGGCTGCGGCTGGCGTGCACCACCCAGCCTTCGGCCAGCAGCGCGCCCTTGCCCGGGCGGTGGAAGCGGCTGCTCATCTCCACCGTCACGGCGGTCTGCGATGGCGCACCGGGCAGCTCGCCCGCAGCGCGCGACATCACGGAGTCCAGCAGCGTCATGAGCACGCCGCCGTGCGCGGCGGGCAGCTGGTTGAGCAGTTCCTCGCGCATGTGGGGCAGGCGCACATGGACCTTGCCGGGCGGCGCGGGCACCTGCGAGGCGCCGATCAGCCGCATGAAGGCATTGCGGTCGGGGGCCGGTGCGCTCATGCGGCTCATGCGGCGCGCGCCTCGCGCACCATGTTGCGCGCGATGATGACCTGCTGGATCTGGGTCGTGCCTTCGTACAGGCGGAACAGCCGCACGTCGCGATAGAAGCGCTCGATGCCGAACTCGGCCAGGTAGCCCGAGCCGCCCAGGATCTGCACGGCCCGGTCGGCCACGCGGCCCACCATCTCGGTGGCGAACATCTTGCAGCACGAGGCCTCGGTGGAGACGTTGCGGCCCTCGTCGCGGCGGCGCGCGGCGTCGATCACCATGCACTCGGCCGCATACAGCTCGGCCTGGCTGTCGGCCAGCATGGCCTGCACCAGCTGGAACTCGCAGATGGGCTGGCCGAACTGCTTGCGCTCCAGCGCATAGTTCAGCGCGTCGCGCAGGATGCGCTGCGCCACGCCCACGCTCACGGCCGCGATGTGGATGCGGCCCTTGTCCAGCACCTTCATGGCGGTCTTGAAGCCCTGGCCTTCCTTCAGGCCGATGAGGTTGGCCGCCGGCACGCGCACGTTGTCGAAGAACACGTCGCAGGTGTGCGCGCCCTTCTGGCCCATCTTCACGTCGTTCTTGCCGAAGCTGATGCCCGGCGACTTCGCATCCACGATGAAGGCCGAGACGCCGCCCGCGCCCTTGTTGGCCGGGTCGGTGCGCGCCATCAGCGTGAACATGCCCGCATGCGGCGCATTGGTGATGAAGCGCTTGTTGCCGTTGACCACGTAGTGGTCCCCATCCCTGATGGCGGTGGTGCGCAGCGAGGCCGCGTCCGATCCCGCCTCGGGCTCGGTCAGCGCGAACGAGGCCATGATCTCGCCCGTGGCCAGCTTGGGCAGCCAGGCCGCCTGCTGCTCGGGCGTGCCGTCGATGAGGATGCCCTGCGAGCCTATGCCCACGGTCGTGCCGATCACCGAGCGGAAGGCCGGCGCGGTCTGGCACAGCTCGAAGAGCACGCGCACCTCTTCCTCCATGGTCAGTTCCAGCCCGCCGAACTGCTCGGGGATGGTCATGCCGAACAGGCCCAGGTTGCGCATCTCCTGCACGATGGACTCGGGAATTTCGTCGGTCTCGGCCACTTCGTTCTCGGCGGGCACCAGGCGCTCGCGCACAAAGCGGCGCACGCTGTCCAGCAGGGCTTCGAGGGTTTCTTGGTCGCGGATCATTGCGGTGTTCTTTCTTCTCTCTACGGAATCAAAGCGCCTCGGCCGTACCCAGCACAGCCGTGGACTGGCTGGAAAGGGTGCCGCCATTGCCATGGACCACGGCCGTGCGGTGGCGTCCCAGCTGGCGCTGGCCGGCCTCGCCGCGCAGCTGGCGCACGGCCTCGATCAGCGCAAAGATGCCGTACATGCCCGGGTGCACGCAGGACAGGCCGCCGCCGTTGGTGTTGACGGCCAGCCGCCCGCCGGGCGCGATACCGCCCTTGGACACGAAGGCGCCGCCCTCGCCCTTGGCGCAAAAGCCCAGGTCCTCCAGGAACAGCAGGGTGTTGATGGTGAAGGCGTCGTAGACCTGGGCCATGTCCATGTCGGCAGCGGTGAGCCCCGCCATGGCAAAGGCCTGGGCGCCCGACTGCGCGGCGGCCGTGGTGGTCAGGTCGGGCATGCAGGAGATCTGGCGGTTCCAGATGGCCGTGGCATTGCCCAGCACGTAGACGGGGGGGCGCGGCAGGTCGCGGGCGCGCTCGCCGCGCACCAGCACGATGGCACCCGCGCCGTCCGTCACCAGGCAGCAGTCGCGCACGCTCAAGGGGCTGGCGATGGGGCGGGCCGAGAGCACGTCCTCGATGGTCAGCGGGTCGCGCATGAAGGCTTCGGGGTTGAGCTGGGCCCAGGCGCGCGCGGCCACGGCCACCTCGGCCAGTTGCTCGCGCGTGGTGCCGAACTCGTGCATGTGGCGCGCGGCCGCCAGCGCATAGGCGGTCACGGGCAGCACGGGCTCGTAGGGGAACTCGTAGGGCTGCGGGTCCAGGAAACGCCGCGCCGCCTGGCCTTCCTTGCGGCCGAAGGTGGCCGAGCGCTGGGCGCTGCCGTAGCACACCAGCACGGCCTTGCACTGGCCGGCCTCCAGCGCGCGGATGGCGGGCAGCAGGTGGGCGATGAAGCTGCTGCCGCCGATCATCGTGCCGTCCACATAGGTCGGGTTGATGCCCAGGTGCTCGATCACGGGCATGGTCCACATGCTGGCGTTGACGCTGCAGGTGGCCAGGCCGTCGATGTCCTGCATGGTCAGGCCCGCATCGGCCACGGCCGCATGGGCGGCGCGCACCAGCAGGGTCATGTCGTCCATGCCGGGGGCCTCGCCGCAGCCATAGGTGGCGGCGCCGGCAATGGCCACGCGCCCGCGCAGCGGGCGGTTCACGGCGGCGGCGTCCAGGGTGGATTGGGGGATGCGGGTACTCATGCTGCACCTCCCTGCGATCCCTGTGCCGCCTGTCCGAGCGCGGGCTGGAACAGCACCAGGCCGCGTCCGTCCTTGCTCGCCACATGGGCGCTCACGCGCTGGCCTATGCGCACGTCGGCCGGCGCAATGCCTTCGACGCGGCCCATCATGCGCACGCCTTCGTCCAGGTCGATCAGGGCCACGTTGTAGTCGCCACCGGCATCGCTCTTGCGCGCGACGGTGCTTGTGGAGTAGACCGTGCCCTGGCCGCTGGCGCGCACCCAGCGCAGCGGGCTGGCGCCGCAGTGCGGGCACAGCTCGCGCGGGGTGAAGACATGGCGCGTGCATTGCGGGCACTGCTGTATGCAGAAGCGGCCGGCATCGAGTTCGGCCTGGTAGTGGGTCTGTGCGCTCAGGTGCATGGGCGGTGTTTCCGTTCTCGGTGTTCTTGGCGCTGCACCCGGCACGCGGGCGCAGCGGCTGTCCGCCAGCATGCCCGCATCGCGGGGCCGCTTCAATTCGCCAATCTGGAAGGGTGGCTTCACCAGTGCCGGCGCCCGGCTGTCAACCCAGGGTTGCTGCCTAGGCGGGCCGGCGGGCACGGCTGCTATGGTGTTTATGCATTCCCGGCCTTTTCTTCATACCCGCCCTGCGCCGCCTGCCGGCGCACCGAGGGCGCGCCGCTGCTTTGGCATTAGCGTGGCGCCACAGGAAGGCCGGCAATGGCGCGCCGCACCCCGGCCCGTTCTCCGCTGTCGATCCCCACCCACCCAGGAGGTTTTTGCACATGACGGATACGCTGATCAAGGTGGACCTGAACCGCCCGCCCACCGACAACGAAAGAGTCCACAACCGCTGGCACCCGGACATTCCCATGGCCTGCTGGGTCCAGCCCGGCGACGACTTCATCCTGGAGACCTACGACTGGACCGGCGGCTTCATCAAGAACAACGACAGCGCCGACGATGTGCGCGACATCGACCTGACCACGGTGCACTACCTGTCCGGCCCCGTGGGCGTGAAGGGCGCCCAGCCCGGCGACCTGCTGGTGGTGGACCTGCTGGACATCGGCGCCAAGCCCGACAGCCTCTGGGGCTTCAACGGCTTCTTCTCCAAAAACAATGGCGGCGGCTTCCTGACCGACCATTTCCCCTCGGCCCAGAAATCGATCTGGGACTTCAAGGGCATGTTCACCAGCTCGCGCCATATCCCGGGCGTGAACTTCCCCGGCCTCATCCATCCCGGCCTCATCGGCTGCCTGCCTGACCGGCCCATGCTGGAGATGTGGAACGAGCGCGAGCGCGCACTCATCGCCACCGACCCCGAACGCGTGCCCGGACTGGCCAACCCGCCGTCGGCCGGCACGGCCCACATGGGCCAGATGCGCGGCGAGGCCCGCGACAAGGCCGCCGCCGAAGGCGCGCGCACCGTGCCGCCGCGCGAGCATGGCGGCAACTGCGACATCAAGGATCTGTCGCGCGGCGCCAAGGTGTTCTTCCCCGTCTATGTGGACGGCGCCGGCCTGAGCGTGGGAGACCTGCACTTCAGCCAGGGCGATGGCGAGATCACCTTCTGCGGCGCCATCGAGATGGCCGGCTGGGTGCACATGAAGGTCTCGCTGATCAAGGGCGGCATGGCCAAGTACGGCATCAAGAACCCCATCTTCAAGCCCAGCCCCATCACGCCGCGCTATGACGACTACCTGATCTTCGAGGGCATCTCGGTGGACGAGAGCGGCAGGCAGCACTACCTGGATGTCAACGTGGCCTACCGCCAGGCCTGCCTGAACGCCATCGAATACCTGAAGAAATTCGGCTACAGCGGCGCCCAGGCGTATTCCATCCTGGGCACGGCGCCCGTGCAGGGCCATATCAGCGGCGTGGTGGACGTGCCCAACTCCTGCGCCACGCTGTGGCTGCCCACGGGCATCTTCGACTTCGACATCAACCCCAACGCGGCGGGGCCGGTCGTCCAGTTCGACGGCAGCATCGACATGCCCCTGTCCCCCGACCTGCGCTGACGCCAAGGAGCCCGCCCATGCCCACCTACGACTATGACTGCGTGCAATGCGGCGGCTTCGAGGCCCTGCGGCCGCTGCGCCTGCGCGACGAGCCTGCGGCCTGCCCCGGCTGCGGCACGGCGGCTGCGCGCGTGCTGGCCGCAGCGCCCCGGCTGGCGCTGATGGCCGACGGCACGCGCCGCGCCATGGACACCAACGAGCGCGCGCGCCACGAGCCCGCCAGCTCGCGCGACTATGACCATGGCTATGCGCGCTTCAAGCACCCGGCAGGCTGCGGCTGCTGCGGATCGGGGCGGCGCAGCGCCACGGTGACGGCACCCAACGGCGCAAAGTCCGCGCCCTCGCGGCGGCCCTGGATGATCAGCCACTAGGCTGCATCGGAGTGGACCGCTTCCCAGGGTTTTCACCGCTTGGGAGCCCTGGAAGCGCGCCTTCCACATTCGCGAAACACGGCGCAGGCCGGCTTGCCCAGAATGGGCCGCGCGGCAAGCCGCCGCCCGTTGCCCGGAGTTTCGCCATGCCCCCGTCTTCCCTCCCATCCTCTTGCCCGTCTTCCTTTTCGTCGCAGCGCCGCCGCCTGCTGTCCGCCGGCGGCGCGCTGGCTGCCAGCAGCCTGTTTCCCGCAGCCCGGGTGGCCCATGCGGCCGATGCCTGGCCCACGCGGCCCGTGCGCTTCATCGTGCCCTTTCCGCCCGGCGGTCCCGTGGACACCACGGCGCGCGCCTTCACCCAGAAGCTGGGCGAGATCTGGCAGCAGCCCAACCTGGTGGACAACCGCGCGGGCGCCGGCGGCATGGTGGGTGCGGCCCTTGCGGCCAAGGAGCCTGCCGACGGCTACACGCTGTTCGTGGGCTCCATCCACCATGCGGTGAACCCGGCGCTGCAGCCGAAGATGACCTACGACATAGAGCGCGACTTCGCGCCCGTGAGCTTTGCGGCCATGTTCCCGGTCTTCCTGGTGGCCCATCCCTCGGTGCCCGCCAGCAATGTGCGCGAGCTGATCGCGCTGGCCAAGTCCGGCAACGGCCTGAGCTTCGGCTCCTCGGGCAATGGCGGCGGCACGCACCTGGCCGGCGAGCTGTTCAACATGCATGCAGGCATCAAGCTGCAGCACATTCCCTACAAGGGCAGCGCGCCGGCCATGAACGACCTGCTGGGCGGCCAGGTGCAGCTGATGTTTGCCGATGCGCCCAGCGCGCTGCAGCACATCAAGTCCGGCCGCATCAAGGTGCTGGGCGTGGCCAGCCGCCAGCGCTCGGCCATGCTGCCCGAGGTGCCCACCATTGCCGAGTCGGGCCTGCCCGAGTACGAGGCCTATTCCTGGGCCGCGCTGTTTGCGCCGGCCCGCACGCCGCCCGCCGTGCTGGCGCGCATCAACGCCGACTTCAACACCGCGCTGCGCGATGCCGCCGTGCGCCAGCGCCTGCTGACGGCGGGCGCCGAGGCCGACCCCGGCACCCAGCAGCAGATGCGCGAGCGCCTGAGCAGCGAGCTGCGCAAATGGGCCCAGGTGGTCAAGGTGGCCGGCATCCAGGCGGACTGAGCGCGGCGGCGGGCCGGACTCGGGACAAACCCGGCTTCGCAGCGCTGCAACCCCGCCTTTCGCAATCGCGCATAGGCGGGCCGCCATGGCCTGCTTAGGCTTGCCTTCGGTATCCAGAAAAACAACCCCGAGACAAGGAGACGGATATGCGGAAAGGCTTGATGCGAGGCGGCTTGACCAAGGCGCGCGCTGCCGGCTGCGCGCTGGGCGCCGGCCTGCTGTGGACGGCGGCGGCGCAGGCGCAGCAGATATCGGACGATGTGGTGCGCATCGGCGTGCTCAGCGACATGTCGGGCCTGTATGCGGACACGGCGGGGCGCGGCTCCGTCGAGGCCGCGAAGATGGCCGTGGCCGACTTCGGCGGCCAGGTGCTGGGCAGGAAGATCGAGGTGGTCTGGGCCGACCACCAGAACAAGGCCGACGTGGGCGCCACCCATGCGCGCACCTGGTTCGACCGCGACGGCGTGGACCTGATCGTGGACATCAACAACACGGCCGTCGCCATCGCCGTCAACAACCTGGCGCGTGAGCGCGGCAAGATGGTGATCAACACCGGCGGCGCCTCGGACATCCTCACCAACGAGCACTGCGCGCCCACGGCCATCCACTACACCTACGACAGCTATGCGCTGGCCAATGGCGCGGTGCGCGGCATCCTGGCCCAGGGCAAGAAGGACTGGTTCATCCTGGGCGTGGACTATGCCTTCGGCAAGGCCATGACGGCCAATGTGACCGACTTCCTGAAAGACGGCGGCGGCAAGCTGGTGGGCACCACCTTCCATCCGCTCAACGCCAGTGATTTCTCGTCCTTCCTGCTGCAGGCCCAGGCGTCCAAGGCCTCGGTGATCAACCTGGCCAATGCCACCAGCGACACGGTCAACGCCATCAAGGCCGCGCACGAGTTCGGCATCGCGCCCAGGCAGACCCTGGTGCCCAGCCTGCTGTTCATCAACGACGTGCATGCGCTGGGCCTGCGCTACGGGCAGGGCATGGTGCTGACCACGGGCTTTTACTGGGACCGCACCGAGGCCACGCGCGCCTGGTCACGGCGCTTCTTCGAGAAGATGAAGAAGATGCCCTCCATGATCCATGCGGGCGCCTACTCGGCCGTCACCAACTACCTCAAGGCCGTGCAGGCCACCAGGGGCGACGACGGCAACGCGGTGGCGCGCCAGCTCAAGCAGATGCCCATCGAGGACTTCTTCGCCCAGAACGGCAAGGTGCGCGAGGACGGTCGCATGGTGCACGACATGTACCTGGTGCAGATCAAGAAGCCCGAGGAATCCAGATACCCCTGGGACTACTACAAGGTGCTCTCCACCATCCCCGGTGACGAGGCCTTCCGCCCGCTGTCCAAGAGCAGCTGCAAGCTGGTGAAGACATCATGAAGACACGCGCCGCCGTACTCACGAGAACGGGCGCAGCCGCGCCCTATGCCGACAGCCGCCCGCTGGAGATCTGGGAGGTGGACCTGGCGCCGCCCGGCCCCGGCGAGGTGCTGGTCAAGGTGGCCGCCGCAGGCGTGTGCCACTCCGACCTGTCCATCATCAACGGCGACCGTCCGCGCGACACGCCCATCGTGCTCGGCCATGAGGCCGCAGGCGTGATCCAGGCGCTGGGCGAGGGCGTGACCGACCTGGAGGTGGGCGACCACGTGGTCATGCTCTTCGTGCCCGGCTGCGGCAACTGCCAGCCCTGCGCCGAGGGCCGGCCCGTGCTCTGCGAGCCCGCAGGCCAGGCCGGCGTGGCGGGCACCCTGCTGTCGGGCGCCAGGCGGCTGTCGCGCAATGGCCAGCCCATCTCGCACTTCGTCGGCGTCTCGGCCTTTGCCGAGCATGCCGTGCTCTCGCGCCGCGGCGTGCACCGCATCGACAAGTCGGTGCCGTTGGAGCTGGCCGCGCTGTTCGGCTGCGCCGTGATGACCGGCGTGGGCGCGGTGGCCAATACCGCCAGAGTGAGCCCCGGCCAGAGCGTGGCCGTGGTGGGGCTGGGCGGCGTGGGCCTGTCCTCGGTGATGGGCGCGGCGGCGGCGGGCGCGGCCCGCGTGGTGGCCGTGGACCTCAATGCCGACAAGCTGGCCATGGCGCGCGATTTCGGCGCCACCGATACCGTCAATGCCGGCGACGAGGATGCCGTCAAGCAGGTGCGGGCGCTGACGGGCGGCGGCGTGGACCATGCCTTCGAGATGGTGGGCTCGGCCAAGGCACTGGAGATGGCCTACCGCATCACGCGGCGCGGGGGCCAGACCGTGACGGCGGGCCTGCCCTCCAGCGCCCAGGCCATCAGCCTGCCGGTCTGGCACCTGGTAGCAGAGGAGCGCACGCTCAAGGGCTGCTACATGGGCAGCTGCGTGCCGCGCCGCGACATCGACCGCTATCTCGCCCTGCATGCGGCCGGCAGGCTGCCGGTGGACCGCCTGGTCACCGGCCACCTGACGCTGGACCAGATCAACGAGGGCTTCGACCGCCTGGCGCGGGGCGAGGCCATACGCCAGATCATCCGCATGGAGGCCTGATAGGAGGTCAGGCTGATCAGCGAGGACCGGGGCTGCTGCTGCGTCTGTGTCCAAGCCAAGCACGGCGGTCAGGTGCCGTCGGGCAGCAGCTGGTTTTCCCAGCCGGTCAGCCGCTCGATGGCCCGGGCCACCTGCAGGATGCGGGCCTCGTCGAAGTAGCGTCCCACCACCTGCACGGCCAGCGGCAGGCCTTGCGGCGACAGGCCCACCGGCACGCTGATGGCCGGGTGCCCGGTCACGTTGAAGGCATGGGTCTGCACCGGCCAGTGGCGGAAATGCGGCATGGGATCGAAGCGCGGCGCCGTATCCAGGGTGATGGCGGTCAGCAGCACGTCGCAGCGGTCCAGGGCCGCGTCCACGCGGGCCGCCAGCATGCGGCGCACGCGCAGGGCGTTCAGGTAGTCCTCCGAGGACACGGTGGCGCCCAGCAGCAGCCGCGCCGCCGTGAGCTCGCCATAGTCCAGCGGGCGCGAGCGCAGGTCCTGCGCATGGATGGTGAACATCTCGGCACTGAGGATGACGCGGCCGGCCGCCAGGAACTGCTGGCTGTGGGGCAGGCTCACGTGGATGGGACGGGCGCCGGCCTCGGCCAGCAGCGCGGCCGTGCGATCGAAGGCCGAAAGGAACGTGGGCGATGCCTGGGGCGACGACTGGAAGTGGTCCTGCGGCACGCCGATGGTCAGGCCCTTCACGCCCTGCTCAAGCCCCGTGCAGTAGTCGTCCACGGGTTCGGTGGAGCTGGCCGGGTCCAGCGGGTCGTGACCGGCCAGCACCTGCAGCGCAATGGCTGCGTCCTCCACGCTGCGCGACAGCGGGCCGCAGTGGTCCAGCGTCCAGGCCAGCGGAAACACGCCGTGCTTGGAGACGCGGCCGTAGGTGGGTTTCAGCCCCACGGCGCCGCACCATGCGGCCGGTATGAGGATGGAGCCGCCCGTGCAGGTGCCCAGGGCCAGCCGTGTGAAGCCTGCCGCAATGGCGGCGCCAGAGCCCGAGGAAGAGCCGCCCGGGATATGGGCCAGGTCCCAGGGATTGCGGGCCGCGGGAAACGGCAGGTCGGGGCTGGGCGCGCCGATGGCGAACTCGTGCGTGGCCAGCTTGCCCAGGATGATGGCACCGGCATCGCGCAGGCGCCGCACCGGCGTGGAATCCTCCTCGGGCACATAGTCCAGGCTCAGCCAGGACTGGCAGGTGGTCGGCAGGCCGGCCACGTCGTAGACGTCCTTGATGGCCACGGCAATGCCGTGGAGCAGCGGCAGGTCGGCGCTTTCGGCGCGCGCCATGTCTGCGCTGCGCGCAGCCTCCATGGCACCGCTGGCATCGAGATTGGTGAAGGCATGGATGTCGATGTCCATGGCGCGGATGCGTCCCAGCGCCGACCGGGTCAGCAGCTCCGAGGTGGTCTTGCCGGCGCGCAGCGCGCTGGCCATCTGCCGTATGGAAAGTTCAGGACTGCCGCGCATGGTTGCTCTGACGGGAAATGGTGGTGTGGATGTGCGAGGGACCCGCCTCATGCGCCAGTTCGTTGACGAGGCCGCGGTGCTCCATCAGCAGCTGGTGCTCCGCCAGGATGGGTCCCAGCCGCTCGAAGGGGATGTCGATGCCGTGCTTTTTCAGCGCATTGAGCAATTCGTGCAGCGCATTGACATCGGGCCCTGCCAGTTTCTGCGGCGAAGGGGGTATTTCAGATTTTCGCGATGCCGGCATCACTGACCACCTTTCTCCATTTTCTGGCGTCGTCGGATACGAATGCCTTGGTGCTGTCCACGGATTTCCAAAGGGGAATGCTGCCAAGCTCCATGAATTTGCGCTGCACCTTTTCATCGGCCAGGATATTTTTCATCTGTGCATTGATGGCGTTCACTATCGCGGCCGGCGTGCCCTTGGGTGCCATGAGCACATTCCATGCGGTCTCGTTGAAATTGCCGAGCCGGGCCGGGCTTTGCTCGCTGAGCGTCTGCCAGTCGGGCATGAGGGGCGAGCGCTCGCGCGTGGCCACGCCCACGCGATTGACCTTGCCCTGGCTCACGTACTGCTTGGCCGTGATCAGCAGGTCGAAGGCGATATCGACCTGGCCGCTGACCAGGTCGGCCATCATGGGCGCGGCGCCCTGGTAGGGGATGTGCAGCATGCGTATGTCGGCGGCCAGACTCAGGGCCTCGGCCGCCATGTGGCCCGCGCTGCCATAGCCCGGCGTGGCATAGGTCAGCTTGCCGGGGCTGCGCCGCGCCAGCTCGATCAGGTCCTGCACCGACGACAGCTGCAGGCCCGGGCGTGTGATGAGCACCAGAGGACTGTCGTTGATGGTGGAGATGGCTTCCAGGTCGTTGGCCACGTCATACCCGGCCTGCGTGTACAGCGCGCCCGAGATGGTCTGGGCCGTGGTGCAGATCAGCAGCGTATATCCATCAGGACTGGCCTTGGAGACCTGGCGCGCGCCGATGTTGCCCGAGGCGCCAGGGCGGTTTTCCACCACCACGTTGACGCGCAGGCGTTGTGCAAGCTCCTTGGCGATGATGCGCCCCACGACATCAGTGCCACCGCCTGCCGGGAAAGGTACAACCAGCGTGATCTGCCGGTCTGGCCAGGCCGCATGAACCAGGCTGGCAGCGACCAGGAAAATACCTCCGAGAAACAGGCTGAGGATTCTTTTCATGGGCTTGATTCATATGGTTGCAGGGGGAGAGGATGCATGCCCTGTGCAGATCCGGGCCGACACGCCGGGATGCATCTCACGATGGATCCGGTAACTGCAGCCAAGGCCAAGGCAGGCGAAAAAATAATGAATTTGTTAAAACTATTGAAACATTGAGTGCCATAGTTTTACATCATGAAGGATGGGGTGCAAGGCCTGCGGATGCGCAATGTAGGGGTGTTGCGTCCATGCTGCAGAGGCCGGTTCCGGAAGGCGGTGGCGCGTGCGCACATCCGGACATGGGGCAGGGAAGGGGCAGGGCAGGACAAAGGTTGCACCGGCAGCGGTGCCGGCGCAACTGCTGGGCGGCCCGGGCTCAGGAAACGCGCAGTGCCTGTTCCTGCAGCAGGCGCTTGAGCACCTTGCCGTTGGGGCTGGTGGGCAGCTCGGCCAGGGGCACGATGCGGGCGGGCAGCTTGTAGGGCGCCAGCCGTTCGCGCAGGTGGGAGCGCGCTGCGGCGCTGTCCAGCGTGGCGCCGGGCTGCAGCTCGACAAAGGCGATGACCTCCTCGTTGCCATCGCCCTCGGGCCGCCCTACCACGGCGCTGCGCTGCACGCCGGGCAGCTCGTTGAGCGCCAGTTCCACCTCGGCCGGATAGACGTTGAAGCCCGAGCGGATGATCATTTCCTTGAGCCGCCCCACCACGAAGAGTGCGCCGTCGGCATGCAGCTCGCCCAGGTCGCCGCTGGCGTACCAGCCGCCCTCGCGCATCACGGCGGCCGTGGCCTGGTCATCGCGGAAGTAGCCGTGCATCAGGCCGCGCCCGCGTATCCACAGCTCGCCGCGCTCGCCCACCGGCAGGCTGCGGCCCGTGGCCGGGTCCACGGCGCGCACTTCCGCGCCTTCCACCACGTAGCCCGCGCTGGTGTCGGGCCGCTGCTCGCCCTGGCGCGTGAGGTGGACCGACCCTGCGTATTCCGACAGGCCGTAGCCATGGTGCAGCGCCTGGCCGAAGGCGGCCTCCACGCGCTTTTTCAGCGTCAGGTCCAGCGGGCCTGCGCCGGTATAGACATAGCGCAGCGCAGGCGCCTGCGGATGGGCAATGCCCTGCTCCTGCAGATAGGCCAGCAGGCGCGCGTACAGCGCGGGCGGCCCCTGCAGCTGGGAGATGCCGTGGCGGGCCAGCGCATCCAGAAGATCTGCGGGGTCGAACTGCGGGCGCATCACCATCTGCGCGCCCGCATGCAGCGAGGCCAGCAGCACCGTGCCCAGGCCGAAGATGTGGGTCATGGGCACGAAGGCATAGCTGCGGTCCTGCGGACCCAGGCCGCGCGATGCGGCCGAGACGCGCGCGAACAGCGTCAGCGCGTCATGCCCCACCATCACGCCCTTGGGCGTGCCCGTGGTGCCCGAGGTGAAGATCAGCGCCGCCACCTCGTCCTGCAGCGCACCGGATTCGGCCACGGCCTGCGCGCGCACCGGGCTGTGCTGCATGCCGGCCAGGGCCGAGTCGCCTGCGCCAAAGCGCCGCGCGTGGCCGCTGGCGCTGTCCGATGCGGCCGAGGTGAAATACACCACGCGCGCATCGGCCTTGGCCGCAAAGGCATCGATCTCGCCGGGCGCCATGCGCGCATTCACGCCGCAGGACCAGGCGCCCACGCGGCTGCAGGCCAGGATCAGCGCCGCATGCTCGGGGCAGTTCTCGGCCACGACCAGCACGCGGTCGCCGGGCCGCACCTGCAGCGCGCGCAGCTCGGCCTCGGCCGTGTCCGCCAGCGCGCCCAGGTCGGCAAAGCTCAGGCTGCTGCCGTCGGGCAGGTGGATGAAGGGACGCTGCGGCGCTTCGGCCAGCCAGCGGTCCAGCAGATGGTGTATTCGTTGATTCATGCTCCGCGTATCCCTCAGTCCACCACAATGCCTTGCGTGACGGTGGCCCACATCGCGCGTTCTTTTGTACCGCGCTCGGCCAGTTTCTGGGGTGCGCCGGTCCACTCTTCGTAGCCCAGTTCCTTGAGGCGCTTGCGCAGCTCCGGCTGGGCCAGGGCGGCGTTGATGGACTTGTTCAGGCGGGCCACGAGTTCAGGCGACATGCCCTTGGGCCCATAGACGCCATACCAGCCGCCCACGTCGAAGCCCTTGAGGCCTTCGATGCCGGACTCGGCAAAGGTGGGCACATCGGGCAGCGAGGCATTGCGCTGCGGCGAGGTCACGGCCACGGCGCGCACCTTGCCGCTCTGGATGTAGGTGCTGGCGGTGCTGATGATGTCCAGCATCATGCTCAGCTGGCCGCCGATCACGTCGGTCATGGCCGGTGCGTTGCCCTTGTAGGGGATGTGGTTCATCTCGATGCCGCTGCGCCGCGCGAACAGCAGCGCGCCCAGGTGGTTGGAGCCGCCCACGCCGGCCGAGCCGTAGTTGAGCTTTTGCGGATGGGCCTTGGCGTAGGCCACGAGCTCGGCCGTGGTCTTGTAGGGCTCGTTGTTGTTGACCACCAGCACGTTGTAGTAGCTGAGCACGGGCGCCACGGGCGTGAGGTCACGGGCCGGGTCGAAGGACATCTTGCTCATCACGTTGGGGCTGATGGTGATGGTGGGGCTGGCCGCGAACCACAGCGTGAGGCCGTCGGGCCTGGCGCGCACGACTTCGCTGCCGGCCATGGTGGCGTTGGCGCCGGGCTTGTTCTCCACCACCACCGAGGCGCCCAGCTCCTTGGTCAGCGCCACGCTGAGCAGGCGGGCACCCTGGTCCACGGGACCGCCGGCCGAGTAGCCCACGATGAGGCGCACGGGCTGTGCGTCCTGCGCGGCGGCGGGGAGGGCGGTCAGGGTGGCCAGGGCGGTCACCAGGGACGCCAGAAGCGGGGCATGGGCGAGGGTGGCCAGGGCCTTGCGGCGGTGTTGGGCGGGCATGTGCATGTCTCCTGCAAAAAATGAATGAAGCGCTGCCGTGGCCTGCACGGCGGCGCGCCCGGTCTGCGCCGGACATGCAGGCAATGGTGCGCACGCCGGCGCTTCTTGGGAATCTGCTTTTGCCTAAGCCGGGGTTTGCCGGCTGTTAGGACGTCCTAGGAAGACAGGTCCGCGCCCGCCTCCTCGGCGCCCGCCTGCCAGCTGGGCGCGGCGGTGACGATGGCCTCGCGCAGGAACTGCTGGAAGGCGCGGGCCGCCATGGTGGGCTGGCGGTCGGGCATGCGCACCAGGTACATGGCATTGCCCAGGCCGGAGAACACCACCTGGTCCAGCACGGCCACCAGCGTGCCGCCGGCCAGCGCGGCCGAGGTCACGTAGTCCGGGAGCAGGGCCAGGCCCAGGCCGTCCAGCACGGCGTCGTACAGCAGGCGGTAGTCGCCCGATTGCAGCGAGGGCAGCACATCGAGGGCAGCGGCGACGCCATCGTCGCCGCTGCCTGTAAGCCAGGCCAGCCTGCCGCCCATGGCCAGCGGCAGGATGAGGCGGGCCTGCAGCAGGTCGGCAGGTGCGCGCAGGGGCCGGCCCAGCGACTGCTCCAGCGCCTGCAGGCAGGCGGGCGTGGCCACGAAGTTCCAGCGCACATCGCACAGCCGCGTGGCCACCAGATCGTCCAGCGGCGCGGAGGTGATCTGCACCGCCAGATCGACCTTGGAGGCCACGAGGTCGGCCATCTGGTCGTTGATCAGCAGGCGCAGGCGGATGTCGGGATGCTCGCGGCAAAAGCCCAGGATCAGCGGCTTGAGATAGAAATGCCCGAAGCCGGTGGGCACGCGCACGCCCACCTCGCCGCTCACGGTGGAGCGCAACTGGTGGATGGCATCGCGGGCGCGCTGCAGCTCCTCCATCATGGCCAGGCAGCGCCGGTACAGCAGCTGGCCGGCCTGGGTGAGCTCCACATTGCGCGTGGTGCGGCGCAGCAGCTGCGTCCCCATCTCGGTCTCCAGCGCACGCAGCCGGCGCGAGACGTTGGAGCGCGTCATGCCGCCGCGCTCGGCCGCCCGCGTGAGGCTCTTGGCCTCGGCGATGTCGATGAAGACGCGGCACAGGTTCAGGTCCATCTCGGCATTCTTTGCAGGGCCGGGGCCGGCCATTGTTGATCGGGAGTCACCAGGCCTGGCCTGCTGGCGAGGATTGTGGCGCCAGCCTTGCCTCCCTAGCATGGAGGAAACCATGGCGAAAGGCCGCAGACCGTGAACCAAGAAGCTTTACAAACCGCGCCGCCGGCGCCCCTGGCGCACTACCGTGTGCTCGATCTGAGCCAGGGCGTGGCCGGCCCCTACTGCACCCACCTGCTGTCGCGCCAGGGCGCCGAGGTGATCAAGGTCGATCCGCCCGAAGGCGACTGGGCGCGCCACGTGGGCATCTCGCGCGATGGGCACAGCAGCCTGTCGGCCACCTACAACGCGGGCAAGCGCAGCATTGCCGTCGATGCGCGCCAGGCCCAGGGGCGCGCGCTGCTGCTGCGGCTGGCGCGTGAGGCCGACATCGTGGTGCAGAACTTCCGCCCCCAGGTCGTGCAGCGCATGGGCGTGGACTACGACAGCCTGCGCGCGGCCGGCCTGGACCCGGTGTACGTCTCCATCAGCGGCTACGGACCCACGGGGCCGTATGCCGACCGGCCCGCCACCGACTCCGTCATGCAGGCGGACACGGGCTTGATGACCAGCAACCGCGACGCGCAGGGCCAGCCCCAGCGCGTGGGCCTGCTGCTGGCCGACATCGCGGCCGGTGTCTACGCGGCACAGGCCTGCACGGCGGCCCTGCTGGGCAAGGCGCGCAGCGGGCGCGGGCGCCATGTGGAGCTGAACCTGTTCGAGGTCTGCTGCGCCCTGCAATCCACGGTGCTGGCCGAAGACACGCTGCGCGGCGGCCTGCCAGCCGAAGGCGTGAGCGCCCCCAACGGCGTGTTCGCCACGGCCGATGGCTTCATCACCGTGCTGGCCCTGAACAACGACCAGTTCGAGCGGCTGTGCCGCGCGCTGGACCTGCCGCACTGGCTGCAGGACGCGCGCTTTGCCTCCAATGCGGGCCGCATGGCCCACCGCCATGTCCTGCATGCCGGGCTGCAGGCCTTGCTGGCGCAGCAGCCGCGCGCCCACTGGGAGCAGCGCCTGGCGGCGCAGGGCGCCCTGCATGCGGGCGTGCGCACGCTGGCCGATGTGGTGGCGCATCCCCAGGCCGTGCACCGCGCATCGTTCGCCACGCTGGCGCAGCCCGGGTTCGGGCCGCTGCTGTATGCGGCATCACCCTGGCCGGCAGACGCAGCAGCCTCCGGTGCATCCCTTGGCGCCGCGCCGCGCACGGGCGAGCACACGCGCCAGATCCTGGCCGAGGCCGGCTGCACGCCGCAGGAGATGGAGCAATGGATGGCCAGCGGCGTGGTGCACCAGTGCGCGCAGGAGGTCATGGCATGAGCGCTTCCACATCCACGTTCACACCCACCTCTCCGGACACCTCCCCGGACACCTCCCCGGACACCTCCCCGGACACCTCCATGCAGGCCCTGGTCTGCCATCAATTCGGCGCGCCGCACGAGGTGGTCAGCCTGCAGTCCATGGACCGGCCCGGCCAGCCCCTGGGCGCGCACCAGGCGCGGATTGCCGTGGCCTACGCCAACGTCAGCCACGCCACGGGCCTGCTGATCGAGGGCCGCTACCAGCGGCGCCCGCCGCTACCCTTCGTGCCCGGCACCGAAGGCGTGGGGCGCGTGCTGGAATGCGGCAGCGCGGTGCAGCACCTGCAGCCCGGCGATGCCGTGGCCTTCATTGCCGACTGGGGTGCCTTTGCGCAGGAAACGGTGGTGCATGCGTCCACCGTCTACCGCCTGCCTGCGGGCATGCCCTGGCTGCAGGCCCTGCCCATTCCCCTGTCCTACGGCACGGCCTACACGGCCCTGCACTGGCGCGCGCGCCTGCAGGAAGGCGATGTGGTGCTGGTGCTGGGCGCCGGCTCTGGCGTGGGCGCCGCGGCGGTGGAAGTGGCCCGGCAGACGCCCGGCGTGCAGGTCATCGCCTGCGCCAGCACCGAGGCCAAGCGCGCCGATGCGCTGCGCCGTGGCGCGCACCAGGCAGTCACCCCGCAGGACCTGGCCGCCCAGGTCAAGCAGGCCACGCAGGGCCGGGGCGCCTCCGTCGTCTTCGACCCCGTGGGGGGCGATCTCTTGCTGCAGGCACTGCGCGCGGCCGCGCAGAACGCGCAGCTGCTGAGCGTGGGCTTTGCCAGCGGCACCATCCCTGCCGTGCCCATGAACCTGGCCCTGGTCAAGAACCTCACGCTGCACGGCTTCTTCTACGGCCGCTACATCGGCTGGACGCCGGCCGATGAGCGCCAGGCCTTCGCGGCGCAGCTGCAGCCCGTCATTGCCACGCTGCTCGACTGGGCTGCCCGGGGATGCATCCATCCACAGGTCAGCCAGGTCTTCGCCATGCATGAACTGCCGGCTGCGCTGGATGCGCTGCACGGCCGCAACGTGACCGGCAAGCTCGCACTCGCCATTCAAGGAGACAAGGTATGACAACGCAACGCACAGGCCCCGCGCTTTCCCGCCGCACCCTGCTGGGCGCCGCGGCGGCGCTGGCCGCATGGAGAACGGCGGGCGCGCAGCCATCCGCCGGGGCCCAGGGCTATCCCAAGGCGCCCATCCGCGTCGTCGTGCCCTATCCACCCGGCGGGCCTACCGACGTGGTCGGGCGCGTGGTCACCACGCGGCTGGGCGAGGCGCTGGGCCAGCCCCTGGTCGTGGACAACAAGGCTGGCGCCAGCGGCATGGTCGGCGCGGCCCTGGTGGCCAAGGCGCCGGCCGACGGCTACACGCTGCTGGTCAACGCCTCCATCCACGTCATCAACCCCTACGTCTATGCCAGCGCGCCCTATGACGCCTTCCGCGACTTCGAGCCGGTCACGCAGCTGGTCGATGTCCCCCTGGTGCTGGTCGTGGGCAGCCAGCTTCCGGTGCGCAATGTGCAGGAGCTGATCGCCTGGGCCAAGGCCCATCCCGGGCAGGTGAACTTCGGCTCTGCCGGCAATGCGTCGTCACAGCACCTGTCGGGCGAGCTGTTCCGCCTGAAGACCGGCGCGCAGATGCAGCATGTGCCCTACAAGGGCAGCTCGCCGGCCCTGACCGACCTGATGGGCGGGCAGATCCAGCTCATGTTCGACTCCATGCCCTCGGCCATGCCCTTCATCGCCTCGGGCCGGCTGCGTGCGCTGGCCGTCACCTCGGCCAGTCGCTCGCCCTCCCTGCCCGATGTGCCCACCATGGAAGAGGCCGGCATGCCGGGCTTTCGCACCAGCACCTGGTACGGACTGTGGGCGCCGAAGAACACGCCCCAGGACGTGGTGCAGAAACTGTGGACCGAGTCCCGCCGCGTGCTTGCCGAACCCCAGATCGCCGCGCAATACCGCCGCCTGGGCGCCGAGCCCGTGGGCTCCACGCCCGCCGAGTTCGCGCGCTACATCCAGGCCGAAGCCCGCAAGTGGGAAGAGATCGTGAAGGCTTCGGGAGCGCGGGCGGATTGAGGCGGGAAGCTCACACCCGCTCGAACACCGCCGCAATCCCCTGGCCGCCGCCGATGCACATGGTCTCCAGCCCATAGCGGCCCTTGCGGCGCTCCAGCTCGTGCAGCAGGGTGGCCAGGATGCGCACGCCGGTGGCGCCGATGGGGTGGCCCAGGGAGATGCCGGAGCCGTTGACGTTGAGCTTGTGGTCTATGGCGCCCTGGTCGTTCCACTCCCAGCCCTTGAGCACGGACAGCACCTGGCAGGCAAAGGCTTCGTTGAGTTCGACCAGGTCCATCTGGTCCAGCGTGAGGTTCAGGCGCGCCAGCAGCTTCTTGACGGCGGGCACGGGGCCTATGCCCATGTGTGAGGGCTCGCAGCCTGCGGCGGCCCAGCCCACCAGGGTGGCCATGGGGGTGAGGCCCAGTTCGGCCAGCCTGTCCTCGGCCACGATCAGGCAGGCGGCGCTGGCGTCGTTCTGCTGGCTGGCGTTGCCGGCCGTGACCGTTCCATTGGGCATGAGCACGCGCAGCTTGCCCATGCTGTCGGTGGTGGCGTCGGCGCGAAAGCCTTCGTCGCGCGTGAACAGCACGGGGTCGCCCTTGCGCTGGGGCACCTTGACGGGGACGATCTCGTCGGCGAAGCGGCCCGCCTCCCAGGCCGCGGCAGCGCGCTGGTGGCTGCGCACGGCGTAGGCGTCGGCTGCCTCGCGGCTGATGCCGTAGTCGCGCGCCAGGTTCTCGGCGGTCTCGATCATTCCCGAGATCTTGCCGAAGCGCTCCACGGGCTGGGAGCGCTCGCGGCCGCGGTCCAGTCGGTCGTAGAAGCGCACATTGCCCGAGCGCGCACCCCAGCGCATGTCGGTGCTGTAGTACTCGATGTTGCTCATGCTTTCCACGCCGCCTGCGATCACCACGTCGGCGGCGCCGCTTTGCACCATCATGGCCGCCGTGGCCACGGCCTGCAGGCCGCCGCCGCAGCGCCGGTCCAGCTGCATGCCCGGCACCGTCACCGGCAGGCCGGCCTGCAGCGCGGCCCAGCGGCCCACGCAGGGCGTCTCGCTGCTGGCGTAGGACTGGGCGAAGACCACGTCGTCGATGCGTGCGGGGTCGATGCCGCTTTTCTCGACCACGGCGCGCACCGTGGTGGCGGCCAGCTCCTCGACCGATACCGGCCGCAGGCTGCCGCCGAAGGTGCCCACGGGCGTGCGAAGGGGGGTGACGATGGCGGCTCTGCGCATGGTGTTGTCTCCTTGGGAATCAGTGGATCAGTGGATCAGGAAAAGGCTGCGCCGCATTGGCGCAGCAGGGTATGTGCCTGTTGTTCCAGGTCGGCGCGGTGCTCCGGTGCCGCGATGTCGATCAGCCGTTTCACGCGGCGCGACAGCGTCTGGCCGCGCAGGTCGGCCACGCCGTGTTCGGTGACGATGAGGCCGGCATCGCTGCGCGGCGTGCTGACGGGGCCGGACAGCCGCGCAACGATGCGCGTGGCACCCCTGGCCGTGGCGGGCAGGGCGATGATGGGCAGGCCGCCGCGGCTGCGTGCCGCGCCGCGCAGAAAGTCCACGGCGCCACCCACGGCGCCCACATAGACGCCGCCTGCCACTTCGGAATTGATCTGGCCCGTGAGGTCCACTTCCACCGCCGAATTGATGGCGGCCAGCCTGTGGCTGGCGGCCAGCACCTCGGGGTCGTGCGTGTAGCGCGTCTCGCGCAGTTGCAGGGCGGGGTTGCGGTGGGCCCAGCGCCTGAGCGATTCGCCTCCCATGAGGATGCCGCCAATGCCCACGCCGCGGTCCTGGCTCTTGCGCGCGTGGGTCAGCACGCCGGCTTCGGCCAGGGCTGCAATGCCGTCGCCCACGGCGCCGCTGTGCAGGCCCAGGTCGCGGTGGCCGTGCAGGGCGGCGAGCACGGCCTCGGGCAGGTTGCCCACGCCCACCTGCAGCGTGGCACCGTCTTCGATGAGGGCGGCCACATGGCCGGCAATGGCCTGCTCGGCAGGGCCGGGCGCGCTGCGCGCCTGGTCCAGCGGAGGGTGTTCGGCATCGACCAGCAGGGCGAAGTCGCCGGCCTGCAGGTGCAGGCTGCCGTGCGTCCACGGAATGGCGGGGTTGACCTCGCCGATCAGCACGCGCGCCTTGCGTATGGCGGCCGGCAGGTATTCATGGACCAGGCCCAGGCTGTAGCGGCCTTGTGCATCGGGTGGCGAGACCTGGAGCAGCACCACGTCGGCAGGCAGCAGGCCCTCGTCGATCAGGCCGGGCAGGTGGGAGTAGTGGCTGGGCAGGATGTCCAGCACTCCGGCCTGGGCCAGCGCGCGGTGGGGGCCGCCGGCCGCGTAGCCGAAGAAGTCGATGGCGTCGGCATGCGCAGGTTGCAGCGTGTCCGATGCGCCCATGCCCACGAAGACGCGCAGCCGGCCCCGGCCACCGTGCCGGGCCAGTGCATGGCGGTGCGCGACCACGGCGCGCGTGAGCGTCAGCGGCTCGGCCGTGGCCTGGCCCCACCACAGGGTGTCGCCGGGGCGGATCAGGGCCTGCAGCCTTTCTTGCAGGGCGTCCGGCGACAGCACGCTCATGGCGCGCGGTCCCAGTCGAAGCGCGTGGGCTGCTTGTCCTTGAAGCGCTGCACCGCCTCCTGGTGGTAGTCCGAGCCGCGGCACATCGTCTGGGCATAGGCTTCCAGCTCGGCCATGGCGCGTGCGTCCAGCTCGAAGGCCTGGTTCATGGCCGTCTTGGCCATGCCGATGGCGGCCGTGGATGCCTCGCCGAAGCGCCGCGCCAGCGCCACGGCGGCGGCCTGCAGGGCCTCGCCGTCTTCCACGATCTCGTAGACCATGCCCAGCGACCTGGCTTCCTCGGCCTGCACGGTGCGCGCGGTGAAGACCAGCTCCTTGGCCTTTTGCAGGCCCACGATGCGCGGCAGCATGTGCATGGCGCCCAGGTCGGGCACCAGGCCGATGCGGCCGAACACGGCGCAGAACTTCGCGCGCCGCGTGCACAGCACGAAGTCGGCGGCCAGCGCCAGGCTCAGGCCTGCGCCGAAGGCCGGGCCGTCCACGGCGGCGATCACGGGCTTTTCGAGGTTGACCAGCTCGGGGAACCACTGGTGCAGGCTGCGCATGCGCTGGCGCCAGGGCAGGCCGGCCTGGCTGGCATCCATCATCTGGCTGATATCGCCGCCCGAGCAGAAGGCGCCGCCCGCGCCCGTGAGGATGACGGTGTGCACCTGCGCGTCATCGCGCATCTGCGCCACGGCGGCGGCCAGGGCCGGGCGCATGGCCTGGTTGAGCGCGTTGCGGGCCTCGGGCCGGTTCAGCGTGATCGTGCCTATGCCGTCCTGGACGGAGGTCAATACGGGGGAGGTGTTCATGGGAACTCCAGGGCAGGGGGAAGGAGCGGCCTCTTGCGAAGCCGCCGTGCATCAGGCGAGTTCGGCGTAGCCGTGGCTGAGCACGATCTTGTCGCGTTCCAGCACGCGGGCGCGCAGTTGAAGCTGGCAGGGCTGGTCGGGCGTGCGCCAGATCTCGGTGACCAGGGTTTCGCCGGGATAGACGGGAGCGGTGAAGCGCACATCCAGCGCCTTCAGGCGCGCGGGATTGCGGTCGCCGCATTGGCGCAGCACGGCATGGGCCACCAGGCCGTAGCTGGCCAGGCCATGCAGGATGGGCCGCTCGAAGCCGGCCTTGCGCGCCACGGCCGGGTCGGCATGCAGCGGGTTGTAGTCGCCCATCAGGCGGTACAGCAGCGCGGCCTCGGGGCGTATGGCCTGGGTGTCGGTGAAGTCGGGCGCGCGGTCCTCCGGCGTGGGGCGCAGCGGCGCCAGGGGCGCGTCGCTTGGCTGGCCGCCGTCCAGCAGGCTGTAGCCGCCATCGCCGCGCAGAAAGCTGACCTGCTGCACGGTGGCCAGCAGCTCGCCGCCGGCGGTCTCCAGGCGCCGCTCGGTGACCATGATGGCGCCCTTGCCCTCACCCTTGTCCGTCAGGTGCGTGATTCGGTTGTGGCCCACCACGTCGGCGCTGGCCGGCAGCGGGCGGTGCAGCCGCATGCGCTGCTCGCCATGCAGCAGCTTCACCCAATCGATGCCCGTATCGGCCTCGCGCGCCCAGAAGCCCGGGTAGCCCAGCACCACGGCCTGCGAGGGCAGGGCGCGCAGCCCGCCGGGCGCCCCTTCGTAGAAAAAGGGCAGGGCCGCATCCGACAGCGGATCGCTGCCCAAGCCCAGGCTCAAGGCATAGAGCATGGTGTCGCGCTCGCCATAGTGCTGGCGCACGGGCTCGAAGGGGCGCTGTTTCAGATGCTGATAGCTGATGGCCATCACGGTTCCTCTCAGTGTTTGATTGCGCTGGCGCGCTTCAACCCTCGCAACTGGCGCGGCCCGACTCAGGGACACCGAGGAAGGGCCGCCCCGCACCGAGGGTGTCGTCCCCCTCCCTCGCGAAGCGAGTAGAGAGGGGGAAGGCGCGTAGCGCCTCAGGGGGTGTCGTTCAAACAGGGTCCCAGCTGAAGACATCTGCCGAGCGGTCCAGGGGGACGAACGATGCCTTGAGCGCAGGCATGCCGTGCTCGGCAATGAACTGGGGCGACCAGCCCTCGCTGCGGTGCACCGAGCGCAGCGGGCGCGGCTGGCTCATGACGAAGATCTCGTTGTTGCGCACGGCGAAGACCTGGGCGTTCACGTCGCTGGCCGCGTCGGACAGCAGGTAGACAGCCAGCGGGGCGATCTTGTTGGGCGTCATCTGCTGGATCTTGGCCACGCGCGCCTGCTGCTCGGGCGTGTCGGTGGGGATGGAGCCGATCATGCGGCTCCAGGCGAACGGCGCGATGCAGTTGGAGCGCACGTTGAACTTCTGCATGTCCAGCGCGATGGACTTGGACAGGGCCGTCAGCCCCAGCTTGGCGGCGCTGTAGTTGGCCTGGCCCAGGTTGCCGATCAGGCCCGAGGTCGAGGTCATGTGCACGAAGGCGCCGCTTTCCTGCTCCTTGAAATGGTTGGCGGCCGCGCGGCTCATGTAGTAGCTGCCGTACAGGTGGACCTTGATGACGGCGTCCCACTCGTCCAGGCTCATCTTGTGGAAGAACCGGTCGCGCAGGATGCCGGCGTTGTTGACCACGCCGTCGATGCGGCCGAAGCTGTCCACGGCGCACTGCACGATGCGGGCCGCGCTGGCGGCCTCGGCCACGCTGTCGGTGTTGGCCACGGCCTGGCCGCCTGCGGCCTTGATCTCATCGACCACCTTCTGCGCCGGGCCGGCGTCCGTGCCCTCGCCCGTGGTGGAGGTGCCGATGTCGTTGACCACCACCTTGGCGCCCTCGGCCGCCATGGCCAGCGCCATGTCGCGCCCGATGCCGCCGCCGGCACCCGTCACCACCACTACCTTGTCCTGCATCATTTTCTGCGCCATGGCCTGTCGTCCCCGTTCAGTGTTCGTTGGAAAGAAGTCGGGACCAAGGATGCCGGCAAACGCCGCACCGCGCCATTCGCCAATCACAAGGGCGGACTTCGCGGGAATGAAAGCAGCGGCGGACAGGCCGCGCCGGCCCAGCCTTCAGCGCGGCCAAAGGCTTGCTTAAGAAAACGCGGATTGCGGGCCGCCGCGCTTGCACCGACCATGGCGGCCATGACAGACAAGCAAGCTACCGACACCCTCGACGCCGCCGCGCTGGCGCACCTTCAGTCCTGGCAGGGCCGCAGCGAAACCCTGGCAGACAGCATCACGGCCGCGCCCGTGGCCGCGCTGTCGGCCACGCTGGACCGGGAAGACCCCGAGCCCGCCGACGGCACGGCGCTGCCGCCGCTGTGGCACTGGATGTACTTCCTGCCCCATGCACGCCAAAGCGAGCTCGGCCCCGACGGCCACCCGCGCCGTGGCGGCTTTCTGCCGCCCGTGCCGCTGCCGCGCCGCATGTGGGCCGGCGGGCGACTGCGCTGGGAGGCAGGCAACGCGCTGAAGGTGGGCCAGAAGGTGCAGCGCCGCTCCACCATCGGCTCGGTCAGCCACAAGAGCGGCCGCTCGGGCGAGCTGCTGTTCGTGCTGGTCGAGCATGCCTACAGCAACGACCAGGGCCTGGCGCTGACCGAGGAGCACGACATCGTCTACCGCGCCGCTGCCCAGCCCGGCGATCCCGCGCCCACGCCCCAGAAGCCGCCGCTGGACGGCCAGCAAACCTGGTCGCGCACCATCGTTCCCGACGACGTGCTGCTGTTCCGCTACTCGGCCCTGACCTTCAACGGCCACCGCATCCACTACGACCGCCGCTATGTAACGGGTGTCGAAGGCTATCCGGGCCTGATCGTGCACGGCCCGCTGATCGCCACGCTGCTGCTGGACCTGCTGCGCCGCGAGCTGCCCCAGGCGCGCGTGCTGTCCTTCGAGTTCAAGGCCGTGCGCCCCACCTTCGACCTGCATGCCTTCAGCGTGCACGGCAAGCCTTCTGCGGACGGCAAGACCGTCGAACTCTGGGCGCAAGACCACGAGGGCTGGCTGACCATGACCGGCACGGCAAGTGTCTCCCCCTGAGTCGCTTCGCGCCTTCCCCCTCTCTACCCGCTTCGCGGGGGAGGGGGACGACACCCTCGGTGCGGGGCGGCCCTTCCTCGGTGTCCCTTGCTTTGGGCGGCGCCGGCTTTGGCTCCCGCTGCGATAACTGAATTGGTATTCAACACATTCCGCGCTGTGAAGGCGCTGACCATAAAGCCTTGAGACCACCATGATCGAACACACGCTTTCCAACAATTTCCCCGAAATCCGCGACGCCATCCGTGCGCTGTGCGCCGAGTTCCCCGACGAGTATTTCCGCAAGATCGACGAGCAGCGCGCCTATCCCGAGACCTTCGTGGACGCGCTGACCAAGGCCGGCTGGCTGGCCGCGCTGATCCCGCAGGAGTACGGCGGCTCGGGCCTGGGTCTGACCGAGGCCAGCGTGATCATGGAAGAGATCAACCGCTGCGGCGGCAACTCGGGCGCCTGCCACGGCCAGATGTACAACATGGGCACGCTGCTGCGCCACGGCTCGCAGGCGCAAAAGGAGAAATACCTGCCGCGCATCGCCTCGGGCGAATGGCGCCTGCAGTCCATGGGCGTGACCGAGCCCACCACGGGCACGGACACCACCAAGATCAAGACCAGCGCCGTCAAGAAGGATGGCCGCTACGTGGTCAACGGCCAGAAGGTCTGGATCAGCCGCGTGCAGCACAGCGACTGGATGATCCTGCTGGCGCGCACCACGCCGCTGGCCGAGGTGAAGAAAAAGAGCGAGGGCATGTCCATCTTCATGGTGGACCTGGCCGAGGCGCAAAAGAGCGGCCTGACCGTGCGCCCCATCCCCAACATGGTCAACCACGAGACCAACGAGCTGTTCTTCGAGAACCTGGAAATCCCCGAGGAGAACCTGATCGGCGAGGAAGGCAAGGGCTTCAAGTACATCCTGGACGGCCTCAATGCCGAGCGCACGCTGATTGCGGCCGAATGCATTGGCGACGGCTACTGGTTCCTGGACCGCGTGACCAACTACGTGCGCGACCGCAACGTGTTCGGCCGCCCCATCGGCCAGAACCAGGGCGTGCAGTTCCCCATTGCCGATGCCTTCATCGAGGTCGAGGCCGCCAACCTCATGCGCTGGAAGGCCTGCGAGATGTTCGACGCCAACCAGGCCATGGGCGCCCAGGCCAACATGGCCAAGTACCTGGCGGCCAAGGCCAGCTGGGAGGCGGCCAATGCCTGCATCCAGTTCCACGGCGGCTTCGGCTTTGCCTGCGAATACGACGTGGAGCGCAAGTTCCGCGAGACGCGCCTGTACCAGGTGGCGCCGATCTCCACGAACCTGATCTATTCCTACGTGGCCGAGCACATCCTCGGTCTCCCGCGTTCTTTCTGAAGGCTCGCGCATGACACAGCAACGCCTGAGGCCCCTGGACGGCACCACCGTCGTCTCGCTGGAACATGCGGTGGCCGCACCGTTTTGCACGCGCCAGCTGGCCGACCTGGGCGCGCGCGTGATCAAGGTCGAGCGGCCCGGCAGCGGCGACTTTGCGCGCGGCTATGACCAGCGCGTGCAGGGCCAGTCCTCGCACTTCACCTGGATCAACCGCAGCAAGCAGAGCCTGGCGCTGGACCTCAAGCAGGACGAGGCCATGCAGGCGCTGCTGCAGCTGCTGGAGGGTGCCGACGTGCTGGTGCAGAACCTGGCGCCCGGGGCGGCCGCGCGCATGGGCCTGTCCTATGCGGCGCTGCGCGAGCGCTTTCCGCGCCTCATCGTCTGCGACATCAGCGGCTACGGCGCTGACGGCCCCTACCGCGACAAGAAGGCCTACGACCTGCTGATCCAGAGCGAGGCGGGCTTTCTCTCGGTCACGGGCACGCCCGAGGTGCCGTCCAAGGCCGGCATCTCGGTGGCCGACATCGCGGCCGGCATGTATGCGTACACCAACATCCTGTCGGCCCTGCTGCTGCGCGGGCGCACGGGCGAGGGCAGCCACATCGACGTGTCCATGCTGGAGGCGCTGGGCGAGTGGATGGGTTACCCCATGTACTACGCCTTCGACGGCGCGCCGCCGCCGCCGCGCACCGGCGCCTCGCACGCCAGCATCTATCCCTACGGGCCGTTCGAGGCCGGTGACGGCGGGACGGTGATGCTGGGCCTGCAAAACGAACGCGAGTGGAAGCTCTTTTGCGAACAGGTGCTGCTGCAGCCCGCGCTGGCCACGGATGCGCGCTTCGACAGCAACGCGCGCCGCAACGCCAACCGCGAGGAGCTGCGCGCGCTGATCCTGGGCGTGTTCAACGCGCTGGATGCCGCCCAGGTGGTGCAGCGGCTGGATGCGGCCGGCATTGCCAATGCGCGCGTCAACGACATGGCCGGCCTGTGGGCCCATCCCCAGCTGGCCGCACGCCAGCGCTGGTGCAGCGTGGACACGCCGGCCGGACCCGTGCAGGCCCTGCTGCCCCCCGGTGCCAACAGCGCCTTCGACTACCGCATGGAGGCCGTGCCCGCCGTGGGCGAGCACAGCGCCGCCATCCTGGCCGAGCTGGGCTGGAGCGCCGAGCGCATCAGTGCCCTGTGCCCGCCCCCGGGAAAAACCGCCCCCTGAAACCAGGGCGCATGCCCAAGAATGCGCCGGAGACCCAACCCATGAAAAACGACACCCAAGTGAGCATCCATCCGCTGGCCCAATTCGCTGCCTCGCTGCGCTGGGACGACGTTCCCGCCGCCGTTCAGCAGCGCGCCGAAGACCTCTGGGTGGACTGGTTCGGCTCCGTGCTCGCAGGCCAGGGCGCGCGCCCCGTGCAGAGCATCACGCGCTTTGCGCTGTCCCAGGGACCGGCGCAGGGGCCTAGCGAGATCCTGGGCAGTGCCGACACCACCTCGCCCATGATGGCGGCCTTGGCCAATGCCGCGGCCTCGCATGTGGCCGAGCAGGACGATGTGCACAACGGCTCGGTCTTCCACCCCGCCGCCGTGGTTTTCCCGCCCGCGCTGGCCGTGGCGCAGAGCATCGGCGCCAGCGGCGCCGAGCTCATGGCCGCCTGCGTGGCCGGCTATGAGGTCGGCATCCGCGTGGGCGAGTTCCTGGGCCGCAGCCACTACCGCATCTTCCACACCACGGCCACGGCCGGCACCCTGGCCGCCGCGGCCGCCGTGGGCCGGCTGCTGGGCCTCACGCCCGCGCAGATGCAGCATGCCTTCGGCTCGGCGGGCACGCAGTCGGCAGGGCTGTGGGAGTTCCTGCGCACGGGCGCCGACAGCAAGCAGCTGCACACGGCGCATGCGGCCGCTGCGGGCCTGATGTCGGCCTATCTGGCCCGGGACGGATTCACCGGTGCGCAGGACATCTTCACCGGGCCGCAGGGCCTGGCGGCAGGCATGTCCACGGACGCCGATCCCACGCGCCTCACGGACGGCATCGGCACGCGCTGGGCCACGGCCGAGACCTCGTTCAAATGGCATGCCTCCTGCCGCCACACGCACCCGGCCGCCGACGCGCTGCTGCAGGTCATGCAGGACCACGGCCTGGCCCCCGCCGACCTGGCGCAGGTCACCTGCCACGTGCACCAGGGCGCCATCGACGTGCTGGGCCCCGTGGTCGATCCCGGCACGGTGCACCAGAGCAAGTTCTCCATGGGCACGGTGCTGGCGCTGGCCGCGCGCCACGGCCATGCGGGCCTGGACGAGTTCGACAACGAATACCTGGCCGCCACCACCGTGGCCCTGCGCGAGAAGGTGGGCATGGTGCTGGACCCCGAGGTCGATGCCGCCTACCCGCAGCGCTGGATCGGCAAGGTCACCGTGCTCACCACCGATGGCCGCACGCTGCACGGCCGTGTGGAAGAGCCCAAGGGCGATCCGGGCAACACGCTGTCGCGCGAGGAGATCACGGCCAAGGCGCTGCGCCTGATCGCCTATGGCGGTGCCCTGCAGGACGACGCCGCACAGGCCGCTGTAGCGCGGCTGTGGCAGATCGCGCACTGGCCGCGCGTGCAGCGCCTGCTTGACTGAGTTCTTGACTGAGTTTTCGCGCCGGCCCCGGCCGGCGAATCCATGGGAAAGGCGCCACCACAGAGCGCCTCCCGCTTCCACCAAAGTGCACAGGAGACAAACCATGCAACGCACCACTTCTTTCCGCCGCCGCCTCGTTTACGCAGCGGCCGCCGCCTGCGCCCTTGCCGCCGGCGGGACGACCACCGGCGCCCTGGCCGCGGCCTGGCCCGAGAAGCCCGTCGTCCTCGTCGTGCCCTACAGCGCTGGCGGCCCCACCGACGTGGTGGCGCGCCTGCTGGCCGTGCCCATGGGCCAGGTGCTGGGCCAGAGCGTGCTGGTCGAGAACACCGTGGGAGCGGGCGGCACCATTGCGCCCAACCGCGTGGCCAAGGCCAAGGCCGACGGCTACACCATCCTCATCCACCACATGGGCATGGCCACGGCGCCTGCGCTGTACAAGAAGCTGCCCTATGACCCGCTCAAGGACTTCGAGTACATCGGCCAGGTGCTGGACGTGCCCATGACCCTGCTGTCGCGCAAGGACTTCCCGGCCAACACCTTTGCCGAGCTGCTGGACTACGTGAAGAAGAACCAGGAGAAGGTCTCGCTGGCCAATGCCGGCATCGGCGCCGTCTCCCAGCTGTGCGGCATGCTGTTCATGCACCAGGCGGGCGTCAAGCTCACCACCGTGCCCTACAAGGGCGCAGGCCCGGCCATGAACGACCTCATGGGCGGCCAGGTGGACCTGCTGTGCGACCAGACCACGCAGACCGTGCCCGTGATCAAGGACGGCCAGCGCGCCAAGGTCTTCGGCGTGACCACGCCCAAGCGCCTGTCCTCGCTGCCCGACATCCCCACGCTGGACGAGCAGGGCCTCAAGGGCTTCGACGTCAAGGTCTGGCACGGCATGTACGCGCCCAAGGGCACGCCCAAGGAGGTGGTCATGGCCATCAACAAGGCGCTGAACGTGGCCATCAAGGACGAGAACGTCAAGAAACGCATCGCCGAACTCAGCTCCGACCTGGTCACGCCCGACAAGGCCACGCCGGAAGGCCTGCGCACCCACCTGCAGGCCGAGGTGGCGCGCTGGGACAAGGTCATCAAGGCCGCAGGCGTCTCGGCCGAATAAACCGCTCTCCCAAGGACATCCGCATGCACGATCTGGCGCGACAGGCCACTTCCTTTCTCTTCGTCCCCGCCACGCGGCCCGAGCGCCTGGGCAAGGCCCTGGACAGCGGCGCCGACATGGTCATCGCCGACTGGGAGGACGCCGTGGCCCCTGCCGACAAGGACGGCGCCCGCCAGGCGCTGGCCCAGGCCGTGGGTGCGCTGGAAGGTCCGGCCCGTGCCCGCTTGCTGGTGCGCATCAACGCCGAAGGCACGCCCTGGCATGCGGATGACCTGCGCGCGCTGGCGCAGCTGGTGGATCAGGGCGTGGCCGGCGCCATGGTCTCCAAGGCCGAGCGCGCCCAGACCCTGCATGCGGTGGCCCAGGCTGCAGGCGCACGGGCAGCCGTGCTGCCCCTCATCGAAAGCGTGGCCGGCCTGGACGCGGCCGACGCCCTGGCTGCCGCGCCCCAGGTGGTGCGCCTGGCCTTCGGCCACCTGGACTTCCAGGTCGATGCGGGCATGGCCTGCGAGCAGGGCGAGGAAGAGCTGCTGCCCATGCGCATGGCCCTGGTCCTGGCCTCGCGCCGCGCCGGCATCGGCGCGGCCGTGGACGGCGTGACGGTGGACACGCGCAACCCCGAGCGGCTGGCCCAGGACGCGGCACGCGCGCGGCGTATGGGCTTTGGCGGCAAGCTGTGCATCCACCCGGCCCAGGTCCAGCCCCTGCACGCCGTCTTCGACCCCGACGCAGCGGCCGTGGCCCACGCGCAGCGCCTGCGCCAGGCCCTGGCCGAGGCCGGAGGCGGCGTCTGCGTGCTGGACGGCCGCATGGTCGATGCGCCCGTGCTCAAGCAGGCCGAACAGGTGCTGCTGCGCCATGCCTGGGCGCAACAGAGATCTGCAGCACGATCTTGATCAAAATGAGACTGAAAGGCCGTTTTGCACTCAGAGTTTTCTGATTCTGGTGCAAGCAGTCCAATGATTTCCCTGATGGTGAATCCATCTGCCTCGAATACGCTTGGCCAACTCGATTAATTTCGAGACGGCGGTTTCTTGATCCGGTGTCTCCGTCCATGGTGGCACCCAGGCAAAGGAGCGTGTGATGGCAGTGATCTCGGGGACGGCATCGAACAGCGGATTCAACGGCCAATTGAATGACCGACTGAATGACAGACTGAACAACCGATTGAATCGGCGCCAGGCGCTGGCCCTGGCGGCCGGCGCCGTGGCGGCAGGGCCCGCCAGCGTGCTGGCGCAGGCCGGCTTTGCCACGCGGCCCGTGCGCATCGTCGTGCCCTTTGCGGCTGGCGGTGCCACCGACGTGATTGCGCGCATCCTGGGCGAGCGCATGGCCCAGCAGCTGGGCCAGACCGTGGTGGTGGACAACAAGCCCGGTGCGGCCGGACTGATCGGCGGCGAGATCGTGGTCCGCTCCGCGCCGGACGGGCTCACCCTGTTGCTGGGCACCACCTCCACCATGCTCACCAACAAATACCTCTACAAGAAGACCGCCTACGACCCGCTGACCGACCTCACGCCCCTGTCGCGCGTGTGCATGGCGCCCATCGCCCTGGTGGTCACGGCCGACGTGCCCGCCTCCAACCTGCGCGAATTCATGGCCTGGGCCCAGGCCAACGCGGGCAAGCTCTCGTATGGCTCCTACGGCATAGGCTCGCACGGCCACCTGGCCTGCGCCGTGCTCAGCGACATGGCCGGTGCCGGCATGGCGCATGCGGCCTACCGGGGCGAGGCGCTGATGGTGCAGGACATGCTGGGCGGGCGCATCCCCATCGGCATGGGCAGCCTGCTCACGCTCAAGCCCCACATCGATGCAGGCAAGCTGCGCGCCCTGGCCGTCACCGGCACGCGCCGCGTGCCCCTGCTGCCCGAGGTGCCCACCTTTGCCGAGGCCGGCTACCGCCACGAGGCCATGGAACTGTCCGGCTGGCTGGCCATCGCCGGCCCCAGGGGCCTGCCGGCCGACCTCACGCGGCAATGGGGCGAGATCTCCAACCGCGCCGTGGCCAGCCGCGAAGGCACGGCCCGCATCATCGCGGCCGGTTTCGTTCCCGTGGATGACGACACGGCCCAGCGCTTCGGCAAGGCCTGGGCGCAAGAGGCTCCGGTCTGGGGGCGGCTGCTGCAGTCGGCAGGGGTGCAACCCGGTTGATGGCGCACAGCGGCCCTGGTTGCCCAAGGCTGCACTCATGCCCTGTGCTGTAATCGCCCCTCCTCAGGCGGCCCCGGTGGTGCAATGCCATGACGGGACAGCCCGTGGTTTCTCAAACATTCAAGAGAGGGTATTACCGTGAGTGCATTGGTCATCAAGGCCTGGAAGGCCAGCGAGCAACCCATAGACGACAAGGGCAACCACATTGCCATCACAGGCCGCGAAGGCGGCCTGGTCGCCTGGATCCTGTCCAAGGTCAACATCGATCCCACCACCACCATCCGCGTGGGCAGCGAGCGCCTGGAGTTCAGCAGCGCCTCGCTGTCGGGCACCCAGTCGCGCCTGATCCCCCTGCAGGGCATCTGCTCCACCTACTACGGCTATCACAAGCCCTGGAAGACGGCGCTGGGCATCGGTGCCCTGTCCCTGTTCATGGGCGGGTCCATGATGGCCCAGAGCTTCTTTGCAGGCCTGGTGGTCATGCTGATCGGCTGGGGCATCGCCGCCGTCATCTACTTCCTGAACCGCACCCTGACGCTGGGCTTCATCGAGAACAGCGGCGCAGTCAACGGCATCCAGTTCAAGCGCTCGGTGATCGAGAACATCGACATCACCCAGGAGCAGGCCAGGCAGGTCTGCGAACTGATGCAAAAGCTGATCGAGGCCAAGGAAAAGCGGCTCTGACGACGCGGCGGCACGCAAGTGCCGTCCGGCGCCATCCGGCGCCGCGCGTGCCCTGCGCTCAGGCCTGTGCCGGGCTGCGCGCCATCAGCTTGAACGTCCCCGTGGCCAGGGCCACCAGGGTGCCGTCCTCGGCGCGCACTTCGCCGCGCGCGAAGCTGATGGAGCGGCCGCGCCGCTCGCAGTGGGCGGTGGCGATGAGATCGCCGCTGCCGGCCGAGACGTAGTGCAGCGTGAGATCGATGGTGGCCACGCCGAAGGCCGTGGGGTCATGCGAGCGGCAGGCCGAGGCCAGCGCGCAGTCCAGCAGCGAGGCGATGGCGCCGCCGTGCACGTCGCCGCGGCTGTTGGCCTGGTCCGGTTGAAAGCCCATGCGGATCTGGGCGCGGTCTTCGCCGATGCGTTCACCGCTGAGCTTCATGGCGCGGGCCATGGGCATGGGCAGGCCGAAGAGGATGCCGGGCGCCTCGCCTTCGAAGGGGTTGGCCGGGTGTTCTTTGATGGGTGTATTCATGGACATGATCATCGCATTGGGCGCGGCGCTCGAGACTGGCGTGTACCGTCTCAGGGGCACCGAGGAAGGGCCGTCCCGCACCGAGGGTGCCGTCCCCCTCCCGCGAAGCGAGAGAGGGGGAAGCGGCGCAGCCGCTCAGGGGGTGACTTTCAATCCACCCGTGCACCTGTCGATTTGACGACAGTGGCCCAGCGCGTGATTTCCTTGTCGATATGCGCCTGCAGCGCCTCGGGCGTGGAGCCCACGGGTTCGTAGCCGCCGGCGGCCAGCTGGGCCTGCAGCGCGGGCTGGCGCAGGGCGGTGGCGATCTCGCGGCTCAGGCGCTGGGTGGCTTCGGCGGGCGTGCCGGCCGGCGCGATGACGGCGTACCAGCCGGTCACGTCGAAGCCTGCGATGCCCTGCTCCTGGATGGTGGCCACCTCGGGCGCCAGCGCCGAGCGCTGCGGGCTGGTGACGGCCAGCGCGTGCATGCGCCCGCTGCGGATGTGGGGCATGGAGGTGGAGATGCTGTCGAAGGTCAGGTCGATGTCGCCGGCCAGCATGGCGTTGACCACGCCCGCGCTGCCCTTGTAGGGCACATGGGTCATGCGCACGCCTGCCATGGAGCCGAAGTACTCGGCCGCAAGATGCCCCGTGTTGCCATTGCCTGCCGAGCCGAAGGTGAGCTTGCCGGGGTTGGCCTTGGCGGCCTGGATGAGTTCCTGGATGTTCTTTGCCGGCAGCTTGCTGCTGGCCGCAACCACCATGGGCAGGTTGGCCACCAGTGACACGGGCGCGAAGTCGCGGCGGGTGTCGTAGGGCAGCTTGGGATAGAGGCTGTCGTTGATGGCATGGGCGGCCAGCACCATGAGCACGGTGTAGCCATCGGGCCTGGCGCGCGCCACGTATTGCGAGGCCAGCGTGCCGCCTGCGCCGGGCTTGTACTCCAGCACCACGGGCTGGCCCAGCTGCTGCTGCAGTTGCACGGCCAGCGGGCGGCCCAGCAGGTCGGCACTGCCGCCGGGTGGATAGGGAATGACCAGTTGGATGGGCTTGGCAGGCCAGGCCTCGGCAGCATGGGCGGCCGGGGCCAGCAGGGCGCAGGTCGCCAGGGCCAGGCAGGACAGCAGGCGGCGGCGCGGGAGTGGGTGCATGGGCATGGGCATGGGGGGACTCCGTTTCATGAAGAGGACAGGGCGCCGGCCTGGTACTGCTCGCGCAGCGCGCGCTTGAGCACTTTGCCGATCTCGCTGCGCGGCAGGCTGGCGGCCAGCCGCAGCTCGGCCACGCGCTGGGTCTTTCCCACGCGGGCGTTCAGCCATTCGCGCAGCTCGGCGGCCGAGGGCGTGGCATCGGGGCGCGCCACGGCGTAGGCCACGGGGGTCTCGCCCCAAGCATCGGAGGGCACGCCGATCACCGCGCATTCGGCCACCTGCGGGTGCTGCAGCAGCACGGACTCGATGTCGCTCGGGTAGACGTTGAAGCCGCCCGTGATGATCATGTCCTTCTTGCGGTCGCCCAGCACGATGAAGCCGTCCTCGTCCAGGCGGCCCACGTCGCCGCTGCGGATGAAGCGCAGGCCCTGGGCATCGAACCATTCGGCCTCCTGCGTCTTGTCGGGCAGGCGGTGGTAGCCGCTCATCATCCCGGCCGAGCGGCCCACGATCTCGCCCTGCTCGCCGGGCGGCAGTTCGCGGCCCTGCTCATCGATGAAGCGGATGTCGGCGCCCGGCCCCGGCCTGCCCACGGTGTGCAGCTTGTGGGGGAAGTCATGGCAGTGCAGCTCGCAGCGCACGCCACCTTCGGTCATGCCGTAGTACTCGATGAGCCGTCCGGGCCAGCGGCGCAGCACCTCGGCCTTGAGCGCGGGATGGAAGGGTGCGCTGGTGCAGAACTTGTGCCGCAGGCGGCTCAGGTCGGCGCCGTCGAACCCCGGGCACTGCATCAGCCGCTGGTACTGCACGGGCACGAGCATGGTGTGGGTGGCATGGTGGCGCTCGGCCAGTTCCAGGTAGTGCGCCGCGTCGAACTTGCGCATCAGCACCAGGGTGCCGCCCAGCCCCATGGTGGGCAGGGCCGCGACCAAGGTGGTGTTGGAGTACAGCGGCGTGGCGCACAGCGAGACGGCATCGGGCCCGTAGCCGTTGTGGATGGCGCGCTGCACGTGGGCCCAGCGCATGGCCCAGGACTGGACGATGCCCTTGGGCACGCCCGTGGTGCCCGAGGAGTAGATGACGTTGAAGGGCCAGTCGGGCTGGGGGTGGATGGGCGTGGGTGCCGTGCCATGGTCCGCTTCGTCCGCAGCCAGCCATTGCGACCACGGCATGCCGGCTTCGACAGCGCCGTCCAGGGCCACGCATTGCAGATCCTGTCCGGCCTGCAGCGGCCATTGCGCTGCGGTGTCCGCGTCGCGCAGCACCAGCCGGGCGCCGCAGTTGTCCAGCATGGCGCCCAGGTGGCCGGCGGTGGCCGACGGGGCCAGCGGCGCCACGGCCACGCCCGCGCGCAGCGCGCCCAGGAAGGCCAGCACGTACTCGGGCGAGCTGCCCGCGCAGATGGCCACCACGTCGCCGGGGCCCAGGCCCTGGCGTTGCAGGCGCAGGGCCACGCGGTCCATGCCAAGGCGCAGCGCGGCGTAGTCGAGGCTGCGGCCATCCATGGCCAGGGCGGTGTGGCGGGGGCGCTGGCTGGCCTGCAGCGCGACGAGTTCGGGCAGCGAGCCAAAGGGCTGGCGCAGCAGGGAGGCGATGTCTTCTTGCATGGGAGGGGCGAGTGGGGAGAACTATTCCAGCGACAGACCTGCGGCCTTGACGATCTGAGCCCAGCTCTTGCGTTCCTGGGCGATGAAGGCGTCGTACTCGGCCGGTGTCTCGCCACCGGGCACGCCGCCCAGGTCGGCAAAGCGCTGGCGCACCTCGGCCGTCTGCATGGCGCGCCGGGCCGACTGCTGAATGCGCTCGACCACGGCATCGGGCGTGCCGGCAGGGGCCAGCAGGCCGAACCAGGCCGTGACCTGCATGGGCACGCCGGCCTCGGTCATGGTGGGTACCTCGGGCAACTGGGCCGAGCGCGTGGCGCTGGTGATGGCCAGCGCGCGGAACTTGCCGCTCCTGATGTGCGGCATGGAGCTGGGCAGGTTGTCGATCATGTAGTCCACCTGCTGGCCCAGCAGCGCCGTGACCGCAGGCGCGGCCCCGGGAAAGGGCACGAGCGTGACCTCGATGCCGGCCTTCTGGCGGAACATCTCCGAGGACATGTGCGGCGACTGGCCCACGCCCGAGGTGGACACGTTCAGGCGCCGGGTCCTGGCCAGCTCCACCAGCTCGCGCACGCTGCGCACGGGCGAATCGGCATGGACCACGAGGATGTTGGGCACGGGGATCACATTGGTGATGCCGCGCAGATCGCTTTCCTTGTAGCTGAGCTGCTTGTACAGGCTGAAATTGATGGCCACCGGGCCGATGTTGCCCATCAGCAGCGTGTAGCCATCGGGCCTGGCGCGCGCCACCTGGGCCGTGCCGATGCTGCCGCCGCCACCGCCCTTGTTCTCCACCACCACCGAGGTGCCCAGGTCCTTGCCCATCTTCTCGGCCAGCACGCGCGCGGCAATGTCCGTGGTGCCGCCAGCGGCGGCCGGCACCACGATGGTGATGGGGCGTTCAGGCCAGGCCGCCGCCAGCGCGGCGGCAGGAGCCAGGGAGAAAAAAGGCAAAGCGGCCAGCAGGGCCAGCAGGCTGCGTCGGACGGTCATGGGCAGTCTCCAGTTCACTGCCCGCAACGATAGAAAACCCTGGGCCCCAGGGCACCAGGGTTTGACTGGAGATCCGCTTCGCCATTCGGAAACCCGCGCTTAGGCCCACTGGAACGCGTGCTAACCCGTTGCCGAAAAGGCGGCCACAAGAAAAAAGGCGCCGAAGCGCCTTTTCTTTTTCGCAGAATGCACAGCGCATGAAACTGGCGCGGCCCAAGTCAGGGACACCGAGCAAGGGCCGCCCCGCAGCGAGGGTGTCGTCCCCCTCCCTTGCGAAGCAAGCAGAGAGGGGGAAGGCGCGTCAGCGCCTCAGGGGGTGATCAGGGATACAGTCCCCGCATCTCGCGCGCATGCAGGATGCGCTGGCAGGCCACGATGAAGGTGGCGGTGCGCAGCGTCACGCCGTGCTGCTGGGCGACCTGCCAGATGGCCGCGAAGGCGTCCTGCATGATGCGCACCAGGCGGGCGTTGATCTCGTCCTCGCTCCAGAAGAAGCTGGAGAAGTCCTGCACCCATTCGAAGTAGCTCACCGTCACGCCGCCGGCATTGGCCAGCACGTCGGGCAGCACCAGCACGCCCTTTTCGGTCAGGATGTCGTCGGCCTCGGTGGTGGTGGGGCCGTTGGCGCCCTCTATCACCATCTTGGCCTTGATCTTGCCGGCGTTGTCCTTGGTGATCTGGCCTTCCAGTGCGGCGGGGATCAGGATGTCGCAGTCCACGCTCCAGAAGTCGGCCGCGTCCATGGCCTCGGCGCCGTCAAAGCCGCCCACGCCGCCCTTGGCGGCCACGTGGGCCAGCAGGGCCGGCACATCCAGGCCATTGGCGTTGTGGATGGTGCCGGTGTGGTCCTGCACGGCCACCACCTTGGCGCCCACGTCGGCGAACAGCTTGCCCGCCGTGCCGCCCACGTTGCCGAAGCCCTGCACGGCGATGCGCGCGCCCTGGACCGACAGGCCGGTCAGCTTGGCCGCTTCCACGCCCACGGTGAACACGCCGCGGCCGGTGGCCTCGACGCGGCCCAGCGAGCCGCCCAGGTCCACGGGCTTGCCCGTGACCACGCCGGTGGCGGTGGCGCCGGTGTTCATGGAGTACGTGTCCATCATCCAGGCCATGATCTGGCCATTGGTGTTGACGTCAGGCGCGGGGATGTCCTTGGAGGGGCCGATCAGCAGGCCGATCTCGCTGGTGTAGCGGCGCGTCAGGCGCTCCAGCTCACCGCGCGACAGCGTCTTGGGATCGACACGGATGCCGCCCTTGGCGCCACCGTAGGGCACGTTGACGGCCGCGTTCTTGACCGACATCCAGGCCGACAGGGCCATGACTTCGGACAGGGTCACATCCTGGTGGAAACGCACGCCGCCCTTGCCGGGACCGCGGCTCAGGTTGTGCTGAACGCGGTAGCCTTCGTAGTGGGCGATGGTGCCGTTGTCCAGCTCGATCGGCACATCGACGATCAGGATGCGCTTGGGGCGCTTGAGGGTTTCGACCCAGCGGGCGAGATGGCCCAGATAGGGCGTGACGCGATCGACCTGCTGCAGGTAGTTGCCCCAGGGGCCGAGGTGATCGGCCTGCAGGTAGGAAGGGATGGCGTGGTTGGTAACGCCGGCCGAAGCGGGTTGCTGCATGGTGGTTCCACACAAGAGTTGTCTGAGGGTTTTGAGCTTATTCCCGGGGCTATGCGCTGTCCAACGCCTTATGAGCGAGAGCCTTATGCATTTAATGCATAACCCTGGGAGCGCCTTGTCCAGCGGACAATCGGGGCCGCTTGAGACCCACCGATGCACTCCAGGAAAGCCGCCCCATGACGAACACGCCCCGCACTCCCACAGCCTTGGCCCATGCGCTGCTCCAGGCACGCCACAGCGGCGAATTGCTGGATGCCGACTATTGGGCCGACGTGGTGCGCACGCCCGCAGATGCACAGGCCGTGCAGGCCGCCATGGCGCCCGCCCTGGGCTGGCGCGTGGCCGGCAGCCAGCAGGGACCGGGCCGCGTGCCGGGCTATTGGAAGTCTGGCGCGCCGCGCCGCGATGCCCCGCTGACCCATGCGCCGCTGCCCGAAGAAGGCGTCTGGGCCAGCCCCTCGGTCGCTGGCGGCGCGCCGCTGCACCTGCGCGGCATCGAAGCCGAGGTCGCCCTGCGCCTGGGCCGCGATGTCACGGCCGCGATGGCCGCCGCCCTGCAGCCCGGCGAGGGCCTGGAGCTGATCGACGGCATCACCGCCGCCATCGAGGTGGTGGATACGCGCTGGCGCCAGCACCTGAAGGCGCCGCCGCTGCTGCTGGCCGCCGACGGCCTGTGCCATGGCGCGCTGGTGCTGGGACCTTGGCAGGACGCTTCGCGGCTGCTGCCGCGCGAGTCGCCGCGGGACTGGTCAGCCCAGGTCTGCCGGCTGCGCGTGGGCGCGGCGCCTCTGCAGGCGTTCACCGGAACGCATCCGCTGGGCGATCCGCTGTGGCTGCTGGCCGGCTGGCTGCAGGAACTGGTGCGCCGCTATGGCAGCGTGCCCGCAGGCACGGTGGTGACTACGGGCACGTGGAATGGCCTGGCCTTTGCCCAGGCCGGTGACCTGGTGGTGGCCGAGCTGGACGGCATCGCCGAGGCCCGCCTGCAGCTGTGAGGCTTCAGGCAGGCCATCGAGTGATCAGGTGATCTTGTAGTCCTTGAGGGCCGGATCGCCGGGCGGAAAGCGCAGGTCCAGGTTGCGCATCACCTCGCGCAGCAAGGTGGCGATCATGAGGTTGCGGTGCGTCTTGGAATCTGCGGGCACGATGGTCCAGGGCGCCCAGGGCGTGTGCGTGGCGCCCAGCAACTGGCCGTAGGCCTGCTGGTAGTCCTTCCACTGCGTGCGCACCTTCATGTCGTTCTCGTCGAACTTCCAGTGCTTGGCCGGGTCGTCCAGGCGCTCCTGCAGGCGCGCGCGCTGCTCGTCGGCGCTGATGTGCAGCAGGAACTTGACGACCACGGTGCCCGTCTCGCTGAGCATGCGCTCGAAGTCGTTGATGTGGGCAAAGCGCTGGCGCTGCTGCTCGGGCGTGATCCAGCCGTTGACCACGGGCACCAGCACATCCTCATAGTGGCTGCGGTTGAAGACCGTGATCTCGCCTGCGCCCGGCACGCGCTGGTGGATGCGCCACAGGTAGTCGTGCGCGCGCTCTGCATCGGTTGGCGCCTTCCAGCCCACGGCGTTCATGCCCAGGGCGCTGGTGCGGCCGAAGACGCCACGGATGGTGCCGTCCTTGCCCGCCGTGTCCGTGCCCTGCAGCACGACCAGCAGCTTGTAGCGGCGGTCGGCGTACAGCAGGTTCTGCAGCGCGTCGATCTCTTCGGCCAGGGCCTCGACGGCGGCCTTGTCCTCGGTCTTGCCGTTGCCGTTGGAAAAGGGCTTGGCGCCGGGGTCGAAGTCGGCCAGGGCAATCGGCTTGTCCTTGTCGGACTTGGCGGAGCGCGGTTGCCACTGCTCCCAGAGCTTTTGCACGGCCGCATCGCGGCTGGAGAAAGGGTTGAAGGCGTCCATGGCTTGAGCGGTGGGTGAGCGGGGAGGGTCAGGGCTGGGCGCGAATGGATTGCACCTGCAGTTGCGGCGGCGCCATCGAAGGCGCGGCGCCAGCGGCGGGCCTGGGGCCGGGCTGGCCCCGGACCTCCACGTTCTGCCGCTGCCACTGCGTGACCTGCTCGGCGCTCAGGCCCTTGAGCTGCCAAGTCTCGCCGGAGGCAGTCTGCAGCACGGGCTGCTCATGGGGCGCATTGCCACGCAGCACCAGACGGCCTTGCAGGGTCAGGGGCTGGCCCGGTTCGGCCGCCGCGCCCGAGGCTGGCGCAGCCGCGCTGGCGGCGGGCGAAGCCGGGGCCGAGCAGGCGCTCAGCAGGGCCAGGCCGCTGGCCAGCAGCAGCGGCAGACTGCGGCGCAGGCCGCGGGCGGAGGCAGTCGGGTGTGCGTGGTTCATGGCGTTCAGCGTACGACGGCTGTCAGCGTGCTGCCTGCCGGAACACGCAGCTGTTCCTGGTAGGTGCCTTGCGCATCAGGCTGACGCAGGAAGGGGAAATGGCCGCGCGCATTGAGGTTCACCGGCACCGTGGTGGGCAGGACCCGGGAAGAAGCCAGGCTGCTGCCGTTGATCGCCGCCAGGGTGAAGCCCTGCTCCGTGCGCGCAGGCCAGCCAAAGCCGCTGGGGCTGTCTGCGGGCAGCAGGGCGATGTTCGCGCCCCAGCGCTGGACGGCAACGGGCAGCGTGGGACCGCCGGCCTGCTGGATGGCATTGCCCAGGACCTGCAGCGAATCGGTGGACGTGGTGTTGCTCAGCAGCTGCTTGTAGAAGCCCACGCCGTACTGGCGCACCAGATAGGCGCCCAGGCTGCCGTTGACGTCGTAGCCGAAGCAGGGCGCGGCGGTGTCGGCGCTCCAGGCGGCCGGATCGCAGTTGAAGCCCGAGCGGGACAGCCAGGAGGGGACGCGTCCGCTGGCGATGGAGTTGAAGCCGGGCGTGACACGCTGGGCCACGATGTCTTCGCCCATCATGGCGCTCATTTCCTCCAGGAAGGTGTCGAACGCGTAGTCGGTTCCCGGCTTGGACAGCTGGACGCTGCGGCGGTAGAAGTTCGTCATGTGGACGAACTCATGGGACAGCGTGCTGATCTGGTTGGTCATGCCGGCAGCAGGATCCAGGTACAGCGTTTCCGTATCCATGTAGAACGACAGCGATTGGTTGCTGTACTTGACATCGGGATCTGCAGGGTCCGCCTTGAAGTTGTTCAGCGACCAGAAATAGCCCAGCAGACCGTACGGAGTGCGGTCCGGCACGAAATTCACGAACACGATGTCCAGGGGCTGGTCGGGGTCGATGAGGTCGCCGTAGGAGTGTGCTCCCCAGGGTTCGCCAGACAGTCCGGTGATCAGGGGGTAGACCGCGTCGGAGCCGCTGGTGAATCGCTGGACCAGCGTGTCGAGCATGGCATCGCTGACCTTGGCCGCGTCGTACTCGCTGTCTTCCAGCCAGACGTTGATGGTGCGGGTGCCGGTGGGCGTGGGCACGCTGGCCTGGCGCCTGAGCGTGGCCTGGCGGGTTTCGATGCGGGAGTCGCCGGGTTGGACGAACCAGCTGCGCTGGCTGCCCACGGGCAGGATCGCCGCTGCCTGCGGCTTGATGGATTGCCGCGCCTGCGTGTCCGCTGCCGTCAGGCGGGGCTTGAAGTTGCGGATGCGCTCGGGAATCTGGTTGACCGTTGCGGATGCGGCGCTGAGGCTTTTCTGGGCCGTGGCGGTGGTCGCCGCAGGCGGAGTCAGCGTCAGGGCGGGCATGGGCACGCTGGCGTCGCCGTTGTTGGTGTAGATCAGCGTGACCTGCTTGCTGCCCAGGTTGGTCAGCGCCACAGGAATCTGCTGCTCGGCCTGCGTGGTGTTGGTGTAGCTCCAGACGCCCACGCCCTGGCCTGAATAGGTGGTGGCATTGGCCGCGCCGCAGGCCGTGCCCGAGCAGGCGGCCGTCAACTGGGAAGACGGGCCGGACGGCCCGCCGCCTCCACCGCCGCCGCAACCGGCCAGGACGGCGCCCAAAGCCAGTGCGATGGCGGTTTTGCTGTGCTGATGATCAAAGAACATGTTTTCCCTTCCTCTTGTGTGACCTGCTGCTGGAGATGTGGATTTTTGGTCCGATATGGCGAGAGATGCTACCCGATGCGATCCCCATCGCTGTCCGGCTCCAGCCGCACCGGCACCTGCAGCTGCTCCACGAACCGCCGCGCCGCCAGCCCCAGCGGGCGCTCCTTGGACCACACCCAGTCCACGAACAGCTGGGTGCCGTTGCTGATGTTGCACAGCGGAATGCGCAGCAGCGCGCCCGTTTGCAGCAGGGGCTCGGCGACGCTGAAGGGCAGCCACCCCCAGCCCAGGCCGGCCGAGACCAGCGACAGGGCCGCCAGATGGCTGTCCGTGCGCCACAGCTGGTGCGAGATCACGAAACGCGGATCGGTATGGGCCAGGTCGCGGCTGGCCAGCAGGATCTGGCGTGCGCCGGCCAGTTGGCCCACGTCCAGGCGCTGCTGCCCGTCCACGCCCAGTTGCCGGGCCAGCGGGTGCCTGGCCGCCATCACGGCGACCATGGTTTCCTGGCCCATCTCCTGGAAATCCTCGCGGCCGTCGATGGCAGGGCGCTCGAAGACCAGGGCCAGATGCGCGCGGCCCGAATGCAGTTCCTTGAGCGCATCGACCTGGGCGGCCACCAGCACCTCCACCTCCAGCCCCGGGAATTCCTCGACCAGCGGCTGCAGCGGCGCGGCCCAGGCCGTGGACAGCAGCTCGGGCGCGATCACCAGGGTCAGCCGCTCCTCCAGTCCCTGGTGCAGGGCCAGCGCCTGGTGGTTGAGCTGCTGCAGCTGGGCGGCCAGCAGCCGGGCCTGGGGCTCCAGTGCGCGCGCCGCCGCCGTGGGCCGGGGCTCGCGGCCGCTGCGGTCGAACAGCTGCAGGTCCAGCTCTGCCTCCAACTGGGCGATGGCCATGCTCACGGCCGAGGGCACCCGCCCCAGCCGGCGTGCGGCGGCGGAAAACGAACCGTGGTCCAGCACGGCAAGGAACAGCGGCACCTGGTCAGCGGGAAAGGACATGGCGGGAACCTGTCAGTTTTATTGAAAGAATCTGACTTTAACGTTCAATTCCAGACAAATAAACTGCGCCCCCTATGACCTTGCAGACACACAAAAAGGGCCTCCAGGGGCCCAAGCGCAAAGTGGTCTTCGTGACCCTGTATGAACTGATCGCCATCGCGGCCTCCAGCCTGCTGTTCATGGCCATCGGCCAGAGCGCCGGGCATTCGGGCGGCATGGCGATTGCCGCCTCCACGCTGGCCATCGTCTGGAACCTGACCTTCAACCACCTGTTCGAGCAATGGGAGGCGCGCCAGAGCGTCAAGGGCCGCTCGGTGATGCGCCGCGTGGTGCACGCTCTGGGCTTCGAGGGCGGTCTGGCCATGGTGCTGATCCCGCTGATGGCCTGGTGGTTCGGCGTCACGCTGTGGGAGGCCACGGTGATGGAGGCTGGCCTGCTGGTCTTCTTCCTGGTCTACACCTATGTCTTCAACTGGTGCTTCGACCATGTGTTCGGCCTGCCGGCCTCGGCCTCGGCGCCCGCTGCGGTGGCCCCGCGTGCTCAGGGCGAGCCGGCCTGCAGCAATTGACCGGCCACGGCGGCGGCGGCCGTGCGGGTCTCCACGCCGAGTTTCTCGAAGATGTGCTCCAGGTGCTTGTTCACCGTGCGCGGGCTCATGCCCAGGATGTCGGCGATGTCGCGGTTGGTCTTGCCCTTGCTCAGCCATGACAGCACCTCGGTCTCGCGCGGGGTGAGCGCCACCTGCTGCAGCCGGCGCGCGGCCGGCGTTTGCGGCGCCTCGTGGCTGAGCAGCACCATCGACTCCCCCAGGCCGCTGGCGCCCATGTGGCGCGCCAGCAGCTGGCGGCCATCGGCCAGGGCCAGCGCCAGATCCTGGGGGGCGGGCTGGCCCTCCTGATCCGCTTTGCCGTGCTCATCCGGCTGGCGGGCGCCGGCCAGCCAGTCCCCGGCCGCCTCCAGCGGGAAGGGCTGGTCCGCAAAGGCCTCCTCCAGCCAGCGCGATGCCTGGGGCGAACGCCAGGCCACGCGGCCCTGGCCGTCGAGCACCACCACGCCCAGCCCCGCCACGTCCACGGCCTCCTGCGCCTGGCGCGTGGCGCGGGCATTGCGCACATGGGTGGCCAGGCGCACCAGCACCTCGGGGATGCGCAGCGGCTTGACCACGTAGTCCACGCCACCGCTGGCAAAGCCGCGGATGATCTGGTCCGTGTCCGACAGGCCGGTCATGAACACCACGGGCACATGGGCCCAGGCCGGCGTGGCCTTGAGCGTGCGGCACAGCGTGAAGCCGTCCATGCCGGGCATGACGGCGTCCAGCAGCACGCCGTCGGGCACGGTGAGGGCGAAGCGCTGCAGGGCCTCGTCGGCATCGCGGGCGGCGAGCACCACGTAGCCTTCGGCGGCCAGCGCGTCGCACAGCATGCGCAGGCTGTCCAGCGCGTCGTCCACCACAAGGATGACGTGGGCGTTGTGAGGGGGGTGGCTGCTGCTGTCGGCGGTCGTCATCTGTGGCCTTTGCGGGTTCTCATTCATCGGTCTCCTCTCTTTCTTCGTCTTCTTCATCCTCTTGCTCGGGCCGCGGCAGCATGCGCGCCAGCGCATCGAAGTCGAAGCGGTTCGCGCAGGCCTGCAGCGCATCGAGCAGCGCGGCATGCGCGGGCGCCTGCTGGCGCGCCTGGCGCAGGCGCTCGCGCAGGGCGGTGGCCTGGCCCGAGCGCGCCAGCCGGGCCAGGTCTTCACGCAGGTCGGGCGGGAAGGGGGCGGCTGCCGGCGCCTCCTCTGCCTTGGCCTCTGCCTGCTCTGCACGCGGCGCCGGCAGCAGCAGCGGGCGGTTGTCATGCACCCATTCCAGCCGCAGCACGCGCTCGAGCACCTGCAGCAGCTCGGACTCGGTCACGGGCTTGGCGACAAAGCCCTGGCAGCGCGCATCGGCCAGGCGCGGCGGGTCGTTGTCGAACAGGTTGGCCGAGACGAAGACCACGGGCAGCTGCTGCGCATCCCAGCGCGCGCGCAGCAGGGCGGCGGTCTGCCAGCCGTCCAGGTCGTCCATGCTGATGTCCAGCAGCACCAGGTCGGGCAGGCTTTGCTCCACGATCTCCAGGCACTCGCGGCCACTGGCGGCCTCGCGGATCTCGAAGCCCAGCGGCAGCAGCAGGCCGGCCAGCAGCTGGCGCTGCAGCGGCTGGTCGTCCACCACCAGCAGGGTGCGCCGGGGCGGCAGATAGCCGATGACGGTGTGCAGCGTGGCGGCGGCGCCCGGAGGGACCCAGGACGCGTCGGGCGCCATCTCGGGCAGGTACAGGCGCACGGTGAAGCAGCTGCCCTCGCCGGGCGTGCTGCTCAGGGTGAGCTGGCCGCCCATCAGCTCGGTCAGCAGATGGGTGATGGTCAGCCCCAGGCCCGTGCCCGCCTCGCTGACGCGCCGCCCCGCGCTGCCGCGCTCGAAGGGCACGAAGATGCGCTCCATGTCCTGCGGTTCGATCCCGATGCCGGTATCGATGACCTCGATGCGCGAGACATGGGGCCTGAAGTCCATGCGCAGCCGCACCTCGCCGTGCTGGGTGAAGCGCACGGCGTTGGACAGCAGGTTGATCAGGATCTGGCGCAGCCGCTTGGCGTCGGCCCGCACCCAGCGCGGCATGGTGCCCAGCGTCTCGACCGAGAACTGCAGCCCCCTGGCCTGTGCCTGGGGCCGCATCATGGCCTCGATGCCGTCGATCAGCGCGGGCAGGGGCAGGGGGGCGAGGTCCAGGCGCAGGCGGCCGGCCTCGATGCTGGCCAGCTCCAGCGATTCGTCGATCAGCGCGCGCAGGTGCTGGCCGCTGTGCTGCATGGTGGACAGGGTCTCGCGCACCCAGCCATCGACCTGTGGGCTCTTGAGCAGGATCTGCGTATAGCCCAGCAGGCTGTTGAGCGGCGAGCGCAGCTCGTGCGTCATGCCCGCCACATAGCGGGTCTTGGCCTGGCTGGCCTGCTCGGCATGGTCCTTGGCGGCCTGCAGCTCGGCATCGGTGCGCTTGTGGGCGGCAATCTCCTGCAGCAGCAGCTGGTTCTGGCGCTCGGACTCGTCCTGCGCCATGCGCCGGCTGTCCGTGCTCAGCACCACCCACCAGGCGGCCACGGCGCACAGCAGGGCCAGCAGCGCGAAGACCTTGAGGAAGGGGATGCGCAGCGCGCCGCCATCGACGCTGCCTGCCTGCAGGCTTTCCTGCATGTAGACCACGCCCACCATGAAGGCCGTCACCGCGCACAGCGACAGCATCACCACCAGGTACTGGCCCGCGCGGAAGTTCACCTTGGTCGCCCAGCGCGGCGGCAGCAGGGCCGAGGCCAGCGCGTGCAACTGCTCGCCCGCGCGCGATCCGGTCTTGCAGCGGTCATGGCAGCGCGACTCCAGCGAGCAGCACAGCGAGCAGATGGGCGCGCCGTAGGCGGGGCAGTGCGCCATGTCCTCGGATTCGAAATGCTTCTGGCAGACGGCGCAGCGCACGGTCTCGCCGGGCTTCCACAGGTTGCCTGCGGGCCGCGCCAGGTAGTAGCGCCCGCCCGTCAGCCAGGCCAGCAGCGGCGACAGCAGCATGGACAGCGCCAGCGCGATGAAGGGCGAGAAAGCGGCCGCCGTCTCGCCCAGCAGGCCCGCATAGGCGCAGCAGGCCACGGCGGCGGCCAGCAGCATGGCGCCCGGACCCACGGGATTGAAGTCGTACAGATGGGCGCGGCGGAACTCGATGCCCGGCGGACTCAGTCCCAGCGGCTTGTTGATGACCAGGTCGGCCACCAGCGCACCCACCCAGGCGATGGCCACGTTGCTGTAGATGGTCAGCACCTTCTCCAGCGCGCCGAACACGCCCAGCGTCATCAGCAAGGTGGCGATGACCACGTTGAACACCATCCAGACCACGCGCCCCGGATGGCTGCGCGTGATGCGCGCGAAGAAGTTGGACCAGGCAAGCGACCCCGCGTAGGCATTGGTCACGTTGATCTTGACCTGCGAGATGACCACGAAGACCACGGTCACCGCCACGGCCAGCCCCGGCAGGCCCAGGGCCTGCAGCACCTGCTGGAAGCCCACCAGGAACATCTGCGTGGGCTCGGCCGCGCGCGAGGCGTCCACCCCTTCCAGCTGCATGGCCGCGAAGGCGAGAAACGCGCCGCCCGCCATCTTGAGCATGCCCATCACGGCCCAGCCCGGTCCGGCCACCAGCACCGCGCCCCACCAGCGCAGGCGGTTGGCCCGGGTGCGCGGCGGCAGAAAGCGCAGGAAGTCCACCTGCTCGCCGATCTGCACCACCAGCGCGAAGATCACGGCGGCCGCCGCGCCGAACATCAGCGGATCGAACTGGCTGCTGCCCGAGCGCAGGCCGGTGAGGCTGGCGAAGTCGCGGTACAGCTGGGGCTGGGACAGCGCCATCCACACGAAGGGCAGCACCAGCAGGAACAGCCACAGCGGCTGCGTCCAGGCCTGCAGGCGCGAGATCAGCGTGATGCCGCGCATGGCCAGCGGCAGCACCACCAGGGCCGACAGCGCATAGCACCACTGCAGCGGCCAGTCCACCACCAGCTGCAGGGCCAGCGCCATGATGGCCGCCTCCAGCGCAAAGAAGATGAAGGTGAAGACGGCGTAGATCAGCGAGGTGATGGTCGAGCCCAGGTAGCCGAAGCCCGCGCCCCGCGTCAGCAGGTCCATGTCCAGCCCGTAGCGCGCGGCGCAGACGGCGATGGGCAACCCCGTCAGGAAGATCACCAGCCCCACGGTGACGATGGCCCACATGGCGTTGGCAAAGCCGTAGTTCAGCGCAATGGCGCCGCCGATCGCCTCCAGCGCCAGGAAGGACAGCGAGCCGAAGGCCGTGTTGGCCACGCGGAACTCGCTCCAGCGCCGGAAGCTGCGCGGCGTGTAGCGCAGCGCGTAGTCCTCCATGGTCTCGTCGGCCACCCAGGCGTTGTATTCGCGCCGGAACCGAAAGATGGTCTGCGGCGCGGGCGAGGTGCTGGCGGAGCTGTCGGGCGGGGGTGCGGAGTGCATTCCCTGGTCTAGCAAGAAACGTGCGGGGCCAATGCTGGCGCGGCTTTCAAGAGGGGTGCGCGGGGTGCGTACGCAGATGGCTACGTCAATTGACGTATGGGCGGTTTCAAGGGTTCTTCCTAATCTTGGACCCAGCGCGGAAACAAGCCGTAACCGCAACGCCAGTTTTCAGCCACTTGCAGATCACCCAACCGATCCTTACAGGAGAGTCACCATGAGCCACCCCTCCGACCCCCGCACACCTGGTTCCCCCGGCACGGAAATGGGCCGCCGCCGCGTCCTGCAGGCGCTTGGCGCCGCCTCGGTGGCCGGGCTGCCGGCTTGGTCCTTCGCCCAGCCCACGGCCCAGGTCAACACCACCAAGCTGGCCGTGACCGACACCGAGGTCGTCGTGGGCCAGCTGCACTCGGCCACGGGCACCATGGCGATCTCCGAGACCGGCTCCATCCAGGCCGAGCAACTGGCCATCGACCAGATCAACGCCATGGGCGGCATCCTGGGCCGCAAGATCCGCGTGATCAAGGAAGACGGCGCCTCCGACTGGCCCACCTTCGCCGAGAAGTCCAAGAAACTGCTCATCAACGACCGCTGCGCCGCCGTCTTCGGATGCTGGACCAGCGCCTCGCGCAAGGCCGTGCTGCCCGTGTTCGAGAAGGAAAACGGCCTGCTGTACTACCCCACCTTCTACGAAGGCCTGGAGCAGTCCAAGAACGTGATCTACACGGGCCAGGAAGCCACGCAGCAGATCCTGTACAGCCTGGACTGGGCCAAGGCCGAGAAAAAGGCCAAGACCTTCTTCCTGATCGGCTCGGACTACATCTGGCCGCGCACCTCCATGAAGATCGCGCGCAAGCACATCGAGAACTTCCAGAAGGGCAAGGTCGTCGGCGAGGAGTACTACCCGCTGGGCAGCACCAACTTCGGCTCGCTGGTCAACAAGATCAAGCTGCAAAAGCCGGACTGCATCTTCGTGGCCGTGGTGGGCGGCTCCAACGTGGCCTTCTACAAGGCGCTCAAGGCCGCAGGCATCACGGGTGACAAGCAATTGCTGGTCACGCTGTCGGTGACCGAGGACGAGATGACCGGCGTGGGCGGCGAGAACTTCACGGGCTTCTACTCCTCGATGAAGTACTTCCAGACGCTGGACAACGAGAACAACAAGAAGTTCGTGGCCGCCTTCAAGGCCAAGTACGGCCCCAATGCCGTCATCGGCGACGTCACCCAGGCCGGCTACCTGGGCCCCTGGCTGTGGAAGGCCGCCGTGGAAAAGGCCAAGAGCTTCGACGTGGACAAGGTGGTGGCCGCATCGCCGGGGCTGGAACTCAAGACCGCGCCCGAAGGCTACGTGAAGGTGGATGCCAACCACCACCTGTGGAGCAAGTCGCGCATTGCCGTGGGGCAGCCGGACGGCACGTTCAAGGTGGTCTCGGAATCTCCGGAATTGATCAAACCCGATCCCTTCCCCAAGGGTTACCAGTAAGTCCTGATCCGTTCAGGCAGGTGATGCGTGGCGGCCTGCGGCCTGGTGGGCGGGCCGCCGCGTGAACCGTTTCCCCCTCTCCCGATTGGCTTGCGCGCAGGAGCAGCACCATGAGTTTTTCCGACATGATGAACATCGGCCTGATGCAGGGCTTCGCGGGGCTGAGCCTGTTCGCCGTGCTGCTGCTGATGGGCCTGGGCCTGGCCATCATCTTTGGCCAGATGGGCGTGATCAACATGGCGCATGGCGAGTTCATGACCATTGGCGCCTACACCATCTACCTGGGCTCCACGCTCACGGCGCAGCACGCGCCCGAGTTCATGCCCTACTACTTCCCGCTGGCCATCGTGGCCGCCTTCCTGTTCGCCTTCGCGGCCGGCTGGCTGGTGGAGTGGGGGCTGATCCGCCACCTCTACAAGCGCCCGCTGGACACGCTGCTGGCCACCTGGGGCGTGAGCCTGGCGCTGCAGCAGTGCTTTCGCACCTTCATCGGCCCCAAGGAAGTCAGCCCCACCCTGCCTGACTGGCTGATGGGCTCGTGGGCGCCGGCCGAGGGGCTGGACATTCCCATCAACGGCCTGTTCGTGCTGGCGCTGACCGCGGTGGTCACGGCCGGCGTGCTGATCGCGCTGCACAAGAGCCGCTGGGGCCTGCGCGTGCGTGCCACGGTCAGCAACCGCGTGATGGCCAACGCCATCGGCATCGACACCAAGAAGACCGACCGCCTGACCTTTGCCATCGGCTGCGGCATCGCAGGCGTGGCGGGCGCGGCCTTCACCACCATCGGCTCCACCGGCCCCACCTCGGGCTCGCTGTACATCGTGGACGCCTTCCTGGTGGTCACCTTCGGCGGCGCGGCCAGCCTGCTGGGCACCGTGGTCTCGGCCTTCGGCATTGCGCAGACGCAGTCCATCACCGAGTTCTTCCTCGCGGGCTCCATGGCCAAGGTGATCACGCTGTCGCTGATCGTCTTCATCCTGATGCTGCGTCCCCAGGGCCTGTTCGCTTCCAAGGTGCGGCGCTGATCCCCGCGCCGGCCCTGTCCACGAATTCCCCGCGTTCCCCCGATTTCCCCTGAGTTCACCGGAGTCATTCCATGCAAGCCCTCAAAGCCTGGATACAGCGCTACCAGCTCGCCAGCCTGGTGCTGCTCACCGTCCTGCTGGCGGTGGTGCTGCCCCTGGCGCTGGACATCTTCCGCCTCAACCTGGTCGGCAAGTACCTGACCTATGCCTTCGTCGCCATCGGCCTGGTCATGGTCTGGGGCTATGGCGGCGTGCTCAGCCTGGGCCAGGGCGTGTTCTTCGGCCTGGGCGGCTACGCCATGGCCATGTTCCTGAAGCTGGAGGCGTCCGACCCCATCAGCACCAAGATCCAGTCCACGCCCGGCATCCCCGACTTCATGGACTGGAACCAGCTGACCGAGCTGCCCTCGTTCTGGCTGCCCTTCAAGAGCCTGCCGTTCTCGCTGGCCGCCGTCATCGCCGTGCCCACGCTGCTGGCCTGGCTCATCAGCTTCGCCATGTTCAAGCGCCGCGTGGGCGGGGTGTACTTCGCCATCATCACGCAGGCCGTGGCGCTGATCGTCACCGTGCTCATCATCGGCCAGCAGGGCTACACGGGCGGCGTCAACGGCATGACCGACCTCAAGACCCTGTGGGGCTGGGACACGCGCACGGACAGCGCCAAGTACATCCTCTACTACGTCTGCGTGGCCCTGCTGATCGGCGCCATCGTGCTGTGCCGCTGGATTCAGACCGGCAAGGTGGGCACCCTGCTGCTGGCCATGCGCGACAAGGAAGACCGCGTGCGCTTTTCCGGCTACGACGTGGCCAACTTCAAGGTCTTCGTGTTCTGCCTGGCCGCTGCGCTGTCGGGCATAGGCGGCGCCATGTTCACGCTGCAGGTGGGCTTCATGTCGCCCAGCTTCGTGGGCATCGTGCCCTCCATCGAAATGGTGATCTACGCCGCCGTGGGCGGGCGTATGAGCCTGGTGGGCGCCGTGTACGGCACGCTGCTGGTCAACGCGGGCAAGACCTATTTCTCGGAGAGCTTCCCGGACCTGTGGCTGTTCCTCATGGCCGGCCTGTTCATCGGCGTGACCATGGCCTTCCCGATGGGGCTGGCCGGCCTGTGGGAAAGCCGCATCGTTCCCTGGTGGAACAGCCGCCGCAAGGGCACGGCACCTGGCGCAGCGCAGGGAGCCCAGGCAGCACCTGCCCCGGCTCCGGCCGCCACCAAGCCCACGTCCGCCCTGTCCGAAGGCATGGGCCGCCAGGGCGCCTGAACCACAGCGGGAGCACACCATGAGCAATACCGACTTCACGCTGGCCGTGGAAGACCTGACGGTCTCCTTCGACGGCTTCAAGGCCATCGACGCGCTGAACCTGTACATCGACAAGAACGAGCTGCGCGTCATCATCGGTCCCAACGGCGCGGGCAAGACCACGCTGCTGGACCTGATCTGCGGCAAGACCCGCGCCACGGCCGGCAGCATCAAGTTCAAGAACGAGGAACTCACGCGCATGGCCGAGCACAAGCGCGTGCGCCTGGGGATCGGGCGCAAGTTCCAGACACCGTCCATCTACGAGAACCTGTCGGTCTTCCAGAACCTGGAGGTCTCCTACCCGCAAGGCCGCTCGGTCTTCGGTGCGCTGGCCTTCAAGTGCACGGAGGCGGTGCGCGATCGCGTGCAGGCCGTGGCCGCCGACATCGGCCTGGACGAGCGCCTGGACACCGAGGCCGGCCTGCTCAGCCACGGCCAGAAGCAGTGGCTGGAGATCGGCATGCTGCTCATGCAGGAGCCCGAGCTGCTGATGCTGGACGAGCCCATCGCCGGCATGAGCGCCCGCGAGCGCGAGCTGACGGCCGAGCTGCTGCAGCGCATCTGCAAGAACCGCTCCGTCATCGTCATCGAGCACGACATGGAGTTCGTGGCGCGCATCGCGCACAAGGTCACCGTCATGCACCAGGGAAAGATCCTCGCCGAGGGTCCCATGGACAAGGTGCAGGCCGACCCCAAGGTCATCGACGTCTACCTCGGCCACTGAGGCACGCACAAGGAATTCACATGCTGCAAGTCAAGGATCTGTACGTGGCCTATGGCCAGAGCGAGGCGCTGCACGGCATCAGCTTCGAGGGCCGCGAGAACGAAACCGTGGCCATCATGGGCCGCAACGGCATGGGCAAGACCACGCTGTTCAAAAGCCTGATGGGCGTCATGCCCGCCAAGAGCGGCCAGATCACCGTGGCCGGCCAGGACGTCACGAAGGACGAGAGCTTCCGGCGCGTGGCCAAGGGCATTGCCTACGTGCCCCAGGGCCGCATGATCTTCCCCACGCTGACCGTGGAAGAGAACATACAGACGGGCCTGGAGAACGCGAAGACGCGCCAGGTGCCCGACGACATTTACGCCCTGTTCCCCGTGCTCTGGGACATGCGCCGGCGCAAGGGCGGCAACCTTTCGGGCGGGCAGCAGCAGCAGCTGGCCATTGCGCGCGCCCTGGTCACCGACCCCAAGGTGCTGCTGCTGGACGAGCCCACCGAGGGCATACAGCCTTCCATCATCAAGGACATCGCCAAGGCGCTCAACGAGATCCGCAAGCTGCGCCGCATCACCATCGTGGTCAGCGAGCAGGTGCTTTCCTTCGCCATGGATGTGGCCGACCGGCTGTTCGTCATCGAGGGCGGCCGCCTGGTCCATGAGACGGCCCGTGCTGATACGGATGAACAGCGCATCAAGTCCTACCTCTCCGTCTGATCCGTTTTTTCCCACTGCCATCGCAAGGAGCACACCATGGCCGAAACCCTGATCAAGGTCGATCTCAACCAGTCCCCCTACGACAACCCGCAGGTGCACAACCGCTGGCATCCCGACATCCCCATGGCGGTCTGGGTGGAGCCGGGCGCGGAGTTCAAGCTGGAGACCTATGACTGGACCGGCGGCGCCATCAAGAACGACGACAGCGCCGAAGACGTGCGCGACGTGGACCTGTCCACCGTCCACTTCCTGTCCGGCCCCGTGGGCGTGAAGGGCGCGCAGCCCGGCGACCTGCTGGTGGTGGACCTGCTGGACATCGGCGCGCGCGACGACAGCCTCTGGGGCTTCAACGGCTTTTTCTCCAAGCAAAACGGCGGCGGCTTCCTGGACGAGCATTTCCCGCTGGCCCAGAAGTCCATCTGGGACTTCCACGGCATGTTCACCAAGAGCCGCCACATTCCCGGCGTCAACTTCGCAGGCCTCATCCACCCGGGGCTGATCGGCTGCCTGCCCGACCCCAAGATGCTGGCCAGCTGGAATGAGCGCGAGACCGGCCTCATCGCCACCGACCCCGACCGCATTCCCGGCCTGGCCAACCCGCCCAACGCCACCACCGCCCACATGGGCCAGATGCAGGGCGAGGCGCGCGACAAGGCCGCCGCCGAAGGCGCACGCACCGTGCCGCCGCGCGAGCACGGCGGCAACTGCGACATCAAGGACCTCTCGCGCGGCTCGCGCGTGTTCTTCCCCGTCTACGTGGACGGCGCGGGCCTGAGCGTGGGCGACCTGCACTTCAGCCAGGGCGATGGCGAGATCACCTTCTGCGGCGCCATCGAGATGGCCGGCTGGGTGCACATGAAGGTCTCGCTGATCAAGGGCGGCATGGCCAAGTACGGCATCAAGAACCCCATCTTCAAGCCCAGCCCCATGACGCCCAACTACAAGGACTACCTGATCTTCGAAGGCATCTCGGTGGACGAAAAGGGCAAGCAGCACTACCTGGACGTGACCGTGGCCTACCGCCAGGCCTGCCTGAACGCCATCGAGTACCTGAAGAAATTCGGCTACAGCGGCGCCCAGGCCTACTCGCTGCTGGGCACGGCGCCCGTGCAGGGCCACATCAGCGGCGTGGTGGACGTGCCCAATGCCTGCGCTACGCTGTGGCTGCCCACGGAGATCTTCGACTTCGACATCAATCCCACGGCCGAGGGTCCACAGAAGATCATCACGGGCGGGGTGGATCTGCCCATCGCCCAGGACAAGTAAGCCCGGCATACGACACCCGCTATCCACCATCCGCCAGAGGCCGCCCATGCCCACCTATGACTACCACTGCACCGCATGCGGCGGCTTCGACGCGCTGCGCAGCCTCTCGCAGCGCAACGAGCCCGCGCCCTGCCCCAGCTGCGAGGCGGCCTCGCCCCGCGTCTTCGTCAGCGCCCCGCGCCTGGCCTGCACCAGCCCCGAGCAGCGCCGCGCCCACGACACCAACGAGCGCGCCCGGCACGAGCCCAGGCGCTCACGCGATGTGGCCGAGGGCAGCTACGCGCGCATGCGCCACCCTTCGGGCTGCGGCTGCTGCAGCGGCGCCAGCAAGCGCGGCTCCACGGTCACGGCGCCCAACGGCGCCAAGACCTTCCCGACCAAGCGGCCCTGGATGATCAGCCACTGACCGCGGCCCCTGCGCCGCACCCATGAAAAAAGGCCCGCGACGCGGGCCTTTGTCCTGCCTGGCCGTACCGCTCAGTGCACCGCGCCGATGAAGCCGGCCAGCTCCGGCGTCTGCGGGCTGGCGAACAGCTGCTTGGCCGGGCCGCTTTCGTGGATCAGGCCCTGGTGCATGAACACCAGCTGGTCGCCCACGTCGCGGGCAAAGCGCATCTCGTGCGTGACCATGATCAGCGTCATGCCCTCGGCGGCGAGCTGCTTGACCACGGCCAGCACCTCGTTGACCAGCTCCGGGTCCAGGGCCGAGGTGATCTCGTCGCACAGCAGCACCTTGGGCTGCATGGCCAGCGCGCGTGCAATCGCCACGCGCTGCTGCTGGCCGCCGCTGAGCTGGTCGGGGTAGCTGTCGTACTTGTCGCCCAGGCCGACCTTGGCCAGCATCTGGCGCGCCAGCGCCGCCGCCTCGGGCTTTTTCACGCCCTTGACCACGGTGGGCGACAGGGCCACGTTCTCGCCCGCCGTCAGGTGGGGGAACAGGTTGAACTGCTGGAACACCATGCCCACGTTCAGGCGCAGCGCGCGCAGCTGGGCGGGCGAGGGCGCGCTGCCCTCCGAGCCCTTGAGCACGGCGTCGTCCACCACGATCTGGCCGGACTGGATGGCCTCCAGCCCGTTGATGGAGCGCAGCAGCGTGCTCTTGCCCGAGCCGCTGCGGCCGATGATGGCGACCACCTGGCCGCTGTCCACGCTCAGGTCCACGCCCTTGAGCACATGGTTGTTGCCGTAATGCTTGTGAACGGCGCGCACATCAACGAGCGGCATAGAGTTTCTTCTCCAGATGGGATGCGTAGAGGGACAGGGGCCAGCACAGCAGGAAGTAGCCTGCGGCGACCAGGCCGTAGATGAGGAAGGGCTGGAAGGTGGCGTTGGCCAGCATGGAGCCGAGCTTGGTCAGCTCGCTGAAGCCGATGATCGAGGCCACGGCCGTGCCCTTGATGATCTGCACCGAGAAGCCGACCGTGGGCGCTATCGACAGGCGCAGCGCCTGCGGCAGCACCACATGGCGCATCTGCTGCAGGTAGCCCATGGCCAGGCTGGAGGAGGCTTCCCACTGGCCGCTGGGGATGGACTCCACGCAGCCGCGCCAGACCTCGGCCAGGTAGGCGCTGGTGTACAGCGTCAGGCCGATGGCGGCCGCCGTCCAGGGCGAGATGTCCAGGCCGGCCATGGACGAGCCGAAGAACACGATGAACATCTGCATCAGCAGCGGCGTGTTCTGGAAGGCCTGGATATAGGCCTTGGCCAGGCGGCGCAGGTTCTGGCTGCGGCCCACGCGGGCGAACAGCACCAGCAATCCGGTGGCGCCGCCCAGCACGAAGGCCAGCAGCGACAGCGCCAGCGTGGCCAGCAGGCCCTCGGCCAGCTTGGCCAGGATGGGCAGCAGGGGAATGTCGGCAATCATGCGGCGTCTCCGGCAGTGGTTGCAGGTGCAGCGCGCCGGGCTGCACGCGGCGTGCGGCGGCCCACCACGAAGCGCTGGCCTATCCAGGCCAGCAACTGCCGCAGCGCCAGGGCCAGCACGAAGTACGCCGCCGTCACCACCAGGTAGGTCTCGAACGCGCGGAAGTTGCGCGACTGGATGAAGTTGGCGGCAAACGTCAGGTCCTGGGCGGCGATCTGCGAGACCACCGAGGTGCCCAGCATCACGATCACGATCTGGCTGCTCAGCGAGGGCCAGACCCGCTGCAGCGCAGGGCGCAGCACCACATGGCGGAAGACCGCCCAGCGGCCCATGCCCAGCGCGCCAGCGGCTTCCAGCTGGCCGCGCGGCGTCTCCTGGATGCCGGCGCGCACGATCTCGGTGATGTAGGCGCCCAGGTTGATCACCGTGGTCAGCAGGCAGGCCTGCCATTCATTGATCTGCACGCCCAGCGAAGGCAGGCCGAAGAACACGAACATCAGCTGCACCAGGAAGGGCGTGTTGCGTATGCCCTCCACGTACACCTTGAACAGCCAGTGCAGCGGCGCAATGCGCCAGGCGCGGCTGACGCCGCCGGCCACGCCGATGGCGCCGCCCAGCACGGCGCCCGCCGCCGTCAGCGCCAGCGTGAAGCCTGCGCCCTGTGCCAGCAGGCCGCTGTAGTCGAACACGGCACCGAAGTCGAATTGATAGGCCATGGAAGGATTTCCGGGAGCAGGGGCGCAGCGGTTACAGGGTGGCAGGCAGCGGCATCTTCATCCAGCGCTGGGACAGGCTGGTCAGGCGGCCGTCGGCCTTGAGCTTGGTGATGATGGCGTCCACCTTCTGCAGCAGCGCCGGCTCGCCCTTGGCCACGCCGATGTAGCAGGGCGTGTCCTCGACCGCGAACTTCACGTCCAGCTGGCGCAGCCTGGTGCGCTCGTTGACGGCGTTGGCCACGATGTTGCCCAGCGTCACCAGCTGCACCTGGCCCGTCAGATAGCTTTGCGCGGTGGCGTTGTTGTCCTCGTAGCGCTTGATGGTGGCCGAGGCCGGCGCCACCTGCGTGAGGGCCAGGTCCTCGGTGGAGCCGCGCGTCACGCCTACGGTTTTGCCGGCCAGGTCGGCAGGGGCCTTGATGCTCACGTCCTTGGGGCCGTAGACGCTCTTGGGGAAGGGCGCATAGGCCTGGGTGAAGTCGATCACCTTGGCGCGCTCGGCGTTCTTGCCCAGGCTGGAGATGACGATGTCGGCCTTGCCCGTGGTCAGGAAGGGGATGCGGTTGGTGCTGGTCACGGGCACCAGCTCCACCTTCACGCCCAGCTCCTGGGCCACCAGGGCGGCCATGTCGATGTCATAGCCCTGCAGCTTCAGGTCGGTGCCCAGCGAGCCGAAGGGCGGGAAGTCCTGCGGAATCGCCACGCGCAGCACGCCGGCCTTCTGGATGTTGGCCAGCATGTCGGCATGGGCTGCGCCGCCCAGGCCGGCAGCGGCCAGGGTGGCGGCCGCCAGGGCGGTGCGGATGAATGCGCGGCGGGGTGTCAGGGGGGAAGTCATGCGAAAGCTCCTTCGGAAGGTGGGGTGAGGCGAAAGGAAAGCGGGTCAGGGTCGGGCGCAGATGTATCGGGCGCTGTTGCGTCGGGCGCCGTCGCGTCGTCCGGTGTGTCGAGATCGATGCCGCTGCGCCTTGCGGCCGACAGCAGGTGGGCGCGCATGGCGCCCGCGGCACCCGGCGCATCGCCCGCGCAGACGGCCTGCACGATGGCGTCGTGCTCGCGCACGGGCTGGTCGTCGGCGCCGCTCCAGGCAAACGGCAGGCGCAGGCTGTGGCTGATGGCCAGCTCCAGTTGGCGCGCCATGGCCACCAGGCCCGGGTTGCCCGACAGCTGGGCCAGCAGCAGGTGGAATTGCAGATCGGCGTCGGCGGCGGCCAGCAGGTCGCTGCGGTCCAGGGCGTGGGCCAGCTGGGACTGGGTCCATTGCAGCTGGCGCAGGCCGCTGTCGTCGGCGCGCACGGCCGCCAGCGCGGCCCAGCCCGGCTCCAGCACCAGGCGCAGCTCGATCAGCTGGCGCGGCGACAGCGTGCCCAGCGCCGGGGTGGCATAGGCGCGGTGCATGCGTGCACGGCCGCTGTGCGGGCCGTTGATGCGCACGCCCTTGCCCGGCTGGATCTCGACCAGGCCCAGGGCCTCCAGCATGGACAGCGCCTCGCGCAGCGAAGCGCGGCTGATGCCCAGCTGCCGGGCCAGCTCGCGCTGCGGCGGCAGCTGGCTGCCGCCGGGATAGTGGCCGCTCAGGATGTGCTGCTGCAGCGTCTGGGCCATCGAGATCGGAATGCTTTGCATGGGCTGGCGCGGGTGGAGGGTTTTGGCCTGACTGGTCAGACCACGTACCCAGCAGATAGCGAATTGCGTGCCAGATGCAAAAAAAGGAGCGTTGTCCTCAGGCACTGCAAAGAATCCGGGGCGATGGGGTATCGACAATCCGCCCCGAAGGCGGCGCCGGCGGCCCGCGCTGCCGCGCTTTGGTGCAGTGCCGCATGGCTTTGTGCAGGCCTGCCCCGAATGCGGGCGTAAAACCCGCACTGCAGGCCGCCGCCAGCCGCCGTAGAATCCCGGGCTTTGGCCCGAGGAGCGTTGCAGCGCGGCACCCGCCCATCCGTACACCGGATCGCGGGCCGCGTCAGGCTTGGGCCAGGTGCAGGTTCCCGGCCGGACCGCGCCCACGGTGCCAACGACGCTCACCTGTTGCCATGCCGTTTTTGCAGGTGAGCTTGATGTCGTCCTCTTTCACTCCCCCTCCCATGCGTCTGTCGGGCCTGGAGCCTGTCTCCATCGGCGAGGGCACGCTGTTCGTCAACGTGGGCGAGCGCACCAACGTCACGGGCTCCAAGGCCTTTGCGCGCATGATCCTCAACGAGCAGTACGAGGAAGCGCTGTCCGTGGCACGCCAGCAGGTGGAAAACGGCGCCCAGGTGATCGACGTGAACATGGACGAGGCCATGCTCGACAGCAAGGCCGCCATGGTGCGCTTCCTGAACCTCATCGCCTCCGAGCCCGACATCGCCAAGGTGCCGGTCATGGTGGACAGCTCCAAGTGGGAAGTCATCGAGGCCGGCCTGCGTTGCCTGCAGGGCAAAGGCATCGTCAACTCCATCTCCATGAAGGAAGGCCTGGATGAATTCAAGCGCCAGGCCCGGCTGATCAGGCGCTACGGCGCGGCCGCCGTGGTCATGGCCTTCGACGAGAAGGGCCAGGCCGACACCTACCAGCGCAAGATCGAGATCTGCGAGCGCGCCTACCGCATCCTGGTGGACGAGGTGGGCTTCCCGCCCGAGGACATCGTCTTCGACCCCAACATCTTCGCCGTGGCCACCGGCATCGAGGAACACGACAACTACGCCGTGGACTTCATCGAGGCCGTGCGCTGGATCAAGCGCAACCTGCCCGGCGCCAAGGTCTCGGGCGGTGTCTCCAACGTGAGCTTCAGCTTCCGCGGCAACGACCCCGTGCGCGAGGCCATCCACACCGTCTTCCTGTACCACGCCATCTCGGCGGGCATGGACATGGGCATCGTCAACGCCGGCATGGTCGGCGTCTATGACGACCTGGAGCCCCAGCTGCGCGAGCGCGTGGAAGACGTGGTGCTCAACCGCCGCCCTGACGCTGCCGAACGCCTGCTGGAGATTGCCGACGCGGCCAAGGGCGCCGCCAAGGACGACAGCAAGAAGCTCGAATGGCGCGGCACGCCCGAGAACCCGAAGACCGTGGGCGAGCGCCTGTCGCACGCCCTGGTGCACGGCATCACCGACTTCATCGTCGTCGACACCGAAGAGGCCTACCAGCAGATCGTGGTGCAGGGCGGCGGCCGCCCGCTGCACGTGATCGAAGGCCCGCTCATGGACGGCATGAACATCGTGGGCGACCTGTTCGGCGCCGGCAAGATGTTCCTGCCCCAGGTGGTCAAGTCGGCGCGCGTGATGAAGCAGGCCGTGGCCCACCTCGTGCCCTACATCGAAGAGGAAAAGCGCCAGCAGGAAGCGGCGGGCCTGGACGTGTCCAGCAAGGGCAAGATCGTCATCGCCACCGTCAAGGGCGACGTGCACGACATCGGCAAGAACATCGTCACCGTGGTCCTGCAGTGCAACAACTTCGAGGTCATCAACATGGGCGTGATGGTGCCCTGCCATGAGATCCTGGCCCGGGCCAAGGCCGAGGGCGCGGACATCATCGGCCTGTCGGGCCTGATCACGCCCAGCCTCGAAGAGATGCAATACGTCGCCGGCGAGATGCACAAGGACGACTACTTCCGCATCAAGAAGATTCCGCTGCTGATCGGCGGCGCCACCTGCTCGCGCGTGCACACCGCCGTCAAGATCGCGCCCAAGTACGAAGGCCCCGTGGTCTACGTGCCCGATGCCTCGCGCAGCGTCAGCGTGGCCCAGAGCCTGCTGGGCGAGAACAAGGGCAACTACCTGGCCGAGATCCAGGCCGACTACGACAAGGTCCGCACCCAGCACGCCAACAAGAAGAAGACACCGCTGTGGCCTCTGGCAAAGGCCCGCGCCAACGCCACGCCCGTGGACTTTTCCCAGGCCCCCGTGGCGCCGCGCGCCCTGGGCCGGCGCGTGTTCCGCAACTTCGACCTGGCCGAGATCGCCGAATATATCGACTGGGGCCCGTTCTTCCAGACCTGGGACCTGGCCGGCCCCTATCCGGCCATCCTCGACGACGAGATCGTCGGCGTCGAGGCGCGCAAGGTGTTGGCCGACGGCCAGGCCATGCTCAAGAAAATCATCGAAGGCCGCTGGCTGCAGGCCAACGGCGCCATCGGCCTGTTCCCTGCCAACCGCGTGGGCGATGACATCGAGTTCTACGCCGACGAGTCCCGCAGCCAGGTGCTGATGACCTGGTACGGCATGCGCCAGCAGACCGAAAAGCAGATGGTGGAAGGCCCGGATGGCCAGCCCGTGATGCGCCCCAGCCGCTGCCTGTCCGACTTCGTGGCCACCAAGGAATCGGGCATCCAGGACTATGCGGGCCTGTTCGCCGTCACGGCCGGCATCGGCGCCGAGAAGAAGGACAAGGAGTTCCAGGACGCGCTGGACGACTACTCCGGCATCATGTTCAAGGCCCTGGCCGACCGCCTGGCCGAGGCCTTCGCCGAATGCCTGCACCAGCGCGTGCGCAAGGACCTGTGGGGCTATGCGCCCGACGAGGACCTCAGCAACGAAGCGCTGATCAAGGAACAGTACAAGGGCGTGCGCCCCGCGCCCGGCTACCCGGCCTGCCCCGACCACAGCGCCAAGACCGACCTGTTCGCCGTGCTCAAGGCCGACGAGATCGGCATGACCCTGACCGAAAGCCTGGCCATGAACCCGGCCTCCAGCGTCAGCGGCTTCTACATCGGCCACCCCGACTCCGTCTACTTCAATGTCGGCGAGATCGGCGAGGACCAGCTCGCCGACATGGCCGCGCGCCGGGGCATGGACATCGAGGAACTGCGCCGGTTGCTGGCGCCGAATCTGGGGTGAGAACGTTTGTCCGCGCGGACTGGTGCCGCGCGTTGCAAGAAAAAAGCCAGGGCATGCCCTGGCTTTTTTATGGACGCCGCCGCAGCGGCATTCAGCGCTCGATCAGAGCCCGATTTCCTTGTTGTACGCCTTGCGCGCCGCCACGGCCGTGTCCGTGAAGTCGGTGAACACGCCGTCGATGCCCAGGCGGTAGTAGGTCAGGTATTCCTGCACGGGGTCGCCCTTGTACAGGCCGGCCAGGCGGCCTGGCTCGTTGCGGAAGGTGAAGCTGTGCACGATCAGGCCGGCCTTGTGGGCGTCGCGGATCAGGCCCGTGTCCTTGACGGTGTTCACGTCCTTGAGGCCGGCGCCGTCCTTGTAGGGCACGACGGAGTGGGCCAGGACCTGGGGCTTCCAGGGGCCGATGCCGTCTGCATAGGTCTTGATGTCGGCCAGGCCTGCGGGCGTGAGCATGGCGGCGAAGGTGCGGGCGTCGCCGGCCAGGGTCCAGCTGTAGGGGCGGCCGCTGATGAAGGTCCACTCATCGTTGGTGATGTAGACCATGGAGCCGTCGCGCAGGCTGAAGTCGTTGCCGTCGATCAGCTGCACGCCCTTGGCCTTCATGCCGGCCTGGCGCAGGTACTTGAGGCTGGCCGGGTCGAAGCTCTGGATGTAGATGGCCGAGTCCTTGGCGTTGAGCTTGTTCTGGTCCAGCAGCTTGATCACCGCGTCTTCAAACGGGCGCGAGCCGGGCGCGCCGCAGCCGTTGGCGATCGCCTGCTGGTTGTTCCAGTAGGGGTTCTTGGTCTCGGCGTAGACGGGGATGGTGCGGCCCAGGGCCTTGCCCTTGGCGGCGGCGATGTCCAGCACGTCCTGGGCGCTGATCAGGGGCAGCTTGCCGTTCCACTCGGTGGGGCGCTCGCTGCGGTTGTCCAGGATGGTGCCGGTCAGCCAGGTGCGCAGCTCCTGCAGCGTGAAGTCGCTGATGGACCAGTCGTTGCGGTGGTCCTCGCCATCGACCACCAGGGCCTTGAGCACGGACTTGGGATCGTTGGCATCGAGCTGGTCGCTCAGGTATTGCGAGGGGCCGTTGGCAGGCACGGCGGGGTACTTCACGTTGACCAGCACGCCGGCCGCAGTGCGCTGGCGGCGTGCCACTTCGGCATTGGTCTTGGCCACGTCGGCCACGTTGGTGCTGTCGCTGAGCCAGGCGTTGTGGCGGGCGACCAGCTGGCAGTCCTTCGTCATGTGCATGTCGAGTTCGAGCATGTCCGCGCCTGCATCGGCGGCGGCCTCGTAGGCCATGCGCGTCTGCTCCGGGAACTTGCCCGAGAAGCCGCGGTGGGCGATCACCTGGGGCTGCTTTCCGTCGAGCGTGAGGTAGAACGAGCCGCCGTCACCGCCGCAGGCCGTGAGGACTGCAGCCGCGCACAGGGACGCGAGCAGGGGAGTGCGGGAAAAGGACATAGGACGTTGGGTCATATCCGAAGCAGTGGTGGGTTGATGAACGGCGCGCAATGCGCCAACTCAGCAGCGTATGCAGTCAGCCGTGTCGGCACCATGACAGTGCGTCCCGTAGGACCCAGATTGGCGTTTTAGCGACGGTCGGTGGAAATTTGCCGACCCTCCGACACAGGGTTATCCCCCGAACAGGGGCGCCAGCGTGGCGCGCAGGCGGTCGCTGGCGTCGGGCGCCTCGCTCGGGCGGATCTCCAGCGAGCGTTCCACCGTGCCGATGTGCTCCAGCAGCAGGGCCTTGGCGCCCTCGGTGTCGCCGCGCTCCAGCGCCTCGACGATGCGCTCGTGCTCGGCGCAGGACTGGCTGGCGCTGTGCGTGGACTGGAACAATGTGGCCGCCAGCGTGGTGCGGGCCGTGAGGTCGCGCAGGGTGAGCGCCAGCAGGCGGTGGCCCATCTGCTCGGCCAGGCAGACGTGGAAGTCGGCCAGCAGGAAGGCGCGCGTGGCCGCGTCGGCGCCGGCAATGGCTTCCTGCTCCTGGGCGATGTGGCGGCGCAGCTGGCCGATCACGCTTTGCATCGGGCGGCCGGCCTCGCCCAGGATGCCGGTCTCGATGATGCGGCGCGCCGCGAAGGCGTCCTGCGCCTCCTCGGCCGAGGGCTGGACCACGTACCAGCCGCGCCGGGGCTGCACCTGCACGAAGCCGCGCGCCTGCAGTTGCATCAGCGCCTCGCGCACCATGGTGCGGCTGACCGCGAAGTTATCGGCCAGCTCCTGCTCCCCCAGCCGTTCGCCGGGCGCCAGTTTCTGGGCCAGGATGGCTTCGACGACGCGCTCGGCGATGTGCTGGGGGCTTACAGGTGTCATTGCGTTGCAGGGTGGGCAGGGGTCACGGTTGCGGGGACGGCGGCGGCGCCGGAGGGCTCGGCGTCGGGCCCCTGATTGTCGGCCAGGCCGTTGAGCACGGCATGGGCGCGCTCGCGGTCGATGTCACCTTCCCAGGCCGCGATGGCCACGGTGGCCACGCAGTTGCCGATCAGGTTGCCCAGCGCGCGGGCAATGCCCATGAACCAGTCCACCGACAGCACCAGCACCAGGCCGATGGCGGGGATGGCCGGAATCGCATGCAGCGTGGCCGCCAGCACCACGATGGCCGAGCCCGGCACGCCGTGGGCGCCCTTGGAGGTCACCAGCGCAATCGCCAGGATGGTCAGCAGGTCGGCCATGCCGATGGGCGTGTTCGTGGCCTGGGCGATGAACACGGCCGCCAGCGTGATGTAGATGGAGAAGGCGTCCAGGTTGAACGAGTAGCCCGTGGGAATCACCAGGCCCACGGTGGAGTCGCGCACGCCCATGTTGCGCAGCTTGGCCATGATCTGGGGCAGCACGCTGTCCGAGGAGGTGGTGGCGAAGACCACCATCAGCTCCTCGCGCAGGTAGCGCAGCAGCTTGATCAGGCTGAAGCCCGAAAAGCGCATCACCAGCCCCAGCACCACGAAGACGAAGAAGATCACCGCCACGTAGAACAGAAGCACCAGCATGCCCAGCTGCTTGAGCGAGCCTATGCCGTACTGGCCCACGGTGAACGAGATCGCACCCAGCACGCCCAGCGGGGCCAGCTTGATGAGGATGCCCATGATCTTGAACAGCACGTTCGACAGCGTGTCGATCAGCGCATGCACGGGCGCGCCGCGCTCGCCCAGCATGGTCAGCGCGCAGCCGAACAGCACGGCGAACAGCAGCACCTGCAGCACGTCGCCCGTGGCAAAGGCCTGCACCACGGTGGTGGGGATGAGCTTCATCAGGAAGTCCACCGTGCCGCCGCTGGTCAGCTTGTCGGCGTTGCTGGCGTAGGCGCTCATGGCCGAGGCGTCGAGCTTGCTCGGGTCCACGTTCATGCCCGCGCCGGGCTGGAACACGAAGGCCAGCACCAGGCCCAGCACCAGGGCGATGGTGGTCAGCACCTCGAAGTAGATCAGCGACTTGACGCCGACCCGGCCCACGCGCTTGAGGTCGCCTGCGCCCGCGATGCCGTGCACCACCACGCAGAACACCAGCACGGGAATGATCATCTTGATGAGCTTGATGAAACCATCGCCCAGGGGCTTGAGCTTCACGGCCCATTCAGGGGCCAATATTCCGGCGAGCACACCCAGGATGAGTGCGATCACCACCTGTCCGAACAGTGATCTGGCAAAGCGGCGCATAGTCGTCTTTCGCAAGTTGTGGAATCTTGTATGCAAGTGGATTTACAACTTGCATGCAAGAATGTAGACAAGCGAAACGCGTGCCAGCAGAGGGTAATCCCTGCAGATTTGCGGCACTCCAGAGAGCATCAGCCCTGACTTTTTCTGCATGAAATCCGCCGATGCGGGCGGGCCTCCCCGCCGTGGTGCAGGGCGGGTGGCCGTCATGCCCGCGCATGGTGCGCAGGCGGGTGCGCGTGCGGGGCGCAGGCCCCGTGGCGGGGCATGCGGGGCATGCGCGGCATGCGCGGGCGCGGTGCCTTGCGCACCGCGCCGGGATCAGCGCAGGTTGCGCTCCATCGCGCGGTCCTTGATGAAGAAGGCCGCGAACAGGCCCAGCGTCACGCCGAACATCACATAGAAGGCCGGCGCCATGGGCGAGCCCGTGGAGCGGATCAGCCAGGTCACGATGAACTGCGCGAAGCCGCCGAAGATCATCACCGCCACGTTGTAGGCCATGGACATGCCGGCCGAACGCACCTGGGGCGGGAACAGCTCGGCCATCACCGTGCTGAACACGCCGAAGAACACGGCCACGAACACGCAGACCACCAGCTGGGTGATCAGCAGCTTCTGCACCGTGGGGCCGTCCGTCAGCCAGGCATACAGCGGGTAGAGCACCACCAGGTAGCCGATCAGCGAGCCGATGGTCAGCATGCGGCGGCCCACGCGGTCCGACAGGGCGCCGAAGAACGGCATGATCACCACCATCAGCGCGGCGCCGGCCATCTGCACCATGAAGGCATCGCGCATGGGCAGCTTCAGCGTCACCGTGGCATAGGTCACCAGATAGGTGAAGGTGATGTAGATGGACACCGTGGCCGTGACCACCAGGCCCATGCCCACCAGCGTCTCGCGCGCATGCGTGCGCAGCATCTCCATGATGCCGATCTGGCGCGCCTTGCCGCTGGCCTGCGCGGCCTGCATTTCCTTGAAGACCTCGGGCTCCTCCACATGGCGGCGGATGTACAGCGCCACGGGAACGATCAGCAGGCCCACGGCGAAGGGCACGCGCCAGGCCCAGGCCATCAGTTCCTCCTCGGTGAAGATCTCGGTGATCAGCGTGCCCGTGGCCGCGCCGATCAGCAGGGCCAGCATCTGGCCGGCCATCTGCCAGGAGCCATAGAAGCCGCGCTTGCCGGGCGGTGCCAGCTCGATCAGCAGTGCCGTGGACGTGCCGAACTCGCCGCCGGCCGCAAAGCCCTGCAGCAGCCGCGCCAGCACGATGAACAGCGGCGCCAGGATGCCCACCGCCGCATACGTGGGCGCCAGCGTGATCAGCGCGATCGCCACGGCCATCAGGCCCGTCACCATCACCATGGCCGCCTTGCGGCCCTTGCGGTCCCCGTACAGGCCCAGCAGGATGCCGCCCACGGGCCGCATGAAAAATCCCACGCCGAACACGGCCGTGGTCATCAGGATGCGGTTGATGTTGTCGTCCGGATTGTCGGGATTGCTGGGAAAGAACAGCTTGGCGACGATGGGTGTCATGAAGGCGAACACCAGGAAGTCATACCACTCCAGCGCGTTGCCGATGACGGCAGCCACGATGTTGCGGGTCGAGACGGTTTGCTTGGTCAAAGCAGGGTCCATTTCCGAAAAGGGATTGAAAAGACGGCAGTCACGCCCGGGGCATGGGTCGGCGTGCCTGCCCGGGCCGCAACCCGGGCGTACACTGCTTCGCCATATGCAATGCCTATGCCATGGCCTGCGTCGTCCACGAAGGGCGGCGCAGGCCATGGCGCAGATGGAACCACATGACTACCTGGAAAAACACCCGCGACTGGCTGGAAACACTGGTCGCATTCGACACCACCAGCCGCAACTCCAACCTGGCGCTGATCGAGTGTGTACGCGATGAGTTGGCCACGCTGGGCGTGAGTGCCCGATTGTTCCACTCTCCGGACGGCGCCAAGGCCAATCTCTTCGCCACTTTGCCGGCCCACAACGGCGAAACGCAGGGTGGCATCGTGCTGTCCGGCCATACCGACGTGGTCCCCGTCGATGGCCAGCAGTGGAGCACCAACCCCTTTGCGCTCACCGAAAAGGGCGGGCGCCTGTATGGTCGCGGCAGCTGCGACATGAAAGGCTTCATCGCCGCCTCGCTGGCGCTGGTGCCCGAATTCCTGGCCACGCAGCGCGCCAGGCCCGTGCACCTGGCCTTCTCGTACGACGAGGAAATCGGCTGCGCTGGCGCGCCCGTGATGATCAACCAGCTCAAGGCCGAGGGCGCGCGCTTCGACGGCTGCGTGGTCGGCGAGCCCACCAGCATGCAGGTCGTGGTGGCGCACAAGGGCATCAACCTCTACCGCTGCCGCGTGCACGGCAAGGCCGCGCATTCGTCGCTCACGCCGCGCGGCAGCAATGCCATCGAGTACGCGGCGCGGCTGATCTGTCGCATCCGGGACATCGCCGACCACTTCAAGGCGCACGGCCCCTACGACGAATTCTTCGACGTGCCCTTCACCACCATGACCACCAACCAGATCCAGGGTGGCATCGCGGTCAACACCATCCCCGAGCTGTGCGAATTCGCCTATGAATTCCGCAACCTGCCCGGCATGTCGGTGGATGGCATCCAGGCCCAGGTCGAGTCCTATGTGCGCGACGAACTGCTGCCGCGCATGCGCGCCGAATTCGCCGACGCGCGCATCGAGATCGAGACCGGCGCCAGCGCGCCCGCGCTGGAAGCCTCGGAAGAAGCCGCCATCACCCAGCTGGTGCGCGCGCTGACCGCCGACCAGGAAAAGCGCAAGGTGGCCTACGGCACCGAGGCCGGCCTGTTCCACAACGCCGGCATTCCCACCGTGGTCTGTGGCCCCGGCTCCATCGAGCAGGCGCACAAGCCCGACGAGTTCGTCGAGCTGGCCCAGCTCGACGCCTGCGAGCGCTTCCTCAGCAAAATGGGCACGAGTCTGTGATCACCCCCTGAGTCGCTTCGCGCCTTCCCCCTCTCTTCGGAGGGGGACGACACCCTTGCTGCGGGGCGGCCCTTGCTCGGTGTCCCTCGCCTTGGGGGCGCGGGAGTTTCGAGGTCAAGCTCAAGAAATCTCGTCTTGCCCCGCTCAGCGCACCGGAATGGCGATGGGCCGCAGCGGCGCGGCGTCGCCGCCGCGGATCTTGAGCGGGCCGCCGATGAAGGCGAACTCGTAGACCTTGTCGCGCGACAGATCGTCCAGCGCCACCAGCTCCATGATGGGCACGCCCTTTTGCGCCAGCAGGTAGCTGTGCAGCGGTACGTAGTCGTCGTCCACCTCGGACGGGAACGTCTCCAGGCTCAGGTTGTCGGCGCCCACGATCATGGCGCCGCCTTCCTCCACCAGAAAGCGTGCGGCATCCAGGCCCAGGCCCGGCGGCTTGGCCATGTAGGCCTGGGGCTGGCCGTACAGCTTCATGCGGCCCGTGCGCACCAGCACGATGTCGCCCTCCTGCAGCGTCACCTTCTGGCGTGCCAGCGCATCCTTGAGGTCCTGGCGCGTGATGCGGTACTGGTCGGGCAGCATCTCCAGGCCCTTGGCGGCCGCCACGTCGATCAGCACGCCGCGCGCCACCAGCGGCGGGAATTTCTCTATGCCCGTGCGCTGCCAGCCCCGGTCGCCCAGGTGCTGGTCTGCGCTGAAGCCGTTCCAGATCCTGCCGCGGATGCCGAAGTGGTTGAGCGCATCGATGTGCGTGCCCGTGTGGCTGTACATGGAAAACGCCGTGCCCGTGTAGCTGCGCGTGGCGTTCATGTCCTTGCCCACGTTCATCGGGTCGTCCACCACGGTGCCGCGCGGCGTGTGCGTCATCCAGAACTGGTAGTGCGGATCGCCCGCGTCCTGCCAGCTGGGCATGCCTACGTAGTACTCGGTGGCCAGGTCATAGACCTGCCCGCCCGTGATGCGCTGCAGGATGGCCGCGCGCGAGGCCGGCGTGATCAGGTTCAGGCGGCCGATCTCGTCGGCCGGCCCCCAGGGGCTGGTGCCCACGTCCTGGCGTGCGCCGGCCGGGGGCTCGTGGCCGCCATGGGCCTGGGCCGCGGTGCCCGCGAAGGCGGCGGCCAGGGCGATCACGAGAGAGGGCAGCGCCATGCGGCGAGCGAAGCGTTGGAGAGTCATGCAAGAGTCCTTGGTCTGCTGAAAAAGGGCGCGCATGCCGCGCGCGAGGGAAGGCGGAAAAACGCCGATGAAAAAAGCAAAGACGGGGGCGCTTAGGCCGCCAGGAAGTGCAGCCGTTCGCGCAGCGCAGCCAGCGACTGGGTCTGCAGCGGCGGCAGGCGCGGCGCGATCAGCGTGGGAATGGAGCGCAGGCCCATGCGCTGCGCCAGCGCGCGGTCCTGGCGCACCTGCTCCAGCGCCTGGGCGCCTTCCATGCAGCCCGCGAAGGCATTGCGCTCGAAGCCCGTGCGCGTGGCGATGTCCAGCAGCACTTCGGCGTCGCCGATGTTGCGGTGCTCGCTCATGTGGGCATGCTGGATGGCGTCGAACAGATCCCAGTGCGCGTCATCGCCGCCCAGGATCTGGGCCGCCTGGCAGGCCAGTGCGCCGGCCATGCCGCTGGGGTATTCGAAGGCCTCGCGGCGCATGCCCTCGATGTCGATGCGGTCCTCGTCGTCATGCTCCGCGCAGGCCTGCCAGTGCTCCAGGATGACCTGCTTGGCGCGCTCCATGGAGCCGAAGGCCGCCACCATCTCGGCGCGCGAGGCCTGCAGCACGAAGCTGCGGTGGCGCACGCGCAGGCCCAGCTCGCGCGCCACCTGGCGCAGGCGTGGCGACATCACGTAGCACCAGCCGCAGACCACGTCATGGAAGAAGTCGATGGCGGGGGCGACGGCGGGCGCCGCAGCAGGCGCCGCCTGCAGGGCCTGCTGCGGCGAGGGGGCCGCCGCATCCTGCGCGGGCAGGGCGCAGGAAAAATCATTGCATTGCGTCATGCTTGTGTCCTTCATGGCTGTGATGGACGGCAAGCGTAGGTCGCAGGCCCGGCGCGAAAAAGGGGCGTGCGCTTGAGGAACTCTTAACGCGGCGTCAACAATCCTCGCCCATGGCGGCAGGCAGCTCCTCGGCCAGAAAGTCCACGAAGGCGCGCACCTTGGGCAGCAGGTGGCGCTGCGTGGGATAGACCGCGTAGACATGGCGGGCCTGCGCGGCCTGGTCCGCAAGGTCCAGTGCGACCAGTTGGCCTGCCGCAATCGCCGGCCGCGCCAGGAACGAGGGCAGGGCGCCAATGCCCAGGCCCGCCACCAGCAGGTCGCGCAGCATCAGGCTGTTGTTGACGTTGGCACGCGCCTCGGACGGCGCCTGGGGACTCTCGCCCGCTTCGCGGGGCGCATGCGCCAGGCTGTAGTTCAGCAGCGCATGGCCGCGCAGCGCGGCGGCACTGGCCGGGCGGCCATGCGCCTGCAGATAGGAAGGGGCCGCGCACAGCATCTGCGACAGCGAGGCCAGGCGCCGCGCGATCAGCGAGGAGTCCGCCAGCTCCGCGCTCAGGCGGATGGACACATCGAAGCCCTGGCCCACCGCATCCACCAGCCGGTCTTCCATGGACAGGTCGATCTGCAGCTGCGGATGGCGCTGCATGAAGCGCGCCAGCAGCGGCGACAGCGTGCTCAGCGCAAACGACAGCGGCGCATTCACGCGCAGCCGGCCGGCCACCTGCTGCGCCTGCGCGCGCACCGACTGCTCCAGCGCATCGAATTCATCGAGCAGCCTGCAGCACTCTGCGTAGTAGGCCTGGCCCGTGTCGGTCAGGCTCATGCGGCGCGTGGTGCGCTGCAGCAGCACGGCGCCCAGATGGGCTTCGAGCGCGCGCAGCTGCTTGCTCAGCGCGGCCGAGGACAGGTCCAGCGCGTCGGCCGCCTTGGCGATGGAGCCCAGTTCTACGATGCGCCGGAAGGCGCGCAAGGGGGTCAGCGTATCCATGGGGAAAAAGCAAAGAATGGCGCGCAGCGTAGCAGGCCGCTCGGGTTTGCCGGGGCATGCCTGCGGGGGCAGGGGCGACAATCGCCAGGTACGGCGCGCCCGCCGCGCCTCTTTGTCTTCACCGAATCTGTCCATCCCATGCCCCAGACCACTCCCGCCTGCCCCCAGTGCGGCCTTGAAAACACCTATCCCGACGCCACCAGCTACATCTGCCCCGACTGCGCCTTCGAATGGCCCATGCAGGCCGAAGAAGAGTCCGGCGAAGCCGCCGCTGGCGACGGCATCGTGCGCGACGCCAACGGCAATGCGCTGGCCGACGGCGATGCCGTGATCCTGGTCAAGGACCTCAAGGTCAAGGGCTCGTCCACCGTGCTCAAGAAGGGCAGCAAGATCAAGGGCATCCGCCTGGTCGATGGCGCCGACGGCCACAACGTGGACTGCAAGACCGAACTGGGCTCCATGCTGCTCAAGTCGGAGTTCCTCAAGAAGGCCTGAGCATGCTGGCGCTGTCGCTTGCGGTATCGGCGGTCCTCGGGCTGCTGGCGCTGTGGGTGTTTGCGCCCTTGTTCATTGCGCTGACCGCTGGCGCGGTGGTGGCCCTCATGCTGCTTGCGGTGGCGGGGCGCATAGGCCACACAGAGCGCACCGCGCGCACCCTGCCCGTGGCGGGCTGGTGGGCCGTTGCGCTGTGCGCCGGCGCGGCCTGCGTGGCCATGCTGGTGCTGCTGCCCGACCGGCTCGATGGCGCGCCCTTCCTCGCCTTCGGCATGGGCCTGCTGGCGGCCACCTGCGCCGGGGCGCTGGTCTGGTTGACGGGCTGGCTGATCGCCGGGCGGCAGCCTGTGCAGGTGTCCTGGTGGACCGGATCGGCTCTGGCCGGCCTGGGCGCCTTCCTCGCCCTGCTGCTGGGCGGCCCCGACACGGCGGGCTGGATGGCCTGGCGCGACCAGCTGCGCGGCTACGAGGCCGTGCCGCTGCGCATCACGCTGGCCGAAGCGCCCACGGCGCAGCGCGAGCAGGCCCTGGCCGAACTGCTGCAGCCCTTGCTGGAGCAGGGCAGCCGTGCCGTCCGCCATCGCCAGTCCACGCGCTTCGGCAACTCGGTAGAGCATGCCGTGGTGCCCGCCCGCTGGCGCATCGAGGGCAGGCTGCTGGAGATCATGCTGGCCGAGAAGCCACCCGCGCCCCTGCTCAGCGCCCATGTCGCTTTGCTGGAGCAGTTCGCCGCCAGCGGCCCCGCCCAGGCGGGCCAGGCACCGTCCTGGCTGATGCTGGCCAGCGCCCAATGCCTGCCGCCGCCACGCCTGCGCGAGCTGTCGCGCCTGCTGGGCCAGGGCAGCGAGCTGCTAGCCCGCGCGCGGCGCTGCACGCAGCAGCGCTCGGCGCAATTGCAGCGCCTGTGGCCGCTGCTGGCCGGCAGTGTGGAGCGGGTGGAAGTGGGCGAGGCGCGGCGCTTTCATCCGTGGCTCGGCCTGCAGCGCTGGCAGGCTGTGGCACTTCCCGACAATCCGGAGCCTTAGGCGGGCTCCACGTCCTTCCACTGGCCGGGCTCCAGGCCGTCCAGCGTGTAGGGCCCGATGGCCGCGCGCACCAGCCGCAGCGTGGGGTGGCCAATGGCCGCCGTCATGCGGCGAACCTGGCGGTTGCGGCCTTCGCGGATGACCAGTTCGATCCAGCAATCGGGAATGTTCTGGCGCACGCGGATGGGCGGGTCGCGCTGCCACAGCACGGGCGGCGGCTCCAGCCGGCGCGCCTGCGCGGGCAGCGTCATGCCGTCGTTGAGCTGCACGCCCTGGCGCAGGGCCTGCAGCGCGGCCTCGTCGGGCAGGCCCTCGACCTGTACCCAGTAGGTCTTCTCCATCTTGAAGCGCGGATCGGCGATGCGCGCCTGCAGCGGGCCGTCATTGGTCAGCAGCAGCAGTCCTTCGCTGTCGGCGTCGAGCCGGCCTGCCGCATGCACGCCCGGCACGTCGATGTATTCCTTGAGGCCACGCCAGCGGCCCTCGGGCGTGAACTGGCTGAGTACGCCGTAGGGCTTGTTGAAGCACAGCAGGCGTGAGGGGCCGGTGTCGGGCCGGTCGGCGAAGGCGGTCTGCGGGCGCCGGGATGGGCCCGCAAAGGAGCGCGAAGGAGGGCGTTTTCTGGGTTGCATGGACTCAGCGATTGTCGTCGGGATAGACCGCACGCACGCACTCCAGCCAGGCCCTCGCCGCGCGTGACAGATAGCCGCTGCGCCACAGCTGCACCACGTCCCAGTGCAGTTCAGGCCCCACCAGCGGGCGGCTGGACACGCGCCGCGGGTCGAACCGCGCGATCACATGCTCGAACATCACGGCCACGCCCACGCCTTCTGCCACCAGGTCGCCGATGAAGTCCCAGTAGCGCGTCTGCAGCCGCACCTGTGGGCTGAAGCCTGCCGCCGCGCAATGCTCCAGCACGGCCTGGTGCAGGGCGAAGTCCGAGGTGTAGAACACAAAGGGCCGCCGGGCCAGCTCGCTCCAGTGCACGGGTGCGTCCGGGTCGGGCACCTCGTGCGCGGCAAAGGCCACGCGTGTCTTCTGGTGGGCGATGGTGCAGTACTCCAGGCCCTCTCCGGCCAAGTCACCACCCGCCTCGCCCGCGCCGTGCAGGCCCAGCGCCATGTCCAGCTTGCCGTCCAGCAGCAGCTGGCGCTGGGCGCGTGCGCCCTGCTCCTGCACATGCAGTTCCACACCCGGATGCAGTTGCTGAAAGCGCGCGATCACGGGCGCCATGTAGTGCCCGGCCGTGGGCATGATGCCCACGCTCAGGCTGCCGCGCGCAATGCCGTCCACCTCGGCCACCTCCTGCAGCAGCTGGCGTGACTGCTCCAGCACCTGCAGGCCGCGCGCATGGACCACCTGGCCTGCGTCGGTCAGTTGCACACCGCGCCCCTCGCGCAGCAGCAGCGGGCCGCCCAGCTCCTCCTCCAGCGCCCGCACCATCTTGCTGATGGTGGGCTGGGTCACATGCAGCGCCTCGGCCGCACGCGTGAAGCTGTTGCAGCGCACCACCTCGACAAAGTAGCGCAGCGCGCGCAGGTCCATGAGGATTCCTTTTATGCATGGGAAAAATGGAGATTATTCATTTTACGAATCTGAGTGCAAACCCTAGGATTGCCCCATGTCAAAGATTTCCGCCATGCCCGTCCTGCGGCCGCAGGTGTTTCAGGGCCTGCTGCACCGCTGCTGGCCGCTGCTGCGTGGCGTGCTGCAGGTGGGGCTGCTCAGTGCGCTGTGGGTGGCCATGGAGGCCGTGCGCGCCCATTTCGGCTGGGGCATGCCGGCCGGGCTGATCGGCTTCGCCCTGCTGGCCACGGGCCTGTTCAGCGGGCTGGTCAAGGCGCGCTGGCTGCAGGGCGGCACCAACTGGCTGCTGGCCGAGATGCTGCTTTTCTTCGTGCCCGCCATGCTGGTCGTCACCGAATACACCGAGCTGATCCAGCACCAGGGCCTGCGCATCCTGGGCGTCATCGTGGCCAGCACGGCCTGCGTGATGGCCGCCACGGCGCTGGCCGTGGACCGCGTCTACCGGCTGGAGCTGTGGCTGGCCCGGCGCCGCTCCACACGCGCCGGGCTGCACAGGGAGCAGGAATGAACGCCATGTCCGACCAGGCCATAGGCCTGCTGTCGCTGCTGGCCACGCTGGCCTGCTATGCGGCCAACAAGCGCGTGTACCGCCGCCATCCGCATCCGCTGCTCATGCCCATCGTCGCCACGCCCATGGTGCTGATCGCGCTGGCGCTGCTGACCCATGTGCGCTACCCGCAGTACATCGCCCAGACGCACTGGCTGGTCTGGCTGCTGGGCCCCACCACGGTGGCCTTTGCGCTGCCCCTGCACGAAAACCGCCACCTGCTGCGCAAGCACTGGATGTCGATCGCCACCGGCGTGCTCGTGGCCAGTGGCGTGTCCATTGCCACCACCATCTGGTTCGCACAGGCCTTCGGACTGCCCGTGGACCTGCAAAAGGGCCTGGCCGTGCGCTCGGTGACCACCCCCTTCGCCATCGAGGCCGAGCGCGTGCTGGGCGGGCCCACCGACCTGGCCGCGCTGTTCGTGCTGCTCACGGGCGTCAGCGGCATGCTCATGGGCGAGACCATCCTGCGGCTGCTGCCGCACGTGCGCAGCAAGCTGGCTGCGGGCGCCATTCTGGGTGGTGCCGCGCATGGCAGCGGGGTGGCGAAGGCGCGGCAGTTTGGGGATGTGCAGGCGGTGGTTGCTTCGTTGGTGATGATGATTGCGGGGGCGTTGAATGTGGTGGTGGCGCCTTGGGTGAGGGTGCTGTTTTTCTGAAGTGATTTGCTGAAGTGATGCGGGAGCTACTATCCGTGACCGGGGTTTGATGGCTGGGGTTTTTGGGGACCCGGCTGTCTTTGGGTTTGGGGCGGGATGGGGCTACCCGTGAGGGCGTCCGCATGCCTTGCACATGTTCTTAACTCCCGCCCACCTTGTTTGTGCCTCGATTGCTTTTGGCTTAGGTGCAATCTTTTGCCCCTGCCGGGTGGTTGTTTTTCGAGGCCGGGTCTCGGCCCGGCAGCCGACTGCCCTTTCTTGATTCGCCAAGAAAGGTCAGATCAAAGAAGGCGACCCGGATGTCCGCGACCCCTTCGCTGCGCTGCGGGGCCACCTGCGCCGTGGCGGTTGCGGGGTTCGCCGTGAAACTCACTTCGCTCTTCGAGCTACGTTCAAACAATCACGGCGAGTCAGATGACGAAGCAGTCCTGTCCTGCGGCAGGACTGCAACCCCGCAACCACCACGGCGCAGGCGCGGACATACGGGGAGTGGGTGCGGGCCTTCGCTGCGCTCGGCCTGGAGTGCTGGGGCGCTTGCCATCTTGAAAGCCTCTATCATCGCGGCAACCCCCTGTTCCGGGGCCGGTGCGTAAGAACACCCAAAACGAAGCGGTGCGGCCTCGCCGTCAAGGAGGCCTTGTCACGTCTGATTTCCGGAGCGTGGGCGCAAGCCTGCGTTCCTGCGGTTACGGACGGGATGGGGCTACCCGCAAGGGCGTCCGCACGGCTTCGTTCGTGTTCTTAACATCCCGTCCACCTGTCTGTGCGTAAGAACACGGGCCGGTGGTTTTTGTTCTCACGAAGGAGTACGAAACCATGCACGGCATTTCTTCTTTTGCATTCCCCTCTGCCACCCAAGCGCCTCACTCTCGCGCATCTGCCGTGGGAAGGGTGGCGCCATGAGTACCGCTTCCACAACCCTGACCCAGCCCACGCCGCAGCAGTTGAGCCATGCCGTGACCGAAATCGGCCGGCTGACGCTGCAGGGCAGCAGCGAGGTGTATTCCCTGGGCCAGCTGGCGCTGGCCTGGCTGGAGCGGCCCGAGGGCTGCCGCAATCTGGAGGTGGTGGCCAATGCGCTGCAGGCCATTTGCGGGGCTGCGCAGCGGATGGAGGAGCTGGTGGAGGACGAGGTCAACTACGTGCATTGCCTGCAGGAAGACCCGGCGTATCTGCGGCGAATGGCGGCTGCTGCGGCGGCGTTTCAGCGCTGATTCAGGCTTTCTTGTGACAGGCCTGCCGGGGCATTGCGCCCCGGGTTTCGGTAAATTACTTTTAGGCTTTGTGAATCTAGATGTATGTAGTCTGCATGGGTGTGTGCACAGACCGTGATTCACTGAGACTTTTGATGACCCAGAGAATTCCTGTCATGGGATATTGTTCCGTAAACCAGCGGCAGTCCCCCTATTCGCCACCGGCCTGTCCATCCTTGTTTAGGAATGTTTGGTAGATCAGATATGGAATCAACGAAACTACCAGCCACCACCAGCTATATTGTATGTAGGCCAGAACCCAGCAAGTCCAGGCGAATATTACGGCACACCAACCAAAAATGATCGAAAAGCGAGGAGTTTTCATTAGGGTGTCTTCACGCCACTGAAACCCTACTGGACATAAGTCATATGGAAAATAATGCAGGCCATGAGATTCAGTCGCTGATCTTCTTGAACCGGCCGGATTTATCCCATCCACGGCCCTTTTCGCAGGAGACCTGTGCATAGCCAAGATCCTTTCTTATGATGATGTCTTCACTGATAGCACATATTTCTCCTTTTTCCACAACAAAGGCGATTACGAGTGGGTGATCGTTGTTTGAATAAATATTTACCGTGTCTGTAGCCTCCCATCGACCTGTTGGTTCATAGCTGCAAGCAACCAGTGTGGCGGCGAAAATAGGGCCCATGAATCGAGTAATTTTTTTCATCAATTTGCCTTTGAATAGTTCACTTTTCTAATTACACGCCCAGATTTGGAAACTGCAAGCAGTAGTTCCTTGGGAGAGGTTAGATGGCCGGATGAAGGATTGTTCTTGAACCGAGGATCGTGGGAGAGAATGCCTATCATCTCAAGAATCTCAGCAACATTGGTGGAGCAGCTGTTGGCTGTGATGCTGTAGGGTTTATTCTCCTTTACTCTTTTGTCAAGCTCTTTCTTGATGATTGATTTCTCTTCATTGGACAGGCGTATCACTAGGCCGATGATATCTCTTTTAACTCTATGTATATTTTCATAAATATACTCTTCTCGATCCAAAACTGCATATTTTGTCGGCGCACGACTGTATATCTTTCCATCGATATCAATTGCAGCATGCCCCCATTGGGATCCTGAACTGATAAACCTCCCATCAAAGATGAAAACCTCGATCGTAGGCCCCTGAATTACCGGCTCCGGCCCCATGAATTGCGCCATGCGCCGTTCGTAGCCAAAGATTGCTGGCGGCTGGGCCAGCAGTTCGAACATGCGGGTCGCTGGTGCAATCCGGCCCTGGGTCATGACGGGTGAGCCGGACAGTTGCTGAAAGGTGGCGATTGAGCGCTCCAGCGCCCTGGACCATCTGCCGTCCTCACGCAGCAGTTTGCGGCAGGGATCGCGCTGCATATGTCCGTTGAGCAATTGCTGGACAGTGAGCACGTCTTTGGGATGGTTCATTGCCGCCCGCCCCACGGGGCCGGAAATTCTTGCAGTTGTTGCCATGGTCTCCCTCCGGTATGGACGCCGGCCGGCTGAAGCCGGCTCTCACGTTGAGGAAGATGCTATGCAAGGCCCTGGTGCAATGGACGGGGCGGTCTGCACTTTCGCGCACGAGAATTGACTGTGGGCGCAACGACGAATGAAAAAACGCCATCCGCATCGTTTTGTTGCGGATGGCGTCAGTGATGAAGGCAGTCGCCAGCACCTGGCGGCTGCTTTGGGTTCAGCCTCAGGCCAGCGTATACGCCGTCTTCACCGTCGTATAGAACTCCTGCGCATAGCGGCCCTGTTCGCGCGGGCCGTAGCTGCTGCCCTTGCGGCCGCCGAAGGGCACGTGGTAGTCCACGCCGGCCGTGGGCAGGTTGACCATGACCATGCCGGCCTGGCTGTGGCGCTTGAAGTGGGTGGCGTGCTTGAGGCTGGTGGTGGCAATGCCTGCGGCCAGGCCAAAGGGCGTGTCGTTGGCCACGGCCAGGGCTTCCTCGTAGTCCTTCACGCGGATGACGCTGGCCACGGGGCCGAAGACTTCCTCGCGGTTGATGCGCATGGCGGCCTGGGTGTCTACGAACAGGGTGGGCGCCATGTAGTAGCCCTTGTTGCCGCTGCCGGTGTGGCAGGCGGCGGCTGCGCCGCCCGCAGCCAGCACGGCGCCTTCGGCCTTGGCGATTTCCACGTAGCTCAGGTCCTGCTCCAGCTGGGCCTGGCTGACCACGGGGCCCATGTCGGTGCCTGCGGCGCGGGCGTCGCCCACCTTGATCCTGGCCATGCGGGCCTGCAGGGCCTCGATGAAGGCGGGGTAGATCCTGTCGGTGACGATGAGGCGGCTCGATGCCGTGCAGCGCTGGCCCGTGGAGTAGAAGCCGCTTTGCGCGGACAGCTCCACGGCCTGGGTGAGGTCGGCGTCGTCCAGCACGATCTGCGGGTTCTTGCCGCCCATCTCCAGCTGCACCTTCTTGCCGCTTTCCACGCAGGCGCGGGCAATGCCGCGGCCCACGCCGACGGAGCCGGTGAAGCTGATGGCGGCCACGTCGCTGTGGCGCACCAGGGCATCACCGATGACGCGGCCCGGGCCCATGACGAGGTTGAAGACACCGGCCGGAATGCCCGAGCGGTGAATGATGTCGGCCAGCGCCCAGGCGCTGCCGGGCACGAGGTCGGCAGGCTTCAGGACCACGCAGTTGCCGAAGGCCAGGGCCGGGGCGATCTTCCAGGCGGGAATGGCGATGGGGAAGTTCCACGGCGTGATCAGGCCCACCACGCCGACGGGCTCGCGCGTGATTTCCACGCCGATGCCGGGGCGCACGGAGGGCAGGGTCTCGCCGGCCAGGCGCAGGCATTCACCCGCGAAGAACTTGAAGATCTGGCCTGCGCGGCCGACTTCGCCAATGGCTTCGGGGCGGGTCTTGCCTTCCTCGCGCGCCAGCAGGTCGCCCAGCTCTTCCTTGCGGGCCAGGATTTCGTTGCCGATCTTGTCCAGGGCGTCGTGGCGGGCCTGGATGCCCGAGGTGCTCCAGGCGGGAAAGGCCGCGGCCGCCGCGGCGATGGCGGCTTCCACGTCGGCGGCATTGCCCTGGGCGTACTCGCCGATCACATCGGACAGGTCGCTGGGGTTGGTGTTGGCGCTGTAGCCGTTGGCGGCCTTCCATTGGCCGTTGATGAGGTTGTCGTAGCGGGACATGAGGTGCTCCGGGAAAGGGGTAACGGAAGGAAGGGGTCAGCGCACCATGCAGGGGCGCTTGTTGTCGAAGGTCCAGCCGGGAATCAGGTACTGCATGGCCATGGCGTCATTGCGCGCGCCCAGGCCGTGCTCCAGGTACAGGGCGTTGGCGCGCTGCAGCGCGGCGCGGTCCACGGTGACGCCCAGGCCCGGGGTCTTGGGCACCTCGACGAAGCCGCCCTTGATCTGCAGCGGGTTCTGGGTGAGGTACTGGCCGTCCTGCCAGATCCAGTGCGTGTCGATGGCCGTGACCTTGCCGGGCACGGCGGCGGCCACGTGGGTGAACATGGCCAGCGAGATGTCGAAGTGGTTGTTGGAGTGCGAGCCCCAGGTCAGGCCCCAGTCGCGGCAGGTCTGGCCCACGCGCACGGAGCCGGCCATGGTCCAGAAATGCGGGTCGGCCAGGGGGATGTCCACGGACTGCAGCGACAGCGCATGCACCATCTGGCGCCAGTCGGTGGCGATCATGTTGGTGGCCGTGGGCAGGCCGGTGGCGCGGCGGAATTCGGCCATGACTTCGCGGCCCGAGAAGCCGTTCTCGGCGCCGCAGGGGTCTTCGGCATAGGCGAGCACGCCGTGCATGTCGCGCATGAGGCGGATGGCGTCCTTGAGCAGCCAGCCGCCGTTGGGGTCCAGCGTGACGCGCGCCTGCGGGAAGCGCCTGGCCAGCGCGGTGACGGCCTCCACTTCCTGCTCGCCGGCCAGCACGCCGCCCTTGAGCTTGAAGTCGTTGAAGCCGTAGCGCGCGTGCGCCGCCTCGGCCTGGCGCACGATGGCGGCTGGGTCCATGGCGGTCATGTGGCGCACCTGCGTCCAGTCGTCGGTGCCGCTTTGGTCTTCGCCGGGCTGGACGTAGGGCAGGTCGGTCTTGTCGGTGGGGCCGGTGAAGAACAGGTAGCCCAGCATCTCCACGCGGTCGCGTTGCTGGCCTTCGCCCAGCAGGGCTGCCACGGGCACGCCCAGGTGCTGGCCCAGCAGGTCCAGCAGGGCCGATTCCACGGCGGTGACGGCATGCACGGCAATGCGCAGATCGAAGGTCTGCAGGCCGCGCCCGCCCGTGTCGCGGCCGGCCAGGGCCTGCTGCAGGTTCTGCAGCAGCTTGAGGTGGTTGCCCACGGACTGGCCGATGAGCAGCGCCTTGCTGTCCTCCAGCGCCTGGCGTATGCCTTCGCCGCCAGGCACCTCGCCCACACCGGTGTGGCCCGCGCTGTCGTGCACGAGTACGATGTTGCGCGTGAAGTAGGGCGCATGCGCGCCGCTGAGGTTCATGAGCATGCCGTCGCGGCCGGCGACGGGAATGACTTCGATCTCGGTGATGGTCGGGGTGGAGGACATGGCGTGCTCTTGGATCGTTTGGATCGGTCTCTGGGAAAAAACGGCTATGCGGCGGCGGGGGCCGCCTGCTGCGCGGCGGACCACGGCACCTCGGCCTCGGGCCGGCCCGTGGCGATGAACTGCGCCAGGTTGCGCAGCACGAGGTCGGCCATGGCGCGGCGGGTTTCGTGCGTGCCGCTGGCGATGTGGGGTGCAAGCACCACGTTGTCCTGCGACAGCAGCTCGGCATGGGGGCGGGGCTCGTCCTCGAACACATCCAGGCCCGCGCCCGCGATGCGGCCCTGCTGCAGGGCCTGGACCAGTGCGGCCTCGTCGACCACGCTGCCGCGTGCCACGTTGATCAGAAAGCCCTGCGGGCCCAGCGCGTCCAGCACCTCGGCGTTGACCAGGTGCTGCGTGCCGTCGCCGCCTGCGGCCGTGATGACGAGGAAGTCGCTCCAGCGTGCGAGTTCGAGCAGCGAGGGCTGGTAGAGGTGGGGCGATCCCTCGACCGGGCGGCGGTTGTGATAGGCCACCTCCATGTCGAAACCGGCCGCGCGGCGCGCCACGGTGGAGCCGATGCGGCCCATGCCGAAGATGCCCAGGCGCTTGCCGCTGGCGCGCGTGCGGATGCCGAAGCGGCCTCGGCTCCAGTCGCCCCGGCGCACGAAGCGGTCGGACTCGCTCAGGCCACGCGCCGCGTCCAGCAGCAGGGCAAAGGCCATGTCGGCCACGCAGTCGTCCAGCACGCCGGGCGTGTAGCCCACGCGGGCGCCCTGGCGCAGCAGGGACTCGCGGTCCAGCGCGTCAAAGCCCACGCCGAAGCTGCTCACAAAGCGCAGCCTGGGCAGGGCCTGCACCACGCTCGCGGGCACGCCCATGGCGGCCGAGGTGACCAGGTATTCGAACTGCGCGCCGTGCTCGGCGAGAAAGCGCTCGCGGTCGGGCTGCTCGGACAGCAGCGTCACCTCATAGGCCTGGGCCAGTTCGGCATCGAGCTGGGGCAGCGGCATCTTGCCGAACTGGAGAACGCGTGGACGGGAGGTCGCCATGCCTTGGAATCCTTGGAACTTGCGGGGGGCTGGAAGCCCCGGTGAAAAGGGCCTGCGGTGCGCAGGCCAGCGGGAACGGCCCGGGGGCCGGCCCGTTGTTTCTAGCTCAATCAGCAGTGATTTTTCGGGTCTGGATCAGCTGCTTCCAGCGCTCCGATTCCTGTGCCTGGTAGCGCGTGAATTCCTCGGGCGTGTTGCCCACGATCTCCAGGCCCTGCTCCACGAAGCGCTTGCGGATGTCGGGCTGCTGCACGGAGGCGATGGCGGCCTTGGCCAGCTTGGCCTTCACATCGGCGGGCAGTCCCTTGGGTGCGGCCAGGCCTTGCCAGGAGTACACCTCGGCGCCCTTGACACCGCCCTCGGCCAGCGTGGGCACATCGGGCAGCACGGGCGAGCGCTGGCTGCCGGTCACGGCGATCGCATGCAGCTTGCCGCTGCGCAGATGGGGCAGCACGGCGTTGACGTTCTGGAACGAGAAGTCCACCTGGCCGCCGATCAGGTCGGTGATGGCCGGGGCACCGCCCTTGTAGGGCACGTGCATGCCTTCGGTGCCGCTTTGCTGCCAGAACAGCTCGGCCGACAGATGGTCCGAGGAGCCGTTGCCCGAACTCGCGAAACTGATCTTGCCGGGGTTGGCCTTGAGCGCGGCGATGACCTCGGCCACGGTGCGGGCCTTCTGCGCGGGGCTGGCCACGAGCACGTTGGGCGCCTGCACGGGGATGGTGATGTAGTCGAAGTCCTTGCCTGCGTCATAGGGCACGTTCTTGACCAGGTGCGGCGTGACCACGAAGGGGCCCAGCGAGGCCACCAGCAGCGTGTAGCCATCGGCCGGGGCGCGCTTGACGGCGCCTGCGCCGATGGTGCCCGTGGCGCCGGGGCGGTTTTCCACCACGAAGGGCTTGCCCAGCTGCTCGCCCATGCTCAGGGCCATGGCGCGCGCCACGGTGTCGGTGGAGCCGCCAGCCGGGAAGGGCACGATGATGTTGACGGCCTTGTCCGGAAAGCTGCCGGCCGCCTGCGCCGTGAGGGCCAGTGCGGCACCCAGCGTGATCAGAATCTTCTTCATGTTCTTGTCTCCTGGGGGGCGCAAGGGCCGGACTGGCCCCTGCGTCCGGTCTTGTGGCTTATTGCGGGCCGAGCTTGTCGATCAGGGCCTTGAGCTCTTCCAGCTCGGAGGGCTTGAGGTCCGTCAGCGGGGCGCGCACGGGGCCTGCGTCGTGGCCGACCAGCTTGGCGCCGGCCTTGATGATGCTCACGCCGTAGCCTTCGACGCGGTTGCGGATCTTCAGGTAGGGCATGAAGAATTCCTTGAGCAGCTTGTGCTGCGTGGTCATGTCGTCGGTGCGCACGGCTTCGTAGAACGCCATCGCCGTCTTGGGGATGAAGTTGAAGACGGCCGAGGAGTACACCGGCGTGCCCAGGGCCTTGTAGGCGGCCGCATAGACCTCGGCCGTGGGCAGGCCGCCCAGGTAGGCGAAGCGGTCGCCCATCTTCATGAAGATGGCGGACATGGTCTCGATGTTGCCCATGCCGTCCTTGAAGCCCACCAGGTTGGGGCAGCGCTCGGCCAGGATGGCCAGCGATTCGGGCGTGAAGCGGGTGCGGTCGCGGTTGTAGACGATGACGCCGAACTTCACGCTCTTGCAGACCTGCTCCACATGGGCGATCAGGCCTTCCTGGCCGGCTTCGGTCAGGTAGTGGGGCAGCAGCAGGACGCCGTGGGCGCCCAGGCGCTCCGCTTCCTGGGCATGGGCAATGGCCGTGCGCGTGGGGCCGCCGGCGCCCGCGATGATGGGTACCTTGCCGCGGCAGGTGTCCACGGCGGTCTTGATGATCTGGCCGTATTCCTCGCCGTACAGCGAGAAGTACTCGCCCGTGCCGCCGGCCGCGAACAGCGCGCTGGCGCCGTAGGGGGCCAGCCATTCGAGGCGGGCCGCATAGCCCTTGGCATTGAAGTTGCCGTTGCTGTCGAAGTCCGTCACGGGGAAGGACAGCAGGCCGGAACTCATCACGTCTTTGAGGTCTTGGGGGGTCATGGTGCTCTCGGGAATAAGGGTGGGGAAGAAAGAAAAAAGGGTGGAATCAGTCGAGCTTCAAACCGGCTGTCTGAACCACTTTTTGCCAGCGCTGGCGCTCGGTGGTCAGGAAGCGCGCGGTCTCGGCGGGGTTCATGGTCACGACCTCGGCGCCCTGGCCCGTGAGGCGGGCGCGCACCTCGGGCGAGCGGATGGCGGTGATCAGGGCCTCATGCAGGCGCTGGACCACGGCCTCGGGCGTCTTGGCCGGAACGACCACGCCTTGCCAGGTGCCGGTCTCGAAGCCGGGCACGCCCTGCTCGGCGATGGTGGGCACGTTGGCGGCCAGCGGCATGCGCGTGCCCTTGGACAGGCCCAGCAGCTTGAGCTTGCCGCTTTGCACATGGGGGTAGGTGGCCAGCATGCCGTTCATCAGCACCTGGGTCTGGCCTGCCACCGTGTCCTGGATGGACTGCACGCCGCCCTTGTAGGGCACGTATTCCCAGCGGGCACCCGTGGCGCGCGCCAGTTCCACGCCGGCCAGGTGCGGGGCGCTGCCCGTGGCGGTGACGGCAAAGCTCAGGTCTTCCTTCTTGGACAGGGCCACCAGCTCCTGCAGGTTGTTGGCCGGCACCGAGGGATGGACCACCAGCAGGTGGGGCGAGTAGGCCAGCATGGCCGTGCCGCGCAGGTCCCGGGACAGGTCGAAGGACAGCTTGGTGTAGAGCGAGGGCGAGATGGCCAGCGCACCCAGGTCGCACAGCATCAGCGTGTGGCCGTCGGGCTGGGCCTTGGCCACCATGTCGGCACCCAGGTTGCCGTTGGCGCCGGGCTTGTTCTCGATGACCACGGGCTGCTTGAGTTCTGCCGACAGCAGCGGGCCGATGGCGCGCGCGATGATGTCCGAACTGCCACCCGGCGGGTAGGGCACCACCAGGCGCAGCGGGCGCGTGGGCCAGTTGCTCTGGGCCAGCGCACCGGCGCCGGTGGCTACGAGGGCGGTGGCGCCAGCGGCGCGCAGGAACTGCTTTCGGCTCAGGGTCATGCTCTTGTCTCCGGGTTTTATGTTGTCAGTTGTCGTACAACTGAAGCCGATTTTTAACCGAGATCTGCAAGCAGTGATAAAGGGTTTTCCCTTGGTTGTCTGAATTCCCGTGACAAAGCCATCGGCCCCGAAAGGCCCATGGGAGCACTCAGGCGGCGCTGGTCTTTTGCGCCAGGCGCAGGCGTTCGCGGCTGTTGGTCAGGTGGATGCGCATGGCCGCGCGGGCCGAGTCGGCGTCCTGGCGCTCGATGGCGGCGAGGATTTCCTCATGCTCGCGGTTGACGCGGCGCAGGTAATCGGGGTCGCGCTGGGGCTGGTGGATGGAGGCGATGCGCGTGCGCGGAATCAGCTGGGCGCCGAAGTGGCGCAGGATGTCGCCGAAGTAGCGGTTGCCCGTGGCCTCGGCGATCTGGGTGTGGAAGGCCAGGTCATGGGCCACCGTGTCCTCGCCGCGCGCAAAGGCGATCTCGAAGGCCTGCAGCGCCATGCGTATGCCCTGAAGCTGCTCGGGGCTGCGGCGCAGCGCGGCCAGGCCGGCGCTTTCGGTCTCCAGGCTGATGCGCAGCTCCAGCACGGCCATCACGTCCACGGCGGCCGTCAGCTCGTCGGCATTGAGCATCAGCGTGGATGCGGGCTGGGCAGCGCGCACGAAGGTGCCTATGCCGTGGCGCGTCTCCACCAGGCCAGAGGCCTGCAGGCGCGACAGCGCCTCGCGCACCACGGTGCGGCTGACTTCGTAGGTCTGCACCAGCGACGACTCCGTGGGCAGCTTCTCGCCTTCGGCCAGCAGGCCGTTGCGGATCTTGCTCGCGAACTCGTCGAACAGCAGGGCGGCCAGATTGCGGCCGCTGCGACCGGACTTTCCTCGCAGGGGAAGCTCGATCGTTGGGGGTGATGCGGGAAATCCCTTTGCCGAACTTTCCATGGTGCTGATCATAATCGCTCCAAGTTGTACGACAACGTATCACAAGACGTCCACGCCATCGAGTTTTTTTGATCCTCCTGAACCCGCATTCCAGATGAGCACCACCCACGCGACCCACGCGATCCGCCACATACGCATCACGCCCATTGCCTTCCGCGATCCGCCGCTGCTCAATGCGGCCGGCATCCACGAGCCCTGGGCGCTGCGCTCCATCATCGAGATCGAGACGGCCTCGGGCCTGGTCGGCATCAACGAAAGCTACGGGGACCAGCCCATGCTCGATGCGCTGGCCAAGGCCGCGCCCGCGCTGGTGGGGCTGTCGCCCTGGGCGCTCAACGAGATGGAGGTCCGCGTCGCGGCCCTGGTGGCGCCGCCTGCGCTGACGGCCTCCGAATTCCTGGGCCAGCAGGTGTCGCTGGCGCCGGGCACGCATGTGTCCAAGACCGTGGCCAAGGTGGTCAGCGCCTTCGAGGTCGCCATGCTGGACCTGCAGGGCCAGATGGCGGGCGCCCCCATCGTGGACCTGCTGGGCGGCGCCGCGCGCGACAGCGTGCCGTTCTCGGCCTACCTGTTCTACAAGTACGCCGAGCACATCGACAGGCCCTATGGACCAGATTCTTCGCCCGACGCCTGGGGCGAGGCCCTGGCGCCGCAGCAGCTGGTGGAGCAGGCGCGGCGCATGATTGCGCAGTACGGTTTCCAGAGCATCAAGCTCAAGGCCGGCGCGCTGCCGCCCGAGCAGGAGGCGGCCGGCATCCTGGCGCTGGCCGAGGCCTTTCCGGGCACGCCGCTGCGTATCGATCCCAATGGCAACTGGACGGTGGAGACCAGCCTGAAGATCGTGCAGCAGCTGCAGGGCGTGCTCGAGTACTACGAGGACCCGGCGCCGGGCCTGGACGGCATGGCCGCCGTGGCGCGCGAGTGCGATGTGCCGCTGGCCACCAACATGGTGGTGACGGACTTTGCCGAGTTCCGCCGCAACGCCGAGATGGGCTGCCCCGTGAAGATCGTGCTCAGCGACCACCACTACTGGGGCGGGCTGCGCGCCACGCAGCGCCTGTCCACGCTGTGCCGCACCTTCGACCTGGGCCTGTCCATGCACAGCAATTCCCACCTGGGCGTGAGCCTGGTGGCCATGACGCACCTGTGCGCCAGCGTGCCCCTGCTGACCTATGCCTGCGACACGCACTACCCCTGGCAGGACGAGGAAGTCGTCGAGGGCGGCCGGCTGCAGTTCGAGCAGGGCAGCCTGCGCGTGCCCACGGCGCCCGGCCTGGGTGTGCGGCTGGACCGCGAGGCCCTGGCCCGCCTGCACGACAACTACCTGCACTGCGGCATCCGCAACCGCGACGACCTGGGGCAGATGCGCAAGTACGACCCCTCGTTCACCGGCCACCAGCCGCGTTTCTGAACCCGATTTCACACCATTCCAACGACAAGCCCTTCCCGGAGACAAGCACCATGCAACGCCGCACACTCATCCAACATTCCCTCGCCAGCGCCCTGCTGCTGGGCACGGCCCTGGCCGCCATGCCCGCCGCCGCGCAGGGCAACTGGCCCACGGGCAAGCCCATCACCTACCTGGTGCCGTTCCCGCCTGGCGGCAATACCGATACGCTGGCGCGCGTGATCGCCCAGCCGCTGAGCAAGGCCCTGGGCACGCCCGTTGTGATCGAGAACAAGGGCGGCGCGGGCGGCAGCGTGGGCTCGGCCATTGCGGCGCGCGCACCGGCCGACGGCTACACCATCCTGGGCGGCACCATCAGCTCGCACGCCATCAATGTGAGCCTGTACGCCAAGCTGGACTACGACCCGGTCAAGTCCTTCACGCCGGTGGCCATGCTGGGCTCGGGCCCGCTGGTGCTGGTGGTGCCGGCCTCCAGCCCCTACAAGACGCTGGCCGACGTGCTGGCCGCCAGCAAGGCCAAGGCAGCGGCGGGCGGACTGACCTCGGCCTCGCCGGGCAGCGGCACCTCCAACCACATGGCGCTGGAGCTGCTGGGCTACCAGACGGGCGTGAAGTTCACCCACGTGCCCTACAAGGGCAGCGGCCCAGCCGTGCAGGACGTGATCGGCGGCCAGGTGGACATGATGTTCGACACCGCCCTGGTCGTCGGCCCCCATGTGCAGGCCGGCAAGCTGCGTCCCATTGCCGTGACCAGCTCGCGGCGCCTGGAGTCCCTGCCCGATGTGCCCACCATCGCCGAGGCCGGCGAGAAGGGTTTCGACATGGGCTCCTGGCAGGCCGTGTTCGCGCCCGCAGGCACGCCCAAGCCCATCGTGGACCGGCTGCATGCGGAGATCATGAAGATCGTCGCCACGCCTGAGGTGCAGGCGCGCCTGAAGAACTTCGGCATGCTGCCCTCGCAGATGACGCCGGCCGAGCTGGGCGAGTACCAGAAGGCCGAGGTGGTCAAGTGGGGGAAGGTGATCAAGGCTGCTGGAATAAAGGCAGAGTAAATAAAGCACCCCCTGAGCGGCTTGCGCCGCTTCCCCCTCTCTACTTGCTTCGCAAGGGAGGGGGACGACACCCTCGCTGCGGGGCGGCCCTTGCTTGGTGTCCCTCGCCTTGGGCCGCGCCGGTTGCGTGGGCTGTGCCAGCTGCTTTACTGCTGTAGTGCCAGCCCTTTAGAAAATTGAGACATTGCCATGAGTACCCCACTTCCTCTTTCCATCCGCATGCATCCGGCCGACAACGTGGCCATCGTGGCCAATGACGGGGGGTTGCCTGCGGGCACGGTGATGCCCGGGGGGCTGGTGCTGGTCGACAAGGTGCCGCAGGCGCACAAGGTGGCGCTGGTGGACATTGCCGAGGGCGGCGAGGTGCGCCGCTACAACGTGGTGATCGGCTATGCGCTGCAGGCCATTGCCGCGGGCAGCTGGGTGCATGAGCGGCTGCTGCGCATGCCGGGGGCGCTGTCTCTTGAGGGGTTGCCGATCGCCACGGTGCAGCCGCCCGAGCTGCCGCCGCTGACGGGCTACACCTTCGAGGGCTACCGCAATGCCGATGGCACGGTGGGCACACGCAATATCCTGGCCATCACCACCACGGTGCAGTGCGTGGCCGGGGTGCTGGATTTCGCGGTGGGCCGCATCAAGGCCGAGCTGCTGCCGCGCTATCCGAATGTGGACGATGTGGTGGGCCTGGAGCACAGCTATGGCTGTGGCGTGGCCATCGATGCTGTGGGCGCCGAGATTCCGCAGCGCACGCTGCGCAACATCAGCCACAACCCGAATTTTGGCGGCGAGGTGATGGTGGTGAGCCTGGGCTGCGAGAAGCTGCAGCCCGAGCGGCTGCTGCCGCCGGGGTCCTTCCCCATCGTCGATGAGCGCGAGCCCGCGCTGGACGTGGTCTGCCTGCAGGACGAGGCGCATGTGGGCTTCATGTCCATGGTGGACTCCATCATGGGCAGCGCCAGGGTGCATCTGGAGCGGCTGAACGCGCGCCGGCGCGAGACCGTGCCGGCCAGCGCCCTGGTGGTGGGCGTGCAGTGCGGCGGCAGCGATGCGTTCAGCGGCGTCACGGCCAATCCGGCCGTGGGCTTTTGCACCGATTTGCTGGTGCGCGCAGGCGCCACCGTGATGTTCAGCGAGGTGACCGAGGTGCGCGACGGCATCGACCAGCTCACCTCGCGCGCCTCCAGCCCCGAGGTGGCCCAGGCCATGATCGAGGAGATGGCCTGGTACGACGCCTACCTGGACAAGGGCCGCGTGGACCGCAGCGCCAACACCACGCCGGGCAACAAGAAGGGCGGCCTGTCCAACATCGTCGAGAAGGCCATGGGCTCCATCATCAAGAGCGGCACGGCGCCCATCACCGGCGTGCTGTCGCCGGGCCAGCGGCTGGCCGACCGGGGCATCCAAAGCGGCCTGGTCTACGCGGCCACGCCGGCCAGCGACTTCATCTGCGGCACGCTGCAGCTGGCCGCCGGCATGAACCTGCATGTGTTCACCACGGGCCGGGGCACGCCCTACGGCCTGGCCCAGGTGCCCGTGATCAAGGTGGCCACGCGCAGCGACCTGGCGCGGCGCTGGCATGACCTGATGGACGTGAACGCGGGCCGCATCGCCGAAGGCCAGGCCAGCATCGAGGACGTGGGCTGGGAGATGTTCCGCCTGATGCTGGACGTGGCCAGCGGCCGCAGGAAGACCTGGGCCGAGCAGTGGAAGCTGCACAACGCCCTGGTGCTGTTCAATCCAGCGCCCGTGACCTGAGCCGCGCGCACAGGCCCCTGTCGGCACAGGCTGACAGGGCGCTGGTGCGCCGCTGCGCACAATGGGGGCCATGCCCTCAGATACCCCGGAAACTCCCCCCGCCTCGTCCTGGTCCGCACGCCTGCAGCGCCTGATGGAGCTGAACCCGCTGCGCGCCATGTGGAATGCCGTGCAGCTGTGGCTGGACGCCGATGGCCTGCGCATGAGCGCGGCCATGTCTTTCTACGGCATCCTGAGCCTGGCGCCGCTGCTGCTGCTGCTGGTCGGCCTGCTGGGCTGGTGGGTGGACCGCAGCTATGTGGAACACCAGTTGATCGACCAGGTGCAGGACGTGATCGGCGAGCGCGGTGCCCAGGTGGTGCGCGGCGCGCTGGAAAGCGCCCAGCGGCCCGACGAGGGGCGGCTGGCCTCGCTGTTCGGCTTCATCCTGCTGATGTCGGGCGCCACGGGTGTGTTCGTGGAGCTGCAGTCCGCGCTGGAAAAGCTCTGGACCTCGAACGGCGAGCCACCGCCGCCCAAGGCCGTGTGGTGGCGCATGGCTGCGCTGCGGCTGCGCGGCCTCACCTATGTGCTGGCGCTGGGCTTCTTGCTGCTGGTGTCCATGGCCCTGTCCACGGCCATCCAGCTGATCACCAACTGGGCCGGCACCAAGCTGCAGATGCAGCCTCTGGGGCCGCTGATCAGCCTGATCAACGAATGCGTGTCCTTCGGCATTGCCGTGCTGCTCTTCGTGGGGCTGATGCGCATCGGCAGCGGCCCCAAGCCCCGGCTGCGCTATCTCATCTTCGGCGCCATCGTCGGCGCCCTGCTGTTCACGCTGGGCAAGCAGGCCCTGGCCTGGTATCTGTCCACGGCGGCCGTGGTCTCGGCCTATGGCGCGGCGGGTTCGCTGGTGGTGCTGTTGATGTGGATCTATTTCTCGTCGGCCATCCTGCTGCTGTCGGCCGCCACGGCCAAGGCTTTCAGCGACGCCGAGGTGCGCTTCACCCACCCCATCCGCTGGGCGCCGCCCGCCGGTCCAGCGCAGGCCAGGGACACTTCGGACGGCAAGGGCTGAGCGGCTGCATTTCGACGAAGATGAACGCCTGCGCCGCGGCCCGCAAAGCCGCGGCGCAGGCGTTTGGGCAATGGAACAATGCAGCAAAGTCCCCTGGCACCAAGGCCGGGGGCCAAGGACAAGATGGACCGATTGCAGACCATGCGGGTGTTTCAGACCGTGGCCGACGAGGCCGGGTTTTCGGCGGCGGCGCGTCGCCTGGACATGTCCGTGCCCACGGTCACGCGCCTGGTGGCCGACCTGGAGCAGCACCTGGGCACGAGGCTGCTGCAGCGCACCACGCGCAGCGTGTCGCTGACCGAGGCCGGCGAGGCCTATCTGGAGCGCGTGCGCGGCATCCTGGCCGATGTGGAGGATGCCTTCAGCCTGGCGCAGGCGCACACGCTGGAGCTGTCGGGCGCCGTGCGCGTGCTCACGCCGCCCGTGTTTGCCGAGCATGTGCTGGCGCCGCTGGTGGCGGACTTCCACCGCCTGCACCCGCGGATATGCATCGAGGTCTTCGTGGAGTCGGCCAGCGAGGCCGCCGTGGGCGAATATGACATCACCTTCCTCAACGCCGAGGAGGGCTATGACGGCAACGTGGTGGCGCGGCCCATCGTCACCACCTGCGGCCTGGCCTGCGCCTCGCCCGAGTACCTGGACGCCCATGGCGTGCCCGCCGTGCCCGGGGATCTGGCGGGCCACCAGTGCCTGCTGCGCCGCCGCGCCCAGGGCCGCTCCGACGTGCTGCGCCTGCGCCGGCTCGATGGCAACGCGGGCGAGGCCGAGGTGGCCGTGCAGCCCGTGCTGGTGGCCAACCACACCGGCACGCTGCTGCGTGCCACGCTGGACGGCGCGGGCATCAGCACCCAGCCGCTGGACCTGATTGCGCGCCACCTGCGTTCGGGCCGCCTGCGCCATGTGCTGCCCGAATGGACCACGGGCCATTTCACGCTCTACGCCACCTTGCCCACGCGCAAGTTCATGCCGGCGCGCGTGCGCAGCTTCCTGGACTTCGTGGCCGAGCACACGCAGCGCTCCATGCAGGGCCTGCCCGCCAACTTGCCGGCCCTGTCCATCTGAGCGCGGCTGTCATCTAGGTTACTGGCGGGGCCCTGAGGGTCTCGGGGTTTCCCAGGTGAATTCCGCTGTGCGGAATCTTCGGGTTGATCGTGGCGCCGCCCCCCTCCTAAGCTGGCCTTGCCTGTCTGCCGCATGCGTTGTCGCGCCGCGCCGGCCGGCCATGCAAAGGAGACAAGACAATGCAAGCACAGACCCTGGCCGGGCGCCGAGCCGCGCCTTTCCGCAGGAGGCGTTGAATGGACGTTTTTCTGCAGCAAGTGCTCAACGGCCTGACCCTGGGCGGCATCTACGGCCTGGTGGCCCTGGGCCTGACCCTGGTCTACGGCATCCTGCACGTGCCCAATTTCGCGCACGGCGGCTTCTACATGATCGGCGCCTTCGTGGCCTTCCAGGCCATGGTGGCCTGGAGCTGGGGCTACTGGGCGGCCATGCTGACCGCAGCCATCGCGGTGGCGGTGCTGGGCATCGTCAGCGAGCGGCTGATCTTCCATCCGCTGCGCAAGGCCTCGCCCCTGCATCCCAAGATCGCCTCCATCGGGCTGCTGCTGTTCCTGGAAGCGGGCGCCCAGGCGCTGTGGGGCGCGGACTTCCAGCGCATGCCCACGCCCTACACCTCCATCGTGGAGATGGGCGGCATCACGGCGCCCGCGCAGCGCCTGCTGATCATCGGCGCGGCCTTTGCGCTGATGGTGGCCTTGCACCTGTTCCTGACGCGCACCATCACGGGCGCGACCATCATCGCCATGGCGCAGAACCGTGAGGGCGCATCGATGGTGGGCATCGACGCCAACCGCGTGTCCATGCTGACCTTTGCCATCTCGGGCGTGCTCGCGGCCGTGGCGGCCACGCTGTATGCGCCCATCAACCTGGTCTATCCGGCCATGGGCCACCTGGTCATCACCAAGGCCTTCGTGATCATCATCCTGGGCGGCATGGGCAGCATCCCGGGCGCCGTGCTGGGCGGGCTGATCATCGGCTTTGCCGAGAGCTTCGGCGCCTACTACATCTCCACCGACTACAAGGACATCATCGCCTTCGTGCTGCTGGTGGTGATCCTGTCGCTGCGCCCGCAGGGCCTGTTCGCCAAGAGGAGTCATTGAATGAACGGATTCATCGACTCCCGCGTTGCCTGGGGCCTGCTGCTGGCCGCCGGCATCGCCTTTCCCTGGCTGGCGGGCAACGACTACCACCTCACGGTGATGAGCACGGCCTACATCTTCGCCATTGCCACGCTGGGCCTGAACCTGATCACGGGCTACACGGGCCAGCTCAACCTCGCGCATGCGGGCTTCATGGCCGCGGGCGCCTATACCGTGGGCATCCTCACGGTGGACCATGGCTGGCCGTTCTGGGGCGGGCTGGTGATGTCGGGCGTGGTGTGCGCGGTGCTGGGCTACCTGATCGGCATCGTCTCGCTGCGCCTGAAGGGGCACTACTTCTCGATCTTCACGCTGTGCGTGGGCTACATCATGTTCCTCGTCATCGAGAAGTGGGAGGGCCTGACCCACGGCACGGTGGGCATCATGGGCATCCCCGCGCCCGAGGCCCTGGGCGCGCTGAGCTTCGAGTCGCCGCTGGCGCTGTACTACCTGGTGCTGGCCTTCCTCGTGGCCTCGGTCTGGGTGATGCGGCGCATCGTCCGGTCGCTGCTGGGCCGCACCTTCATGGCCATCCGCAACAGCGACGAGCTGGCCGAGGCGCTCGGCATCAACCTCATGCGCAACAAGGTGCTGGCCTTCATGCTGAGCGTGGTCTACGCGGGCGTGGCCGGCGGCCTGTATGCGGGCTTCGTGCGCTTCATCGGTCCCGACATGGCCGGCGTGCACCACACCTTCGACATGATGATCTTCGCCATGGTCGGCGGCATGGGCACGGTGCTGGGGCCGCTGCTGGGCGCCATCGGCATGCCCTGGATCACGCAGTACCTACAGTTCCTGCAGGAGTACCGCTTCATCGTCTTCGGCCCGATTCTCGTGATGCTGGTGATCTTCATGCCCTACGGCGTGGTGGGCAGCTTCACCGCATGGCGCGCGCGCCGCAATGCCAAGGAGGGCAAGCCGCATGCTCAAGATTGACCACCTGACCAAGACCTTCGGCGGGCTGGCCGCCGTGAGCGATGTCAGCACCGTGATCGAGGAAGGCCGCATCAACGCCATCATCGGCCCCAACGGCGCGGGCAAGACCACGTTCTTCAACCTGATCAGCTGCGTGCACAAGCCCACCTCGGGCACCATCACCTTCAACGGCCAGGACGTGACCTCGCTGCGCACCGACCAGGTGGCGAAACTGGGCGTGGCGCGCACCTTCCAGACCACGGCGCTGTTCGACCGCGCCACGGTGCTGGACAACCTCATCGTGGGCCACCGGCTGCGCACGCGCTCAGGCCTGTGGGACGTGCTGCGCGGCTCCAGCCGCCTGCGCGAGGAAGAGCGCGTGTGCCGTGAAAAGGCGCGCGACGCGCTGGACTTCGTTGGCCTGTCGCATGTGGCCGGCCGCATCGCGGGCGACATCACGCAGGAGGAGCGCAAGCGCGTGGCCTTCGCGCTGGCCCTGGCCACCGACCCCAAGCTGATGCTGCTCGACGAGCCTGCCGGCGGCGTCAACCCCGAGGAGACCGAGGGCCTGGCCGAGCTGATCCGCAAGCTGGTGCGCCACGGCATCACGGTGGCGCTGATCGAGCACAAGATGGGCATGATCATGAGCCTGGCCGACAAGATCCTGGTGCTCAGCTACGGCGAGAAGATCGCCGAGGGCACGCCCGAGGAAATACGCCGCAACCCCGCCGTCATCGATGCCTACCTGGGGAGCGAGCATGCTGAAGTTTGAGAACGTGTCGCTGCGCTACGGCAGCTTCCTGGCGCTGGACGGCGTGAGCCTGCATGCCGACCGCGGCGAGCTGGTGGTGCTGCTGGGCGCCAACGGCGCAGGCAAGAGTTCGCTGTTCCTCACGGCCAGCGGCATCCACAAGGCTGCGGGCGGCTCCATCGTCTGGAATGGCAAGGAGCTGGCCGGCAGCAAGCCATCGGCCATCGTGCAGTCCGGCGTGGTGCAGTGCCCCGAGGGGCGCAAGCTGTTTCCCCAGATGTCGGTGCTGCGCAACCTGCAGCTGGGCGCCTACGTGCACCGCCGCGACCCCGGCCCCAGCCAGAAGACGCTGCAGGAGGTGATGGAGCTGTTTCCCATCCTGCGCGAGAAGCAGCACGACCCGGCCGGCTCGCTGTCGGGCGGCCAGCAGCAGATGGTGGCCATCGGCCGCGCCATGATGGGCCGGCCCCAGGCCCTGCTGCTGGACGAGCCCTCGCTGGGCCTGGCGCCCCTGGTCATCAAGCAGATGTTCGAGGCCATACAGCGCATCAACGCGGCCGGCACCACCGTGCTGCTGGCCGAGCAGAACGCCTATGCGGCGCTGAAGATCGCGCACCGCGCCTATGTGATGGAAAGCGGCCGCATCGTGCGCGAGGGCAAGCCGGCCGAGCTGCTGGCCGACGACTCCATCCGCAAGGCGTACATCGGCGCATGACATGACACTGCACCCCCTGAGCCGCTGCGCGGCTTCCCCCTCTCTCTCGCTTCGCGAGGGAGGGGGACGACGCCCTCGCTGCGGGGCGGCCCTTGCTCGGCGTCCCTGGTCTGGGCTGCGCCGGATTTATGCGTTGCGTCAGCAGCGATTCGTTCTTCACTATCCAAGGAGACAGACATGACAGCATTCGCACCATTGACCCGCCGCAGGGTGGGCACGCTGGCCCTGGCCTGCGCCGCCGTGGCCGCCGCCGGCCCTGCATTGGCGCAGGAGGTGGTCAAGATCGGCTACTCGGGCCCGCTGTCGGGCGGCGCTGCCCAGTACGGCAAGAACGTGCTCGACGGCATGCAGATGGCCGTCTCCGAGATCAATGCCGCAGCGCCCGAGATCGGGGGCAAGAAGGTCAAGATCGAGATCGTGCCGCTGGACGACAAGTACAACCCGTCCGAGACCGCGATCAACGCCCAGCGCCTGGTGCAGCAGCACAAGACGGCGGCCATCCTGGTGCCGCATTCGGGCGGCATCTTCGCGCTGCAGACCACCAACGAGCGCAGCAACTTCATCGTGCTGGCCTACAGCTCGGTGCCGCAGATCACCAACCGGGGCAACAAGCTGACCCTGCGCATCCCGCCCGAGTTCACCTCGTACATCGACCCGTTCTCCAAGTACGTGATGGGCCGCTTCGGCAAGAAGGTGGCCCTGGTGGGCGCCGACCACGACTACGCCAAGGCCTGGGTCGCCGCCTTCAAGCCCGGCTGGGAAAAGCTGGGCGGCACCGTGGTGGCCGAGAACGCCATGAGCTACAACCGCGCCACCGACTTCTACAGCGGCGTGAGCAAGGCCCTGGCCGAGAAGCCCGACGTGCTCTTCGTGGGCGGTGCCTCCGAGCCCACGGCCCTGGTCGTCAAGCAGGCGCGCGAGCTGGGCTTCAAGGGCGGCTTCGTGGTCATGGACCAGGCCAAGCTCGACGAAATGGCCCGCGTGGTCGGCGGCTATGCGCCGCTGGAAGGCGCCATCGGCGTCATGCCCGTCTCCGAGGACACCAAGCCCGAGAACAAGGCCTTCGTCGAACGCTTCGGCAAGGTCTACCCGGGCCGCATCCCGGGCTCGGAGGCGCAGTGGAACTACACGGCCGTGCACGCCACCGTCAAGGCCATGCAGCTGGCCGGCTCGGCCTCGGACACCAAGGCCATCCACGCCAAGCTCGACGAGGCCTACAAATCCCTGCGCCCCGACGTGAACCCCGGCGGCGTCAAGGGCGTGGATGAGCGCGGCGGCACGTTGACCACGGAGCGCGGCGCCGCTGTGCGCGACGGCAAGATTGAGGCGGTGATGACGGTGGCGAACAAGTAGAGCGCCGCTCAGTTTTTCGACCGAAAGCGCCTGGTGCCAGCTTGATCTGGCCCAGGCGCTTTCTTGTGGACTCAGTGGCCCGGTACTTACGTTTGACGTTACTGACGCAACGCGTTATTATTTGCTTCCATGACGATCCAGTCATTCAAGTGCCCCGACACCGAGCAACTGTTCCAGCAGAGGCGGGTTCGTCGGTGGAGCAGCATTGAAGTGGTTGCGCTGCGCAAGCTTCGGATGCTGCATGCCGCTCATGTGCTTCAGGACTTGAGGGTCCCGCCCGGAAACCGGCTGGAGGCGCTGCACGGAGATCGCAAGGGGCAGCACAGCATCCGCATCAATGATCAGTGGCGCGTGTGCTTTGTGTGGACCCATGAAGGCCCGAGTGAGCTGGAGATCGTCGATTACCACTGAAGCGAAAGCGTTGATCCTGGATCTGGCGCAGGAGTGCTGACCATGAACAAACCTTTGAACCTCCCCACGCCAGGCGAAATCCTGGCCACTGAATTCCTGGAGCCCATGGGCCTGACGCAATACCGCCTGGCCCAGGCCATCCATGTCCCGCAGACACGCATCGCGGCCATCGTCAAGAACGGCCGCTCCATCACCGCGGATACGGCGCTGCGCCTTGCGCGCTTCTTCGGCACGTCCGTGGAGTTCTGGATGAATCTGCAAAGCCAGTACGACGCTGATATCGCGCGCGAGGCCATAGGCGACGATCTGGAGTCCATCGAGCCCTTTGCCCTGCAGGCTTGAAGAAGACATGCTGAGCCGCTGCGCAGCGGCTCAAGTAAGAAAGGCCCCTGCACCGCGGTACAGGGGCCTTTCTCATTGCAGGGCTGCGTTGTTTACAACAAGCTCGCTCCACCATCCAGCACCAACGCCTGCCCCGTCATGTGCCGAGACGCATCGGACGCCAGGTAGACCACGGCGCCCTTGAGGTCCTCCTCGCCGCCGATGCGTCGCAGCGGGGCGCGGGCGATGAGCTGGTCGCCGAGCTTGTCGATGAGGCCGTTGGCCAGCTTGCTGGGGAAGAAGCCCGGGCAGATGGAGTTGACGCGGATGCCGTAGTGGCCCCATTCCGAGGCCAGGGTGCGTGCCAGGTGAACGGCGGCCGCCTTGGAGGTGTTGTAGGCCACGGTGTTCATGCCGGGCGGCGTGCCCTTGAAGGCCGCGACCGAGGCCGTGATGATCACGTTGCCCTGGCCCTTGGGGATCATCACGCGCCTGGCCACTTCGCGGGTGAGGAAGAAGGGCGCGGAGACGTTGAGGTTCATGACCTTGTTCCAGGCCTCGTCCGGGTATTCCTCGGCCTTGGCGCCCCAGGTGGCGCCGGCGTTGTTGACGAGGATGTCGATGTCGCCGCAGCGCGTCAGCACGTCGTCGACCAGGGCGGGGATGGTGTCGAACTTCTGCAGGTCGTTGGTGAAGGTCTCGACCTGGTAGCCCAGGCCTTGCAGGTGGGCCTTGGCCTCGGCCAGTTCGTCGGACTTGCGCGCCGTGATGGCGAGGCGGGCGCCCATCTCGCCCAGCGCCTCGGCCATCTGCAGGCCCAGGCCGCGCGAGCCTCCGGTGATGAGGGCGGTCTTGCCGGTGAGGTTGAACAGTGCTTTCACGCTCATGCTGGGTGTCTCCTGCCTTGGTTTCCTGATGGTTGAGCAACGCCCTCCATGCTAGGGCGCCAGTGCGGCGCGCGCTGTCGTCTTGGCTACTGTGCGGGCGCCTGCGGGACAGCCGGCCAGGCCCGGTCTGCGGTCAGGCGCGGTCTATGTCCTGCTGCAGCCGCCGCACCATGCGCTGCAGCGCAGGCACGCCGTCCTGGCGCAGCGCATCGGCCGTGACGAAGCGCGAGGGCCCGCCCAGGCTGACGGCCATCAGCGGCAGGCCACGCCCCGGCGAGAAGGCCAGGGCGATGGCGTTGACCTCGGGCTGCCAGTCGCCGAACGAGCAGGACAGCCAGGGTTGCGGATGGGTGCTGGCGCCGGGCCACAGCGGCAGTTGGGCCTGGGCGGCGGCCCATTGCTCGGGGGCGTGCGATTGCAGGTAGTCCAGCGCGCGCTGGCGCTCGGATGCGGGGCTGGCGGCCAGCCAGGCGCGGCCCACGGCCGTGGTGGCCAGGGGGATGCGCGAGCCCATGTCCAGGTCGCGGTGCGTGAAGCGCGCGCTGGGGCAGTGCTCGATGTAGACCATGTTGTGCCGGTCGCGTGCGGCCAGGGCCACCTCGGCATCGGTAGTGGCGGCCAGCTTTTGCATCAGCGGGCGCGCGATCTGGCGCACGTCCAGGCGCGAGAGCATGGCGCTGCCCAGGGCCAGCGTGGCTGTGCCCAGGCGGTATTTGCCCTCTTCGGGCACGTGGATGAGGTAGCCCAGCGTGGTCAGCGTGTGCGTGAGGCGCGAGACCGTGGACCTGGGCAGTCCGCAGCGCCTGGCGATGTCCTGGTTGCCCAGCAGCTTTTCGCCGGAGCGAAAGCAGGACAGGACATCAAGGCCGCGCGCCAGGGCGACGATGAAGTTGCGGTCATCGTCGCCGGGCTGGGGCGGCGGGGTGCGGGAGGGCGGCATGCGCCGATTATCGGCAGCCGCCCCGCCACGGGGTGTCGTGGGCTTTACTTCTCGACGAAGGCGCGCTCGACCACGAAGTCGCCGGGCGTGGTGGTGTTGCCTTCCTTGAAGCCGCGGTGCTCCAGCAGCTCCTTGAGTTCGTTCAGCATGGCGGGGCTGCCGCACAGCATGACGCGGTCGGTCTCGGGATTGAGCTCGGGCAGGCCGATGTTCTGCGGGAAGGTGCCTGCCGTGATCTGGTTGGAGATGCGGCCCTGGTTGCGGAAGGGCTCGCGCGTCACGGTGGGGTAATAGACCAGCTTGTCCTTGACGATTTCGCCGAGGAATTCATGCTCGGGCAGTTCCTTCTCGAACAGCTCCTGGTAGGCCAGCTCGCTGGCGTGGCGCACGCCGTGCACGACGACGACCTTCTCGTAGCGCTCGTAGGTCTCGGGGTCGCGGGCCACGGCCAGCCAGGGGGCCAGGCCCGTGCCGGTGCCGATCAGGTACAGGTTCTTGCCGGGCAGCAGGTAGTCGATCAGCAGCGTGCCCGTGGGCTTCTTGCCGACGAGGATGGTGTCGCCGACCTGGATGTTCTGCAGGCGCGAGGTCAGCGGACCGTCGGGCACCTTGATCGACAGGAACTCGAGGTGCTCCTCGTAGTTGGGGCTGGCGATGGAGTAGGCACGCAGCAGGTTCTTGCCGTCGACCTTCAGCCCGATCATCGTGAAATGGCCGTTGGAAAAGCGCAGCGCGGTGTCACGGGTGGTGGTGAAGGAGAAAAGGCGGTCGGTCCAGTGGTGGACGGACAGCACGCGTTCTTCAAGAAAAGCACTCATGTTGGCAATACGGTGAATTCGGGGCAGGCAGTGCCCGCCGGGACGTTGCAATGAGAGGTCAGTGCCATTCAGGCACGCGGTGGCGGGAAGCACAGGGGGCAGGCGCGGTGTGCGCGTTGCCGCTGCTTCGTGGCGGCCGGTGACCGGGGCAAGGTCGCTATTGTCCGGTAAATGGCGTCAAAAGGGGCAGGCGCGAACCTTTGTCTTGATACGGATTAGTGATAAGCAAAATGACGCTGGCTGAATCGCTGCAGCGCTCGCTAGGGCTTTTCGGCCGGGCCAGCGCCAAGCGTCCAGGGCAGGACCGCTTCGGCCAGCCAATCCATGAGCACGCGCACGCGGCGCGGCAGTTGGCGGCGCTGGGCGTAGATCAGGTGCAGCGGCATGGGCGGCGGCGGGTGGCGGGGCAGCACCTCGACCAGTTCCCCTGCGTCCAGCAGCGGCTGCACGGCCAGGCGCGGAACCTGGATCAGCCCCAGGCCGGCCTGGCAGGCCGCGAGATAGGCCTCGGCATTGTTCACGGTGAGCGCGCCCGTCATCGGCAGGTACCGGGGCTGGCCATCCTCCTCGTACTCGAAGCCCAGCGGCCGCGCGCCCAGCGTGCGCTGGTAGTGCACCAGCCGGTGACCGCCCAGATCCTGCAGTGTGGCGGGCAGCCCGTGGGCCTGGACATAGCCGGGGCTGGCGCAGGTGGCCAGCGCCACCAGGCCCAGCGGGCGTGCCACCAGGCCGGGCTCGTCCACGGGGCCCAGGCGCAGCACGCAATCAAAGCCTTCGCGCACCAGGTCCACGCGGCGCTCGGTGCAGCTCAGCTCCAGCTCCAGCGCCGGATGGCTTTGCAGCAGTTGCGGCAGCAAGGGCATGACGACGTGGCGCGCAAGGCCCGTGGTCATGTCCAGCCGGACCTTGCCCTGCAGCGGCGCGTCGCCGGCCTGCTGGAACTGGCCCTGGAACTCGTCCACGTCGGCCAGCAGGTCCTGGCAGCGTTCGTAGCAGGCCTGGCCGTCCTGGGTGAGCTGCACGCGCCGCGTGGTCCGGTGCAGCAGCCGCGTGCCCAGCCGCGCCTCCAGCTGCTGCACGGCCTGGGAGACGCTGGCCTTGGGCAAACCCATGCTGTCGGCCGCACGCGTGAAGCTGGCCATCTCGGCCACGCGGCTGAAGATCTGCATCTGCTCCAGAAGCTTGATTGTTTGCATGGGGTGAACAAATAAATCAGAAACAGCCAATTTATCCAAAAATCGACCTTCAATACAGTCGCTGTCATTGCAAACCACCTAACGAGGTCCGCCATGACAGCTTCTCCTTCGACCGCTTCTTCCCCTGCCGCCCGCCGCATCGTCCTCGTCACGGGCGGCAGCCGCGGCCTGGGCCGCAATACGGCCGAGCACCTGGCGCGCCAGGGCTTTGACGTGGTGCTGACCTACCGTGAGCGTGCCGACGCGGCCCAGGCCGCCGTGGCCGCCATCGAGGCGCTGGGCGGGCGGGCCGCCGCCCTGCAGCTGGACGTGGCGCGCAGCGCGGGCTTTGCGGACTTTGCGGCCCGCGTGCGCCAGGCGCTGGCCGATACCTGGCAGGCCGACCGCCTTGATGCGCTGGTGCACAACGCCGGCATCGGCATCAACGCGCCATTCGCCACCACCACCGAGGCGCAGTTCGATGAATTGGTCGCCATCCACCTGAAGGCGCCGTTCTTCCTGAGCCAGCACCTGCTGCCCCTGCTGCGCGATGGCGGCAGCATCATCCATCTGTCCAGCGGGCTCACGCGCTTCACCCAGCCGGGCTATGCGGCCTATGCATCCATGAAGGGCGGGGTGGAGGTGCTGACGCGCTACCTGGCGCGCGAGCTGGGCGCGCGCGGCATTCGCGTCAACACGGTGGCGCCGGGGGCGATTGCCACGGATTTTGGCGGTGGCCGTGTGCGCGACGATGCGCAGATGGGCGCCGCCCTGGCCAGCCAAACGGCACTGGGCCGTGTGGGCCAGCCCGACGACATCGGCCCCGTGATGGCCGCCCTGCTGCAGCCCGGCATGGGCTGGGTGCAGGGCCAGCGCATTGAGGCCTCGGGCGGCATGTTTCTCTGAAGGCGCCGGGAGGGCCGTCAGCGCAGCCGCTCGCGCGCCACCATGGACAGCAGCACGATGGCCGCTGCGGCGGCGATGTGGCCGAACCAGGCCACCAGCCCCAGCGACCAGGGCTCCACCTGCAGCGCCGCCCACAGCGACAGCGCCAGCAGCACCCAGCCGGCCGCGCGCAGGCGCCGGGTGCGGGCGGGTGGCAGTTCCTTGCCGAACAGGTCGCTCTGGTGGCGGTCCATGGCCAGGGCCAGGCAGGCGAAGGCGCCCAGGGCCAGGAGCTGACAGAACAGATGGGCCATGCTCATGCGCTGGTCTCCGCTGCGGCGGCTGCTGCCGTGGCGGCTGCCGTAGGCGCGGGCCGGGCGGCGCGCACCGGTTTGGCCTTGGGCTGGTGGCGCTGGGTGCGCAGGGCCAGATGGGCATGCAGTGCGGCCAGGGCCAGCAGCATGAGGTCCATGCCAGCAAACACCCAGTCGCCCGCGCGCAGGCTGGCCAAGAGGCCGCGATCCGTGGTCAGCGCGTTGACCACGGGCAGCAGGGCCAGGGCGGCGGCGCCGGCCCACAGCAACTCGATCCAGGCCCGCTTGGCGGGCCGGCCCATCGCCCAGAACAGGGTGGCGCCCCAGGCGATGAACATGGCGTGCACCTCCCACTCGGCGCGCTGCGCCATCTCCACCGGCAGCAGGCGATTGGCCCAGAGCATGCCGGCCATGCCGATGGACAGGCCGGCGATGGTGGCGATGTTCAGCCGTTCCACGAGCCGGAAGCCGAAATGCGGCCTGTCCGGGTCGGGCAGCTTGCTGCGCCGCTTCACGTTCCACAGCACCAGTCCCGTTCCCACCATGGCCGTGCCCGCAAGGCTGACGATGAAGTACAGCCAGCGCGTGGGCAGGTCGCCGAAGCGGCCCATGTGCAGCGCATAGAGCACGCCGCGCGTCTCGGCGGCGGCGCCCACGCTGTCCTGTGCCTGCAGCAGCTGGCCGCTGACGCCGTCGAACATCATGAACTGCGGGCTGATGGAGACGCGGCCGTTCTCGCCGCGGATGGCGGTCACGCGCGCATTGGCATCGCCGGGCAGGTTGACGTTCAGGCGTTCCACCTGGCCCGCGCCCCAACGCTGCTCGGCCTGGCGAACCATGTCGGCCAGCGGTGCCAGGGCCGCGGCCTGGCCCGAGGGCTTGCCGGCCGGAACAAAGGCACTGAGCTGCTGGCCGGCCACCACGCGCTGCTCGGGCGTCATGGTGGTGGCCAGATTGGCCCAGGGCATGTACATCAGGGCCAGGGTCACCAGGCCGGTGTACGTGATCATCAGGTGAAAGGGCAGGCCCAGCACGGACAGCGCGTTGTGTGCGTCCAGCCAGGAGCGCTGGCCCTTGCCCCAGCGGAAGGTGAAGAAGTCGGCAAAGATCTTCTTGTGCGTGATCACCCCGCTGACGATGGCCACCAGCATGAACATCGCGCACAGTCCCGCCAGATAGCGGCCCCAGAGCACGGGCATGTAGTGGAACTGGAAGTGGAAGCGGTAGAAGAACTCGCCGCCGCGCGTCTCGCGCACCGGGCCTTCGAGGCGCGTGCCGGTGGCCGGGTCGAAGCGGCCGTTCTCGAAGCGGCGCCTGGCGCCCTTTTCGGTCTGCGGCGGGCTCCAGAACACCGTGGCCACCGTGCTGCGCGCATCGGGCAGGTTGATCAGCCATTGCGGGCTTTGCGGCGCCACATGCGCCATGGCGTCGCCGATCCGCTGGGCCACCAGCGCGGGCTCGCTCGCCTGGCTCTGGTGCGGCTGCTCGGGCTGCATCCACTGCGTGATCTCGTTCCTGAAATAGCTCACCGTGCCCGTGAGGAACATGGCGTAGAGGAACCAGCCCAGCAGCAGGCCGACCCAGGTGTGCAGGTCGGACATGGTCTGTCGGATGCCGGGCGCCTTGGCGGCTTTCCCGGGCTTGGCGGGCTTGCCGGCCGTGTTCGTGGTGTCCGTGGCGTTCGTGTTCATGCGCCCAGCCCCTTGCCCCAGGTCCACCACGCGGCAGGCGCCAGTACCAGGGCGGCGACCAGCAGGCCGGCCCAGGCGCGCGTGGCGCTGCGCACGGCAAACACCCAGATCACCGCGCCCGCATAGACGGCAAAACTCAGCAAGGTGCCCGAGATCGCCGCCTGCGTGCGGTCTGCGGGCAGGGCCAGCACGGCCACGCTGGCCAGCGCCGCCACGGCGTAGCCGCCAAACAGCGCGGCGAGGATGCGGGAAATCAGCGGCCCGTAGTCACGGAACCAGTCACGGAACCAGTCATGGGTGCGGGCAAGAGTGGGAGATGGCATGGCACGGGGGGCCTGGAAAGGCTCGAAAAACGCCGGCTGGAGGGGGCGGCGGTGGCGCGGATGTTATTTGAGAATAAGTCCCATTACAAGCGGTGCAGTCAAGTGCGCCGCCACATCCAGCGCTGCCGCGCGCCAAGCGCCCCGGCGCTCAGCCCGCCGGCTGCCGCATGCGGGCCTGCAGGTTCTCGAAGATCTGGCGTGTCACGGGGCTGATCACATGGCTGCGGATGTACAGGCGGTAGACCAGGTCCGGCAGCGGCGGCATGCCGTCGCCCGCGCCCAGCACGCGCAGGCCCGGGTCGAGCTGCTCCACGCCGCGTGCCGTCACGCCCAGGCCGGCGCGCAGCGCCGCGCGTATGCCCACCAGGCTGGTGCAGGTGTGGCGCGGCGTCCAGGCGATGCCGGCCGCATCCAGCGCATCGCAGCCCAGGCGGCGGAAGATGCTGGGCCCGTCGGCCATGACCAGGGGCACGGGCTTGCCCGGGTCATGGGCATAGCCCGCGCCGCACAGCCACACCGTGGGTGTGGAGCGCAGGGCAAAGCCCTCGAAGCCTTCGTCCTCCCGGTTGGAGATGGCCAGGTCCAGCTCGCCCTGCTTGAGCGACTCCATCAGGAACGGGCTGCGCCCCACATGGATGTCGATCTGCATGCCCGGAAAGTTCAGCGCAATCTCCTGCAGCACGGGCGGCAGCATGTTGTCGGCCGCGTCGTGGGGTGCGCCAATGCGCACCAGGCCCTGCACCTGGCGGTGCTGCAGGTTGCGCAGCGCCTCGTCGTGGATGGCCAGCATGTGGCGCGCATAGCCCAGCAGGCGCTGGCCATGATCGGTGAGGCGTTTTTGCCGGCCCTGCTTCTCGAACAGCGCGTGGCCGATCTTCTCCTCCAGCCGCTGCATCTGCTGGGTGATGGCCGATTGCGTGCGCCCCATCTGCACGGCGGCGGCGGCAAAGCTGTCGTGGCTGGCAATGGCGGCCAGGGTGCGCAGCAGGTCCAGGTCAAGCGTCTCCATACTTCAATTTTATTGAAGTATTTATTGGGCATGCGTGGATTGTTGCGGGCGGGGCGCCTCACTACAGTGGGCTTCAACGACGACAAGGAGCCCCCTTTGAACACCACCACCAACACCACCACCAACACCATCACCGAACAGCGCAGCGCCGCCGTGACAGCGGCCATCGACAGCATGAAGCAGGCCATTGGCGAGGACGCGGCCACGCGCGCCAGCCTGGACGCCGTGCTCCAGCAACTGCTGGGCCTCGCCGCGCGCCGAGACTTCTGGCAACAGGCCGACTACGCCGCACCCGAGCAGGGCGAGCATCAGGCGCGCTACCTGATTGCCGAGGACGCCGACCAGAGCTATGCGCTGTACCTCAACGTCATGCGCCCGGGCAAGCGCATCGTGCCGCACAACCACACGACCTGGGCCTGCATTGCCGCCGTGGAAGGCACGGAGCACAACCGCGTCTACGAGCGCACCGACGACGGCTCCGTCCCCGGCAAGGGCACGCTGCGCGAGACGGAACTCGTGGTGGTCGCACCAGGCCAGGGCATCGCCCTCATGCCCGAGGACATCCACTCCGTGGAGATCCAGGGCGAGCAGGTCATTCGCCACCTGCACATGTACGGCCGCGCGCTGGAGACGCTCAACGAGCGCACCAGCTACGACCTGGCCACCGGCACCTGCCAGACCATGGCCATCGGCGTGCAGACGCGCCGCTGAGCCCCGGCCTTCCGGCCGCTACCTCCCGCTTCCTGCCTTTTCACTGTCCATGCCGCAGCGCGCCCCACGGGGCGTGCGTGGCAGGGCTTTGCCCGAAATTCCTTGCCGATCTTTTTCCCGGACCGCATGCAATGACCGCATCCATTGACGCCCACACCCTCAAATCCTGGCTGCACGACGGCCAGGAGATCGCGCTGCTCGACGTGCGCGAGCACGGCCAGTACGGCGAGTCGCACCTGTTCTACGCCACGCCCCTGCCCTACAGCCGGCTGGAGCTGGATGTGCCCCGCCTGGTGCCGCGCAGGCAGGTGCGCGTCGTCACCTACGACGGTGGCGAGGGCGATGCCAGCGCGGGCGTGGCCGAGCGTGCCGCGCGCCGCCTCGAAGCCCTGGGCTATACCCAGGTCGCCGTGCTCGAAGGCGGTGCCAAGGCCTGGAGCGCTGCGGGCTACACGCTGTTCGCTGGCGTGAACCTGCCTTCCAAGACCTTTGGCGAACTGGCCGAACACGCCTATGGCACGCCGCGCATCACGGCACAGCAGCTGGCGGCGCGCCAGGCGGCGGGCCTGCCCCTGGTGGTGCTGGACGGCCGGCCCGTCTCCGAGTTCCACAAGATGAACATCCCCGGCGCCATCTGCTGCCCCAATGGCGAGCTGGCGCTGCGCGTGAGCCGCCTGGTGCCCGATGCGGCCACGCCCATCGTGGTCAATTGCGCGGGCCGCACGCGCTCCATCATCGGCGCGCAGACCTTGATCAACCTGGGCATTCCCAACCCCGTCTACGCGCTGGAGAACGGTACCCAGGGCTGGTACCTGGCCGACCTGCCGCTGGAGCACGGCGGAACGCACCGCTATGGCGACGACTCGGCCAGCAGCGCGCTGCAAGCACAGGCCCGCGCCCTGGCCGAACGCTTCGATGTGCCCGAGGTCGATGCCGACACCGTGCGCGCCTGGAGCCAGGATGTTGCGCGCACGCTGTTCCTGTGCGATGTGCGCACGCCCGAGGAATTCAAGGCCGGCTCGCTGCCCGGCGCCCAGCACACGCCCGGCGGCCAGCTCATGCAGGCCGGCGACCAGTACGTGGGCGTGCGCGGTGCGCGCCTGGTGCTGTTCGACAGCGATGGCGTGCGCGCCCCCGTGGTGGCCAGCTGGCTGCGCCAGCTCGGCCATGACGCCTGCGTGCTGCGGGGCGGCCTGCAAAGCGGCCTGGACCTCGCACCGGCCCAGCCGCCCCAGGTCCCCGCACTGGCAGGCATCACGGCGCAGGCCCTGCACGAGCGCATGCACCAGGGCGAGGTGGCCGTGGTCGATCTGCGCGCGGGCATGAAGTACCGCGCAGGCCACATCGCCGGGGCCCGCTGGTCCATCCGCCCGTGCCTTGCCAGCGATCTGGCCGGCGAGACACGCCAGATCGTGCTGGTGGCCGACGAGCCCGGCATGGCGCAATGGGCCGCACTGGAGCTGCAGGGCGCCGCGCCGCTGCTGCTCGAAGGCGGCCTGGCCGCATGGCAGCAGGCCGGCCTGCCCGTCGAGGCCACGCCCGACAGCCCCACAGACGCCGAGTGCATCGACTACCTGTTCTTCGTGCACGACCGCCACGACGGCAACAAGGAAGCGGCACGCCGCTACCTGGCCTGGGAGACGGGCCTGGTGCCCCAACTGGACGCCCAGGAACTGGCCGCCTTCCGCCTGCCGGAGCCGGCAATGTCCTGATCCACGCAAAGAGCATCCGAACAGCCCAACACCACATAACGACAGGAGACAAGACATGTTCGCAACCCTCAACCTGGCCAGGATGCTGGCCGCCAGCCTCGCGGCCCTGGCCATGCTCTCGCAGGCCACGGCCGAGCCGCTGGCTGCGCGCAACGGCTATCCGGCCCAGCCGATCCGCTTCATCTCGCCCTTCCCGCCGGGTGGCGGCAACGACGCCAGCACACGCTGGGTCACCACGCGCCTGACCGAGGCCACGGGCCAGCCCTCCGTGGTGGAAAACCGGGGCGGTGCGGGCGGCAACATCGGCGCCAAGGCCGTGGCCGAGGCCAAGCCCGATGGCTACACCGTGCTCACGGGGCAGGTCTCGCTGATGGCTGTGAACCCCGCGCTCTATAGCGCGCCGGGCTTCGATCCGCTCAAGAACTTCGTGCCCATCACGCAGATCAACGCGGCGCCGCTGGCCATCGTGGTCGCCTCGGCCTCGCCCCTCAAGAGCTTTGCCGACCTGGTGGCGCGCAGCAAGGGCGAGCCGGGCCGCGTCACCTATGCCACGCCCGGCAACGGCACGCTGTCGCACCTGGTGGGCGTGGTGCTGTCCAAGGAAAACGGCGTGCCCATGACCCATGTGCCCTACAAGGGCGCGGGGCCGGCCATCAACGATCTGCTGGGCCAGCAGGTCGACGTGCTGATCACCTCCACCTCGTCCGTGGCCGGCATGATCCAGGCGGGCCAGGTGCGCGCGCTGGCCGTCACCAGCCCGCGCCGCATCGGCGTGTTCGGCAAGGTGCCCACGCTGGAGGAACTGGGCCTGCGCAATGCGCGCTTCGAGGACTGGTACGGCTTCTTCGCACCCGCCGGCACGCCGCCCGAGCGCGTGGCCTATCTGCACGACGCCATCGTGCGCACCCTGCAACTGCCGGAAGTGACCAAGCTCGTCGTCGATGGCGGCAGCGAAGTCGTGGCCAATACGCCCGAGGCCTTTGCCGCCCAGCTGCGCCAGGACATGGAGCGCTGGTCGCGCGTGGTCAAGCTCTCGGGCGCGAAGATCGACTGATGGCTGCCGAACACGCCCCCGTGCCTGGCGCCCCCGCGCTGGACCTGCAGACCCGGCTGCTGCATGCGGGCAAGCGCCCGGCCTATGCGGGCGGCACGGCCGTCAACCCGCCCCTGGTGCGCGCCAGCACCGTGCTGTTCGAGAGCACGGCACAGCAGCGCGAGATGCGCGAGCGCCGCGCCGGCGAGCGCATCTTCAGCTACGGCGCGCGCGGCACGCCCACCGGCTTTGCGCTGGAAGACGCCGTCAGCGAGCTGGAAGGCGCCCACCGCACGCGGCTGCTGCCCACGGGCCTGGCGGCCATCGGCATGGCCCTGCTCAGCTACCTGCGCCCCGGCGACCATGTGCTGCTGACCGACAGCGCCTACCAGCCCGTGCGCCACCTGGCCGGGCAATGGCTGCGGCCCTACGGCATCGAGTACGACTTCTTCGCGGCCGATGGCAGCGACGCCCAGGCGCGCATGCGCCCCAACACCCGCATGGTCTATGCCGAATGCCCGGGATCGCTGGTCTACGAGATGTGCGACCTGCCCGCGCTGGCGGCCATGGCCCATGCGCGCGGCGCCCTGGTCGTGGCCGACAACACCTGGGGGTCGGGCTGCCAGTACCGGCCGCTGGCGCTGGGGGCCGATGTCTCGGTGATGGCAGCCACCAAGTACCTGTCGGGCCACTCCGACGTGATGATGGGCACCGTGGCCACCACCGAGGCCGCCTGGGAGCCGCTGGCCGCGCGCTGCGATGCCTTCGGCATGGCGGTCAGCCCCGACGATGCCTGGCTGGTACTGCGCGGCATGCGCTCGCTGGCCGCACGGCTGCAGATGCATGAGGCGCATGCGCTGGAGGTGGCGCACTGGCTGCAGCAGCACCCGGCCGTGGCCACCGTGTTCTGTCCCGCGCTGCCCACGCATCCCGGCCATGCGCTGTGGCTGCGCGACTGCCAGGGCACGAACGGCCTGGTGTCGCTGGAGTTGCAGCCCGGCACCGCCGAGGCCGCCGTGGACCGCTTCATCGACGGCCTGCGGCTCTTCGGCATCGGCGCCTCCTGGGGCGGCTACGAAAGCCTGGCGACGGCCGCGCACATGGCGCAGGCGCGCAGCGTCACCGACTGGAGTGCGCGCGGGCCCGTGGTGCGCCTGCACATCGGCCTGGAGTCGCCGCGCGACCTCATCGCCGATCTGGAGCAGGGGCTGGCGGCGCTTCAGCGGCCTGCCTGAGCGATCAGGCCTTCTGAGCGCTCGCCAGCTCGCCGGCCAGCGTCTGCATCAGCGCGGCGGCCGGCATCTCGCGCGCCAGCGGCGCGCCCTGGCCGGCCCAGTGGGCTGCGTAGTCGGAGCTGCCCTGGGCCGAGGCCGCCTGGTGCAGCGCCTTGCCCGCGTCGTAGACGCGCGGGTAGTCGGGCAGGGGCTGGCCATGGCTGGCGCCCAGCGCATGCAGCCGGTTGACCATGCCGCGCGCCGGCCGGCCCGAGATGGCGGCGGTGATGCCTGTGTGGTGGGCGCGTTCGCTGCGCAGCTCGGCACGGTAGGCCGGGCTGGCGGACGATTCAGGGCAGAGGATGAAGGCCGTGCCCAGCTGCGCCGCACAGGCGCCCAGGCCCAGCGCGGCCGCAATGCCCTCGCCGTCCATGATGCCGCCGGCCGCGATCACCGGCAGGGCCGTGTTGCGCGCCAGCACTCGCACCAGGGCGAAGGTGCCCATCATGCGGTCCTGCGCGGGATCGAACGTGCCGCGGTGCCCCCCGGCCTCCACGCCCTGGGCCACGATGGCATCGACACCGGCCTGTTCCACCTGGCGCGCCTCGTCCAGCGACGTGGCGCTGGCCAGGGTCACGACGCCGGCCGCGCGCAGCGCGTCGATGAAGCCCTGCTCAGGCAGCCCGAAATGAAAGCTCACCACGGCAGGCCGCTCCTGCAGCAGCATGGCCTGCAGCGCCGCGTTGCCGACGGCGGTGGCGTAGATCTCGTTGAGAGTGGCGGGCGGCGTGGCGCCGAAGCGCGCGAACTCGGGCGCCAGATGGGCCAGCCAGGCGGCCTCGCGCTGCGCATCGGCCCGGGCCGGCCGGTGGCAGAACAGGTTGACGTTGAAGGCGCCCGATGTCAGCGCGCGCGTCTGCACGATCTGCTGGCGCGCCTGCTCCGTTCCGCTGGCGCCAATGCCCAGCGAGCCCAGGCCGCCCGCATCGGTGACGGCCGCCGCCAGCGCGGGCGTGGACGTGCCGGCCATGGGGGCCTGGATGATGGGATGGCGCATGCCCAGTCGGGCCATCCACGCGGTCTTTGCGGTGCTCATACGACTCCTTGTTTCCTGTCTCGAATCCGCGCACTCATGCGGCGGCCTGTCGGCGCGCGCTGGCACGGCTGGCGGCGATCATGAGCGTGCCCAGCAGCAGCGACACGCTGCCGATGACGAACAGGCGCTGGTACGAGCCCAGGCCCGCATAGCTCCAGGCCATGAAATATCCCGACACGGCCTGCATCAGCGCAAAGGCCGCCGTGGCATAGCCCCACATGCGCTTGTGCTGCACGGGGCCGATCAGCTGCATCAGGTAGCCCGAGGTGATGGCCGCCATGCCCGGCGACAAGGCGCCCACCAGAAAGGACGAGGTCGCATGCCCCGCAAATCCCACCCAGAACAGCGGCATGGCAATGGCCAGGGTCTTGACCGCATAGGCGCCCGTGGTCGTACCCCACCAGCCAAAGCGCGTGGCGCACAGCGAGGCCACCAGCGGCCCGGCAATGGCGCCCAGGCCGAACACGGCCCACTGCGTGGAGGCATAGGCATCGCCCAACTGCAGCTCGCGCGCCAGGTAGTCCACCCAGAACACCGTGTGCGGCACAAAGCCGAAGGCGTCCGTCATATAGGCCAGCATCACCAGCACCACGGGCAGCGTCCACAGGGGCGCGGCGGGCACGGGCCGGGCATGGGGCGTGATGGCAATGGGCGCAGGCACCGGCAGCCGCCGCACATGGCGCCAGCCCAGCCAGCCGGCCCAGGCGCAGACCGCCGCCAGCGCCCACCAGACGGCGCCCAGGCTCTGGCGCGCCAGCAGCGGTATCAGCGTGGCCGACAGCAGGGCGCCGGCTCCTATGCCGCAGAACATCAGCGGCCCCAGGGCCGCACGCCGCAGCAGGGGCGTGGCCGCCAGGGCCACCGAGGGGCCCAGCACCATCAGGATGGCGCCGCCAATGCCCGAGATGCAGCGCCAGGCAAAGAACCAGGGCATGGGCAGCGGCCAGGCGCAGGCCGCAAAGCTCAGCGCCAGTGCCACCCAGCACCACAGCAGCACGCGCAGCGCGCCCAGGCGTTCGGCCAGCGGCGCGGCGGCCAGCGCACCGATCAGATAGCCCAGCAGGTTGGCCGCACCCAGGTAGGCCACCTGCTCGCCGCTGAACCAGCCGGCATGCACCATCTGCGGCATCAGCGCCGTGTAGGCAAAGCGCGCCAGGCCGACGCCGCTGAGCGTGGCCATGAAGCCGGTCAGCAGCAGGGAAGTTTCGTTGCGTTGGATCACGGGAGTGGGCGCCATGCGGGGAGGATGGGCATACATTAGGCGCTGCCGTCCATCATGTCCAATGATTCAAAATGATGGCGTCGATCTCGATTGAAGATGGATGTCACTGGAGCCGCGATGCAACTGAAGTCCCTGCGCATGTTCCTGGCCGTCTGCGACAGCGGCAGCTTTGGCGCCGCCGCGCAGCAACTGCACACCGTGCAGTCCAACGTGACGGCCCATGTGAAAAAGCTCGAGGACGAGGCCGGCGTGCAACTGCTGGAGCGCAGCGCACCCGTGCACGCCACGCCTGCCGGCCGCCTGCTGGAGCAATACGCGCGGCGCATGCTGGCCGACCATGACGAGGCGCTGGCCCTGCTGCAGGGCAGCGCCCGGGCCGCAGGCGCGCTGCGCATAGGCTCCATGGAAACCACGGCCGCGCTGCGCCTGCCGCCGCTGCTGGCTCGCCTGCACCAGGCCCAGCCCGGCCTGGACCTGGAGCTGCGCACGGCCACCACGGCCGAGCTGCTGGCCGATCTGCTTGCCGGGCGGCTGGACTGCGCCTTCGTCTCGGGCATGCCGCCCCAGTCCCGCCTGCAGGGCTGGCGCGTCTTCGAGGAGGAGCTGGTGCTGGTCACGGCTTTCGCGCTGCCGCGCTTTCCCGATGCCGCCCAGCTCAGCGCCGTGCCCTTCCTGGCCTTCCGCCAGGGCTGCAGCTACCGCCAGCGCATCGAACTGCTGCTGGCCGCGCGCGGCGTGGCGGCACGCATCATGGAAATGGGATCGCTGGACGCCATCCTCGGCTGCGTGGCCGCGGGCATGGGCTACGGCCTGCTGCCGCGCAGCGTGGTCCAGGCCCAGCAGCACCGCTTCGGCGTGCACATCACGGCCCTGCCCGGCGCACTCGCCCAGGAAGTCGCCCGCGTGGAAACCTGGTTCGTCGTGCCCGCGCGCCAGGGCTGGTCGCCTGCGCTGCATGCTTGCGTGGAGGTGTTGGGGATCGACCAGGAGGTTGCGGCTGTCGATGCGCAAGGCCTGGTGCCTGCCGGCTCATGAAGGCAACCGCAACACCCTTCGATACTGCATGGCCTCGGCCACATGCCCCGTCTCCACTGCCGCGTTACCGGCCAAGTCGGCAATGGTGCGCGCCACCTTGAGCGCGCGGTGGGTGCTGCGGGCCGACCAGCCCAGGCGTGCGGCGGCCTTGTGGGCGAAGGTCAGGGCCTCGGGCGAGAGGCCCAGGTGGTCGTCCAGGGCCTGGCCCTGGAGCTGGTGGTTGGCGCTGCCCTGGCGCTGCACGGCCAGCGCGCGGGCCTGGACCACGCGCTCGCGCACGGCCTCGCTGGTTTCGCCCGAGCGCGCGGCCAGCAGCTCCTGCGGGGGCAGGGCGCCGACTTCCACATGCAGGTCGATGCGATCCAGCAGCGGGCCGCTGATGCGCGCCTGGTAGCGCGCCACCTTGTCGGGCGTGCAGCGGCAGCGCTGCACCGTCGACCCCCAATGGCCGCATGGGCAGGGGTTCATGGCCGCGACCAGCTGAAAGCGCGCGGGGAATTCGCAGCGCTGGGCGGCTCTGGCGATGGTGATCTGGCCGGTCTCCAGCGGCTCGCGCAGCGCCTCCAGCGCACTGCGTGCGAACTCGGGAAATTCATCGAGGAAGAGCACGCCGTGGTGGGACTGTGAAATCTCGCCAGGACGCGGTGGCGAGCCTCCTCCGACCAGGGCCACGGCACTGGCCGTGTGATGCGGGCTGGCCGTGGGGCGCTGGCGCCAGCGCTCCGGCGTGAAGCGGCCGGCCAGGCTGGCGATGGCGGCGGCCTCCAGCGCCTCGTCATCGCTCATGGGCGGCAGCAGGTCGGCAAAGCGCTGGGCCAGCATGGACTTGCCCGAGCCCGGCGGCCCCACCAGCAGCAGGCCATGGCCTCCGGCCGCCGCAATTTCCAGCGCTCGCCGCGCCTGGGCCTGGCCGCGCACCTCGGCCAGATCCAGGCTGCTGCGCACTGGGGCAGCGGGCTGAGGCTGCACCGCATGCCAGCCCGGGCCGGGGCATGTCTGGGTGTCGCCTGCTGCCGGCAAGGGGTCGGTTTCGTCGGTCTCGCCGGTGTCCTCGCTTTCGTCGCTGCAGCAGGCACTGTCCGTGTCCTGCTCCGCCTGCACCAGGGCATTGGCCGAGCGAGTGATGAAGCGGCGCACCACGTCCAGCAGGTGGTGCGCGCAGAACACCTGGGCCGATGGCACGAAGGCCGCCTCCTGCGCGCTGCCCGGCGGCAGCACCAGGCGGGCGCCGTCCTGCTGGCGGTGCAGGGCCAGGGCCGTGGCCAGCGCGCCGCGCACGGGCCGCAGGGCGCCCGACAGCGACAGCTCGCCCGCGAATTCGTAGTCGGCCAGCGCATCGCCATTGATCTGGCCGCTGGCCGCGAGAATGCCCAGCGCAATGGGCAGGTCGAAGCGCCCCGAATCCTTGGGCAGGTCGGCGGGCGCCAGGTTGACGATGATGCGTTTGTTGCTCGGGAACTCCAGCCCGGAGTTTAGCAGTGCCGAGCGCACACGTTCACGCGCTTCCTTGACCTCGACATCGGCCAGACCCACCAGCGTGAACGACGGCAGGCCGTTGGCCAGATGCACTTCCACGGTGACACGCGGGGCGGCCAGCCCCAGCAGCGCACGACTTTGAACCAGGGCCAGACCCATGGGCACCTCGCAGAAACGACAGACACAAAGACAGACACAAAGCCAGACACAAAGAAAGAGGCCGCCAGCGGTGCGGCGGCCTCGGTGACCCAGTATGGCAACGGCCTTGGACCTTGTGGGCGGCGGGTGCGGCGCTGCCCCCAAATCTCAGAATGTTCTGACCCTTGCGGCGCAAAAATCAGAACAGCTTCACCAGCGCCGGCACACTCAGCACGGCCGTGTAGTAGCCCATGAACTGCACGCCGGTGTTGAAGCCGAAGCCGCGTGACAGCAGGCCGCCGAGCAGGCCCATGGTCAGGATCACGAGCAGGCCCAGCAACTGGCCTTCCCAGACGCTGATGACGATGATCAGGCCCACGAAGGTGGCGATGATGGCCTCGTGGCTGACCCGGCGCGAGACGAACAGCGCCGCGCTGCGCGCGAAGTTCATGGCGAAGGGGTAGGACACGAGGGCCGCCAGCACCACGGCCAGCATGCCGTAGCCCAGGAACTCCCAGTGGCTGAGCAGGTTGTGCAGGTTGTTCACCTGGCCCGTGGCGGCATCGACGGTGAAGCGCGGCGGCGCGTTGAACAGCGGCGCGGCGGGGCCGGCGGCCACGGGGCTCAGCGGCAGGCCGAAGGCGATCAGCGGGATCAGCGCCTCGGCGATGTAGGTGGCCTCGGTCACGCCGTTGCGCGCGCTCAGCACCGTGGTCAGGCGGTGGTAGGCATGCTTGATGCGCGAGCCCACCAGCTCGCCCAGCACCACGGTCATGGCCACGGGGCTGAAGACGAAGGTGGCGCTGGAGATGGTGGCCGTGGCCAGGGTCCAGCGCGTCTGCACGCGGTCCAGCACCTTGAGCGGGTTGGGGAAGTAGCCCGACCAGCCCTTCACGTCGGGCGCCAGGTTGAACTGGCGCACCTTGTCGCGCAGCATGCGCTGGCGGCCGGCCGGCGAGATCACGGTGAACAGGTCGGCGATCAGCGGCCCGATGGCAATGCCCAGGAAGTAGCTGATGCTGAGCTTGACCTCGTATTTGGCGGTGAGGCTTTGCAGCGCAATGATGACCACCACGAACGGAATCAGCAGCATGACCGAGGCCCAGCGCCCCGCCGAGAAGTAGGCGATGAGGAGGGCCGCCGCCAGGAAGATCCAGGGCGCCGTCTTGGTGATCATGCTGCCGAAGGGCGCCAGCATCACGGCGAACAGCACGGCCAGCGGCACGGCGACAAAGGCCGCGACGATGCCGCCCGAGACCATCTTGCGCAGCGCGATGTGGGGCACGCCCAGCTTGCGCAGCATGTTGGCGTCCTGCAGCAGCGGCGTGGCCAGCGTGTCGCCGGGAATGCCCAACAGCGCCGTGGGCACGGCATGCGTCATGTGCTTGGCCACGGCGCCGGCCAGGAAGAAGGTGAACACGCCGGCGGGCGGCACGCCCAGCAGCACCACCAGCAGGGTGAGCGGGGCCAGCGTGGTGGTCTCGTCCGTGCCGGAGACCAGGCCGATGGCGGCGAACACCACGGCGCCTATCAGTCCCATGGCGGCTGCGACGGCGATGTCATTGGTCAGCAGGGCTTCCATCTCATGCCCTCCCGGCCTTGTCGGCGAACAGCTCGTAGAGCTTGAGCTCCTTGAGTTCCTGCACCACGGCGGGCGGCAGGTCCTGCACCGCGCCCAGGCCTCCGGGCTGGCGCGCCAGTTCCTCCAGCACTTCGCGGCGCCATTCGGGGTCGTTCGAGGTGTCCAGCTCGGTCACTTCCCGCTTGGGCGGAAAGGCACGTGCGCAGATCACGCCGGCGATCACGCAGCCGGCAAGGCCCGCGAGCATGGCGTAGGCGTGGGCCAGCTGGCGCGACTCGACCACCGTGGCCAGCCAGCGGCTGGCCAGGTAGAAGCCCAGCACGCTGATGCCGGTGCCGATGGCAATCGCCCAGGCCAGGTGGCGCAGGTCCACGGTGTCGCCCCAGACCTCGGCCAGCCGCCAGTCGGCGGGATCCTTGCTTGTCATGTGTGTCTCCTTGGGTTTTTGTTTGTGTGGTCGCGCGCTGGTCAGGCCCTGGCGCGCAGCGCGGCCAGCACTTCCAGCGCGCGGTCGGTGCGCACGTCGTGCTCTGCGGCCAGCTGGCGCGCCACGGCATCGACCTCGTCGCCCGTGGCGCCGGCCACCAGGGCGATGTTGCGTGCGTGCAGGGCCATGTGGCCGCGCTGAATGCCTTCGGTGGCCAGGGCGCGCAGGGCGCCCAGGTTCTGCGCCAGGCCCACGGCGGCGGCGATCTCGCCCAGCTGCTGGGCGGACTGCAGGTCCATGATCTTCAGCGCCAGGCGTGCCAGCGGATGGGTCTTGGTGGCGCCGCCGACCAGGCCGACCGGCATGGGCAGCTCGATGCTGCCGACCAGGGCGCCGCCGGCATCCTTTTCCCAGCGCGTGAGCGAGGTGTAGCTGCCGCTGCGGCTGGCATAGGCATGGGCGCCGGCCTCGACCGCGCGCCAGTCGTTGCCCGTGGCCACGATGACGGGGTCGATGCCGTTCATGATTCCCTTGTTGTGCGTGGCCGCGCGGTAGGGGTCGATGGCGGCGAAGGTATAGGCGTCCAGCACGCCTTCGATGATCTCCTCGCCGCTGCGCTCCTGCGTGGCCAGGGTCTGCGGCGTGAGCCGCACGCGGGCGCGGGCCAGCCGCAGGTCGGCCAGGTTGGACAGGATGCGCAGCCGCACGCTGCCGCCCGTGATCTGCTCGACCAGGGGCGCCACCGATTCGGCCATGGTGTTGACGGTGTTGGCGCCCATGGCGTCGCGCACGTCCACGATCAGGTGGACCACCAGCATGGGGCCGCGCGGCGTGTCGGGGAAGACGTGGACCTCGATGTCCTTGCAGCCGCCGCCCAGGCCGATCAGCACCTTGTCGCGGCTGTTGGCGCGCTCGATGATCTGCGCACGCGCCTGCAGCACGGCCAGGCGCGCGCCGTGCGGATCGGTCAAGCCCAGCACCTGGACCTGGGCGCGCATCAGCGGCAGCGTGCTGGAGGTCTGAAAGCCCCCGTCCTCGCGCGCCAGCTTGGCCATGTACGAGGCGGCGGCCACCACCGAGGGCTCCTCCACCGCCATGGGCACCAGCACGTCGCGGCCGTTGACGCGGAAGTTGCCGGCCACGCCCAGCGGCAGCTCGAAGCTGCCGAACACGTTCTCGATCATGCCGTCGGCCAGTGCCAGGGGCAGGGCGCCGGGGGCGGCGAGCAGGGCGCGCTCGGCATCGGACAGGCCGCAGGCATCGGCCAGGAAATCCCGGCGCTGGGCCGGTGTGAGGGCACGGAAATTGGGCAGGCGCGAATCGGCAACCATGGAAGACATCTCCTCGAATCAAAACTCTGGTCGCCGGACTGTAGGAAAACTGTACCGCTTTCAAAAGGTACAGTTTCGGAGAACAGTACCATCGCACTGCAACATGAACGGAGGGCGCATGGCAGACACCAGAGGGCGCTCGGCCCCCATTGCCGAGAAGCTGGCGGACCTGATCGGCCAGCAGATCGCCGACGGCGTGTACCGCCCTGGCGACAAGCTGCCCTCGCTGCGCGAGCTGGCGCAGCTGCACCGCTATGCCAAGAACACCGTGGTCTCGGCCTTCGATCTGCTGGTCTCGCGCGGCATCGTCGAGCCGCGCCGGGGCTCGGGCTTTTACGTGCTGGGCACGGGGCGCGGTGCCCAGCGCACCGATGAGGACGCGGGCCAGCTGGGTCGGGCCATGGACATCGTCTGGCTGATGCGCGAGCAGCTCAAGACCCAGCCCGACTGCGTGGGCGTGGGCGACGGCTTTCCGCCCGTGGAATGGCTGGCCGACATGCGGCTGGACCGCTACCACCAGAAGGTGGTGCGCACGGGGCTGGGATCGCTGTTCCGCTACGGCAGCCGCTACGGCTATGCGCCGCTGCGCGACAGCCTGGTGCGCAAGCTGGGCGACTTCGGCCTGCAGGCCACGCCGGGCCAGCTGGTGCTGACCCATGGCGCCAACGAGGCCATGGACCTGGTCATCCGCTACTTCGTGCCGCCGGGGGCCACCGTGCTCGTGGACGAGCCCGGCTACTACCCGCTGTTCGGCAAGCTCAGGCTGGCCGGCGCCCATGTGGTCGGCGTGCCGCGCCTGGCCGACGGGCCCGACGTGGCCGCGCTCGAATCACTGCTGGCCCAGCACCGGCCGCGCCTGTTCTTCACGCAGTCGCTGGCCCACAATCCCACGGGCTCGGACATCTCGGCCGCCAAGGCCTACAAGGTGCTGCAGCTGGCCGAACGCCACAACCTGCTCATCGTCGAGGACGATCCGCTGGCCGACTTCAAGCCCACCTCGGCCGTGCGCCTGTCCACGCTGGACCAGCTGGAGCGCACCATCTACATCGGCAGCTTCTCCAAGTCCTTCTCGGCCGCGCTGCGCGTAGGTTTCATCGCCTGCAACGACGCGCTGGCCAGCGACCTGGCCGACCTCAAGGCGCTGATCCACGTCAGCGGCTCCGAGTACTGCGAGCGCATGGTGGACGTGATGCTGCGCGAAGGCCACTACGAGCGCCACCTGGTGCGCCTGCGCCACAAGCTGGGCCAGGCCACGACCCAGGCGCTGGGCTGGCTCGATGCCCACGGCTGCGAAGTCTTTGCGCGCAGCCCGCAAAGCCTGTACCTGTGGGTGGCTTTCCCCGGTGTGCAGGACTCGCTGCGGCTGGCCGAGCAACTGGTGCCGCGCAAGCTCAGCATGGCGCCGGGCCGTGTCTTCCACGTCGATCCCTCGGCCGTCTCGCGCTGGTCGCGGTGCAACGTCAGCGCCATGCTGGATCCGAGGTTCCAGGCCGCGATGGGGCAGGTGCTGGCTCAACCCGCCTGAGCCAGCCCCCGGGCCTGCGCGCGCAGCAGCGCGATGAAGCGCTGCTGCTCCTGCGTGGGCGCGTCGTCGGTGCGCGTGAGGATGCCGAAGGGCGCCATGGGCACGTCGATGCAGACCGGAAGCGCCCTGACCAGGCCCATGCGCAGATAGTCCTTGAGCGCGGATTCGGACAGCAGCATCACGGCGTCGGTCAGCTGCACCAGTTGCTGCATGGAGTACACCGAGCTGCATTCGATGATGTCGGCCGGCGCAGGCAGTTCCAGGCGCTGCAGCAGCTGGTCGAGCGCGATGCGCGCGGGGCTGGTGGCCGGCTGCAGTATCCAGGGCCAGTCGCCGACAAGCTCTTGCCAGCCCAGCTTGCGCCGGCGTGTCAGCGGATGGCCGCTGCGCACGACGACCAGCAGCCGCTCGTTGCCCAGTTCCTCGAAGCTGTAGCTGCTGCTGTGGGCCGCAGGGCTGCGCCGCGCAATGGCCATGTCGATGCGCCGCTGGTCCAGCAGGCGCAGCACCTGGTCGCTGGTGTCGCCCATGATGCGCAACCGCAGCTGCGGGCTTTGTGCCTTCATGCGTGCCACGGCAGTCATCACCAAGTCGGGTGCTGCGCCCATGATGGTGCCGATGGACAGGTAGCCGTAGCCGCCCTGGCGGCGCGCGGCCAGGTCCTCGGCGCAGCGGTCCAGGCTGTTGAGCGAAGCCTCGGCAAAGCGCACCAGCTGCGCGCCCAGCGCCGTGGGCCGCATGCCGCGCGGCAGGCGCTCGAACAGCTGGCAGCCGAACATGTCCTCGATCTCGCGCAGCATGCGCGTGGCCGCAGGCTGGGACATGGCCAGGCTCAGCGATGCGCGGTGCAGGTTCAGGCTCGATCCCAGCGCCACCAGCATGTGCAGGTGCTTGTAGCGCAGACGGTTGAGCAGGCTGCGGTGCAGTATGGGCGGAGCGGATTCGGGCGTGTTCGCAGGCATAAGCGCAAGGTATCGGATGTGACCGAAATTCGATTTGTTGAGCATCGATCATGCGCCGTACATTGGCCCTGCGACAAGAAAAACAGACCCAATCCAGGAGACAAGACATGCACAGCCCATCGCCTGTTTCATGACGCGCTGACGCGGCCGGCACCAACGCCGCGGCCGCGCTCGCACCTTCACAAAGCACGCCTTCAGCGCTCCGGACGACCGGGCGTGGTGGCCTCTCATTGCCTGCAAGGAAAGTCATGAAAAAACTCCCCGCTCCCCTGCTCGCCAGGATCTCCTGGCGCCTGCTGCCCTTTCTTCTGCTCATGTACATCATGGCCTTCCTGGACCGGGCCAACGTGGGCTTTGCCAAGGTGGCCTTCCAGGCCGATACCGGCATCAGCGATGCGGCCTTCGCCTTTGGCGCGGGCGTGTTCTTCGCAGGCTATGCGCTGCTGGAAGTGCCCAGCAACCTGATCATGCACCGCGTGGGCGCACGCATGTGGATGTGCCGGATCATGGTCACCTGGGGCCTGGTGTCGGCGGCCATGATGTTCGCCCACGACCAGACCACGTTCTACGTGCTGCGCTTTTTGCTGGGCGTGGCCGAGGCGGGGTTCTTCCCCGGCGTCATCCTGTACCTGACCTACTGGTTCCCGGCAGCGCACCGCGCGCAGGCCATGGGCTTTTTCTACTTCGGCGCGCCGCTGGCCTTCATCTTCGGCAGCCCGCTGTCGGGCCTGCTGCTGGAGCTGGACGGCATGGGCGGCTGGCACGGCTGGCAGTGGCTGTTCGCGGTGGAGGGGCTGATGGCCGTGGCCGTGGGCATCTGGGCATATTTCCACCTGGACAACCGCCCCGCCGACGCCACCTGGCTCAGCCGCGAGGACAAGGCGCTGCTGCAGGACATTCTCGACAGCGAAGAGCGCGCCAAGGGCAGCCACGGCCACAGCCTGCTGGCCGCGCTGTGCCAGCCGCGCGTGCTCTACCTGGCGCTGATCTACCTGCTGATCCAGGCCAGCGTCTATGGCGTGGTGTTCTACCTGCCCAGCCAGGTGGCGGGCCTGCTGGGCACCAAGGTGGGCCTGCTGGTGGGCGTGGTCTCGGCCATTCCCTGGCTGTGCGCGCTGCTGGCCGCCTGGTGGATTCCGGGCCATGCCGAGCGAACAGGCCAGCCGCGCGGCATCGCCAGCCTGACGCTGGTGATGGCTGCCGTGGGCATGGCTGCATCGGTGAGTTTCTCCAGCCCCTTGCTGGGTGTGGCCGCGCTGTGCCTGGCGGCGGCCGGCTTCATCGCCGTGCAGCCCGTGTTCTGGACCTTTCCCGCCAACACGCTGGCCGGCGCTGCGGCCGCTGGCGGCATCGCCTTCATCAACTCCCTCGGCGCCGTGGGCGGCTTCATCGCCCCCATCGTCAAGAACTGGGCCGAGGGCTTCTTCCACTCCCCGGCGGCCGGCCTGTACCTGCTGGCCGGCACCACGCTGCTGGCTGCGGCCCTGGTGCTGGGCGTGCGCGCACGCCTGGCGCCGGCCCTGGCCGCACCGTCCGCCGCCTGAACCACTTGCACACGGAGCAGAACCATCCCATGACACAGATCCCCACCATCAAGCAGGTGCGCGCCTTCACGCTCAAGGGCGGCGGCGCCGACTACCACGACCAGTCCGACGGCCACTGGATCGACGACCACATCGCCACGCCCATGGCCAAGTACCCCGAGTACCGGCAAAGCCGCCGCAGCTTCGGCATCAACGTGCTGGGCACGCTGGTGGTGGAGATCGAGGACAGCGCCGGACGCGTGGGCTTTGCCGTGACCACGGGCGGCGAGCCTGCGGCCTACATCGTCGAGAAGCACCTGGCGCGTTTCCTCGAAGGCGCCCGGGTCACCGACATCGAGCGCATCTGGGACCAGATGTACCTGTCCACGCTGTACTACGGCCGCAAGGGCATCGTCATCAACACCATCTCCGGCGTGGACCTGGCGCTGTGGGACCTGCTGGGCAAGGTGCGCGGCGAGCCCGTGCACCAGCTGCTGGGCGGCGCCGTGCGCGACGAGCTGCAGTTCTACGCCACAGGCGCGCGGCCCGACCTGGCGCAGAAGATGGGCTTCATCGGCGGCAAGATGCCGCTGCACCACGGCCCGGCCGAAGGGGAGGAGGGCCTGCGCCGCAACCTGCAGGAGCTGGCCACCATGCGCGAGCGCGTGGGCCCGGACTTCTGGCTCATGCTGGACTGCTGGATGAGCCTGGACGTGAACTACGCCACGCGCCTGGCCCAGGGTGCGCAGGCCCATGGCCTCAAGTGGATCGAGGAGGCCCTGCCGCCCGACGACTACTGGGGCTACGCGGCCCTGCGCAAGAACGTGCCCACCGGCATGCTGGTGACCACGGGCGAGCACGAGGCCACGCGCTGGGGCTTTCGCCAGCTGCTGGAGATGGGCTGCTGCGACATCATCCAGCCCGACGTGGGCTGGTGCGGCGGCATCACCGAGCTGCTCAAGATCTCGGCCCTGGCCGATGCCCACCAGGCCCTGGTCATCCCGCATGGCTCCAGCGTCTACAGCTACCACTTCGTGGCCACGCGCCACAACAGCCCGTTTGCCGAGTTCCTGATGATGGCCCCCAAGGCCGACGAGGTCGTGCCCATGTTCCATCCGCAACTGCTGGGCGAGCCCGTGCCCGTCAACGGCCGCATGCGCCTGTCAGCGCTGGACAGGCCTGGCTTCGGCGTGGAGCTCAATCCCGAGTGCGCGCTGCACCGCCCGTACACGCACTGAAGGAGCCCGCCATGCAACTGCCTGCCAACCCTTTCAAGGCCGCGCTGCGGCGCGCCGAGCCGCTGTACGGCATCTGGGCCGGCCTTGCCACGCCCTATGCGGCCGAGATCATCGCCACCACGGGCTACGACTGGATGCTGGTCGACGGCGAGCATGCCCCCAACACCGTGCCCACACTGCTGGGCCAGCTGCAGGCCGTGGCGCCCTACGGCACGCACCCGGTGGTGCGTGCCGTGCAGGGCGACACCGTGCTCATCAAGCAACTGCTGGACGTGGGCGTGCAGACGCTGATGGTGCCCATGGTGGAGACGGCCGAACAGGCGCGCGAACTGGTGCGCGCCATGCGCTACCCGCCCCACGGCGTGCGCGGCGTGGGCGGCGGCCTGACGCGGGCCACGCGCTGGGATGCCGTGCCCGACTACATCCGCACGGCGCATGAACAGCTGTGCCTGATCGTGCAGATCGAATCGCCCCGGGGCGTGGCCAACGCCGCCGAGATTGCGGCCGTCGATGGCGTGGACGCCGTCTTCATCGGCCCCGCCGACCTGTCCACGGGCATGGGCCATGCGGGCGACGCCAGCCAGGGCGAGGTGCAGGAGGCCATACGCCGCACCGTCCAGGCCACGCTGGCTGCCGGCAAGGCCTGCGGCATCCTCGCGCCGCGCGAGGAAGATGCGCGCCGCTATGCGGACTGGGGCTGCCGCTTCATCGCCGTGGGCATTGACATCAGCCTGCTGCGCCAGGCTGCGCTGGCCAATCTGGGGCGCTATCGCGCCACGCAAGCCACGGACCAGGCGGCCCCTGCATCCCGCACCTACTGAACCCAAGGAGAACTCCATGGCATCCCCTACCGTGCTGCGCAATTTCATCGCCGGCAGCTTCACCGACAGCGCCGAACTGCATGAGGTGACCAACCCCGCCACGGGCGCGGTGCTGGCGCGCTCGCCCCTGTCCAGCCAGGCCGATGTGGACCGCGCCATCGCCGCCGCGCGCGGCGCCCACAGGGCCTGGGCGCGCCGCCCGGCCGTGGAGCGCGCGCAGTACCTGCGCCGCGTGGCGGCCCGCATCCGCGACAACGCCGCGCGCATTGCGCGCACCATCACCGAGGAGCAGGGCAAGACCCTGGGCCTGGCCGAGGTCGAGGTGAACTTCACCGCCGACTATCTGGACTACATGGCCGAATGGGCGCGCCGCATCGAGGGCGAGGTCATCACCAGCGACCGGGCCAACGAGCAGATCTTTTTGCTGCGCAAGCCGCTGGGCGTGGTCGCGGGCATCCTGCCCTGGAACTTTCCCTTCTTCCTGATCGCCCGCAAGATGGCGCCGGCCCTGCTCACGGGCAACACCATCGTCATCAAGCCCAGCGAGGAAACACCCATCAACTGCCATGCCTTCACCGAGCTGCTGGCCCAGTGCGAGCTGCCGGCCGGCGTATTCAACGTGGTCTATGGCCAGGGCGGCACGGGCGCTGTGCTGGCCGGGCATGCGGGCGTGGACATGGTCAGCTTCACGGGAAGCGTGGCCACGGGCGAGCGCATCGCCGCTGCCGCCGCGCCCCACATCACCAAGCTCAACCTGGAGCTGGGCGGCAAGGCCCCGGCCATCGTGCTGGCCGATGCCGACCTGGACCTGGCCGTGCGCGCCATCCGCGACTCGCGCATCATCAACACCGGCCAGGTCTGCAACTGCGCCGAACGCGTCTACGTGCAGCGCCAGGTGGCCGACGAGTTCACGGCCCGCATCGCCCAGGCCATGGCCGCCACGCGCTACGGCGACCCGATTGCGCGGCCCGACGTGGAAATGGGCCCGCTGATCAACCAAAAGGGCCTGGACAGCGTACAGGCCAAGGTGCGCCAGGCCATCGCCGACGGCGCGCAACTGGTCACGGGCGGGCAGGCCGCAGACCTGGGCGCGGGCTTTCACTTCCAGCCCACGGTGCTGGCCGGCTGCCATGCCGGCATGGAGATCATGCGCAAGGAAATCTTCGGCCCCGTGCTGCCCATCCAGGTGGTGGAGGACCTGGACGAGGCCATCGCCCTGGCCAATGATTGCGAGTACGGCCTGACCTCGTCGCTGTACACGCGCGACCTGTCCAAGGCCATGCAGGCCATGCGCGAGATCGACTTCGGCGAGACCTACATCAACCGCGAGAACTTCGAGGCCATGCAGGGCTTCCATGCGGGCGTGCGCAAGTCCGGCGTGGGCGGGGCTGATGGCAAGCACGGCCTGTACGAGTACACGCACACGCATGTGGTGTATCTGCAGGGGTGATTGACCTCCTGGGCCTTGGCGTCAGGGCGCTGCCGGTTTCTTGCGGTTGCGCGGCGCCTTGGGCGGCGGGCTGCTGGCCTCCAGCTCCCGCGCCCGCGTGCGGATGCGGGCAAAGGCGCTGGCCATGGCCTGCAGCTCGGGCTCGGGCACGGCGTCCATGAGCTCGCGGTTGATGGCCTGCACCTGCGGGAACAGCTCGGCATGCAGGGCGCGGCCCGTGTCGCTCAGGCGCAGCAGCGCGCGGCGCGCATCGCCCAACTGGCTCTCTTTCCACAACAGCCCCTTGGCCAGCAGCGCCGTGACCGCGCGCGAGGTGCGCGTGCGGTCCAGCTGCGCCTGCTCGGCCAGCTGCGAGGGCTGCAGCTGCCCGGCCTCGGCCAGCAGGCAGACCATGCGCCACTCGCGCCGCGTGATGCCGTAGCGGCCCTCGCACAGGCGCACCACGCGGCTGCCTGCCGCCGCCTGCAGCCGCGCCAGGTGGTAGAGGAACATGTCGTCGAGCACGGCGGGGTGGCGCCAGCGGTGGAGGTCGGTCATGGGCTCGCGGGCCGGTTTCGGGTTTACGCTAGGGATGATGGATTAGATGCATTGTCGGCGGCCTGCGTACATTGGCCGCAAGACAACGACAAGGAGACAAGTATGCCCAGCCCCCTCGCAGCCCTGGCGCGTGCCGCCGTGGCCCTGACCGCCGCCGTGCTGTGCGCGGCGCCCGCCCTGGCCCAGGAATGGCCCAAGGCCAGGCCCATCCGCATCGTCGTACCCAACCCGCCGGCCGGTCCGTCCGACATCTCGCTGCGCCCCGTGGCCGCCGCCATGCAGGCCGCGCTGGGCCAGGCCGTGGTCGTGGACAACAAGCCCGGCGCCAATGGCAACATCGGCGCGGCCGAGGTCGCACGCTCCGCGCCCGATGGCTACACCTGGCTGTGGGCCATGGACCCCGTGCTTACCGTCAACCCCCATGTCTACAAGAACATGGGCTACAAGGCCGACGCGCTGGAAACCCTGGTCGTGGCTGCGCGCTTCTCGCAGACCCTGGTCTGCGGCCCGGGCACGGGCTTCAAGTCCGTCAAGGACATGGTGGCCGCCAGCAAGACGCGCGAGCTGACCTATGCCTCGGGCGGCGCGGGCTCGCCGGGCCACCTGGTCATGGAATCGCTGCTGGCCACCTCGGGCGCCAAGATGGTCCACGTACCCTACAAGGGACCGGCGCCGGCCATGCAGGACCTGCTGGGCGGCCAGGTGGACTGCGGCTTCCTGGCCGGCCCCACGGTCTTCCCCCAGGTCCAGAGCGGCAAGCTGATCGCCCTGGCCACCTCGGGCAAGACGCGCTCGGCGCTGGCGCCCGAGCTGCCGACCATTGCCGAGTCGGGCTTCCCCGAGTTCGACGGCACCTTCTGGATCCTGCTGGCCGCGCCCAAGGGCGTGCCGCCCGCCGTGCAAAAGCGCTTTGTCGACGCCATGAACGAGGCCATCCGCGCACCCGAGCAAAAGGAACGCGCCAAGGCCCTGGACATCGAGATGGTCGGCTCCACCGTGGCCGAGGCCCAGGCGCGCGCCAAGGGCCAGTCCGCGCAGTGGGCCGCCCTGGTCAAGCGCATCCACCTGACCAACGACTGAAGCCGCCACTAGGGCCTGTGGTCCTGAGGCACCGCCGTTTTGGCGATACTCCCTTTCCCAACGCATCCACTGTCTCCTGGCTCCCATGGCAACCCAGCGCCCCAATCTGATCTTCATCCTGGCCGATGACCTCGGCTATGCCGACCTCGGCTGCACGGGCGCGCGCGACGCGCACAGCCGCGCCACCGATGTCTCGCCCCGCCTGGACGCCATGGCCGCGCAGGGCATGCGCTTCACGCGTGGCTATTCCAACTCGGCCGTGTGCTCGCCCACGCGCTTTGCGCTGGCCACGGGCCGCTGGCAGTACCGCCTGCGCGGCGCGGCCGAGGAGCCGATCGCCAGCGTCCACGGCGACAAGGTGCTGGGCCTGCCGCCCGACCATCCCACCGTGGCCTCGCTGCTGCGCGACGCCGGCTACGCCACCGCCCTGGTCGGCAAATGGCACTTGGGCTACCCGCCGCATTTCGGCCCGCGCATGTCGGGCTACGAGGAGTTCTACGGCTTTCACGCAGGCGGCGCCGACTACTTCGCCCACTGCGACCCGCGCGGCCGCCCCGACTTCTGGATCAACGAGGAGCCGCACGAGGAAGAGGGCTACCTCACCGACCTGCTGAGCCGCCGCGCCGTGGACTTCGTCGAGCGCCAGACCGCCGACAAGCCCTTCTACCTGTCCCTGCACTACAGCGCCCCGCACTGGCCCTGGCTCACGCGCGACGACCTGGAGGAGTCGCGGCGCATCGGCGGCTTCGGCAAGCACACCGACGGCGGCACCATCGAGACCTACCAGCGCATGATCCACCACATGGACGAAGGCATTGGCTGGGTGCTGGACGCGCTCGAGAAAAAGGGCATGGCCGAGAACACGCTCATCGTCTTCACCAGCGACAACGGCGGCGAACGCTTCTCCAACAACTGGCCCTTCATCGGCCAGAAGATGGACCTGCTCGAAGGCGGCATCCGCGTGCCCCTGGTGGCGCGCTGGCCCGAACGCATGCCGGCGGGCATCGTCAGCGATACGCCCAATCTCACCATGGACTGGTCGGCCACCTTCCTGGCCGCCGCCGGCGTGCACGGCCACGCCGACTACCCGCTGGACGGCATCAGCCTGCTGCCCCTCATGGACGATGGCGCCTGGAACCCCGAGCGCGACCTGTGCTGGCGCATGAAGCACCGCGCCCAGCGCGCCCTGGTGCGCGGCGACTGGAAATACCTGCAGATCGAAGGCGTGGAATACCTCTTCAACGTGGCCCAGGACCCGCGCGAACGCGCCAACCTGCGCGACCGCGAGCCCCAGCGCCTGGCCGAGCTGCGCGCAGCCTGGCAGCAATGGGATGCTTCACTGCCGCCCATTCCGGAAGAAGCCAAGGTGTCGCTGGTGTTCAGTCGGCAGGATCTGCCTTCGGCGACGTTTTGAGGGTGTGTGTGCCCGCAGGCTGTGGGCGATAAAACAAGGCAGGCCTTTGGGCCTGCCTTGTTTCCTGATTACTGGTACGTCCTGACCATGCCCGCCCGTGCGGCCTCCGAGTTGTCGCACATGTCCTTGGCCTGTTTGTAGAGGGCCTGGGCCTTGCTCTTGTCCTTATCGACGACTTCGTAATGGCTGGCCTTGGCAAGCACCAGGTTGTATTGGAGATAGCTGGCGCTGGCCGATGGCAGCGACTTCACGGCCTGTGACACCATCTGGTCCAGGCCCTCCAAGGACCCGCCCCAGCGCGGGCTCAGGTAATTGAGGGCATTGACGCGGGCCGCCAGGTTCTTGGGATCGGCCTGATCGGCCGCCTGTAGCCACTGCGCCGCAGTACGTCCGCCCACCTGGTTTTCCATCGCGGCCAATCCAATCAGCATCGTCTGCGGCAAGGCCGAGCGGGCATCCAGCGCCATGGCCTTTTGCAGATACGGCAGGGCCTTCGCGCTGAGCTGCTTGACACTGTTCCACTGGCTGCCCGTCACACTGGAAGCCGGCGCGTTGCCACGGGCGCCAAATGCCTTGTTGCCGTAATAGAGGCCCGCATTGAGCTGGGCAAAGAACGAATTGGGCTGCTGATCCGCCCACATGCGCATCACGTTCTCTTCCTGCAGGCTCAGTTGCTGCAGTCCCAGCAGATCCCGCATGGTCAACAAGTCCCCGCCCGAGGAAGAAAGATTCTTCTTGTGCTTGCGGGCCAGCTCTTTGTCCAGCGCCTCGAACTTGAACTCGCTGAGCAGTGCGGCCCTCTCGGACTCTTCCAGAGTGGCATTGCCATCGGGAATCAGCGGGCACTGCGCGGCGTAGGTGGCGGTGGCTGCGGAGAGAGACAGGGTTGCGAGCAGGATGCGAATCAGGGTTTGGGTGGGTTTTGCGGTCATGTGTCCCTCTTGGAAATGGTTGTGTTATTTAATGATTTAAAACTAATAAGCCAATATTTATTTCTCCAAACTCCTGTTTAAATCAAAGTGCCGTGAGAAATAGAAGCAGAACAATAAAAAATGGAAGAAGATATGCTGCAAGGAACATTATTGCATCGCCATTCTTCCAGAAGAGCTTGTAGCCATGCTCGTACAAGAATGCGAAGAAAACTGCAGTCTGAAATAAATTCCCAATAAGACTGAACTTGGAATTGTATAAGTTAGAAGATATAAGAAGAAATAGCGTGATGTAAAATAATATTGCAAATACCCTAGTCATTATTCCGTAAACCCAGTGATGGAATTAGATTGATTCATGAATAGATAATCGGAAAGCAATCGCTGAAGCAATGAAGGGTTCAAGAGCTATTTGCAATATTAATTAAATCCCATGGGTTCAATTAATCGCCGCCAAATATGCTTTTGGCGTTTGTTGAAAAATGAATAATCAACCCAAAAATTCCAAGAATAGCTCCAATCAAACCAACAACGGCACCGCCTCGCGGCAACCATAAAAAAGCCAGAACACCACCGACGACAGCCGTTAAAACACTATTATCATAGCTAACATTCCATATTCATTTTTGTATATTTTCATCACAATTGATTCTTCGTGCATGTAGTTGAACATGTGCATGTTTGATATCCGATGGATGTTTCTCCATCAAATCGTCTGTGCCTTTACCGTAGAGTAATGCTTCCATCTGCCCTTTCATCACCAGGCAGACCCTGTAATAACGCTGTCGTTTCCCAAAAGGGCCTCATATGTCGCTCTTCCTAATGCTGCTGCATCAGAAGTCGACCCCAGGGAATTTCATATTATTTTCAATATTCAACTTTTACCAATCGGTCCGAAGAGAAAATAAATCTAACATCACCATACCATATCAAATCATTTTCCATTTTTATTTGAGGATCAATTTCTTTTTTATTTATTGATGCGGTTTTTATCTTATATTTAATCTGCTCCATATCCATTCCTCTCCATTCACGCTCGATGAGCGGAATGACATTATCAATATCTGCGCGCGCTGATTCACACCCTTGATTTGAGTAAGATAATGTTATTGATTTATCGACAACCGAGTATGATAAGTAAATAATCACCAAGATTAGGGCAATTATTAAGATAAATGATTTGTTTATTTTCATGAAATTATTGACCTGCTTTGGCGGCATCTCTTGCCCGTCGTCTTGGGGTAGTTTAGAGCCAATAATTCCTTTTGCATTTGGGTTGTATCTACCGTATTCGAAGTATTGTGTTTTCACTGAAGTGTCATATGTCAACACACCACTATGCCCACCAAGCCATGTGCTTTTTTTACCTTCGGCGTACTCAACCGGATAATCTGGAAAATTAACAACGCACGCTTGCTGTAAGCCTAACGAATCTATCCACCCCGTGGGATTTACAGGGTAGATATAGTGATTATTGCCTCCCATCAACCCAATCGGATCCTGATTGATGTAGCTCCCCACCATCGGCTCGTAATACTGATGCCGGTTGTACTACAGCCCCGTTTCCCTGTCATGGTGCTGCCCCGGCAGCCGGATCGCCTGGTGAATGCCTTGCGGGTTGTACTCCTGCAGCACATTGCCACCAGTAATCCAGCTTTGCGGCCCAGGCCACCTGGCCCCTCTGTTTTTGGGGGCGCTTTATTGGTAGTGGATAGGGATGATCTGCTTGTTATTTGTATTGTGCTTACAGTTAGGATTGCATGCTGCTCGCTAATATAGTATTGAATTTGATGGTATTTTGGTAATTAGTTATCTTCGCAGGTTTCATTTTTAAATTCAGATATTATTCCATCGATTTTTGAAAAAAACCCACCCTCAACCTCTTTTGAACAAGCTTTATCAGATTTGCAATCCATCCAATCTTCTGAAAGACGAGAAACTTCCTTTTTCATTTCGCAAAGTAAAAGATTTTTATTCATAATATGGTTTTTCATATTTGATATACCATGAATTCCATTGGCTGCTCTTATTGCAATATACTGAATATTTAAGAAATTCATATACTCCATAGTGTATTGATTGTTTTTATAGATACCCAGCCAATATCCTGCATAGACTGATATAGCAATGACTGTTGCTTTATATATATATTTTCTCATACAAATATTTTATTGACCAGGCGCTGACAAACCTGGGAGTGGCCCTGACTGCATGACTCTTAGCCTTTGGCTAATGCATTTTTCCCCAACTCTGATTTCGGATGGAGATGGAGGTCTTATCACTCCAACACCTCTAGAGTCCGGCGTAATGATGTCTGAGGGAATTGAAACTTCTTTGGTTTCTTTATTCTCCTGTTTCGTGCAAACAATTGCTTCGTCAGTCCTCTTCTGCATATCATCCTTGCCTGAGAGTTTGTTCATCAATTCTGCAAATGAATCCGTCACATCGGAAACTTTCTGTTTCGTCTGATTCCAGCCTTCAGCAATTTTCCCCGTTGATGTTGGATCTGGCTTTACCGGAGGTTTAGGCTTTTGCCCATAAAAGCCACTTTTACCTCTCCCCATCTTATTTAATCCCAGTGGGTCAATCCAATCCACAGGATTTGTTGGGTAGTTGCTCATATTTGCACCTCCAGTCAACCCAATCGGATCCTGATTGATATAACTCCCCACCACCGGATCGTAATACCGATGCCGGTTGTAATACAGCCCCGTTTCCCTGTCATGGTGCTGCCTCGGCAGCCGGATCACCTGGTGGATGCCCTGCGGGTTGTACTCCTGCAGCACATTGCCCCAGGGGTCCAGCTTGGCGGCCCAGGCCACCTGGCCGGTCTGGTCCGTCAGGGCAATTGGTATGCCCAGATGGTCGCAGTGGTAGTGGAAGATGGTGATGTGGGCGTGCTGTTCTCTTTCCTGTTTTTGCAGTTTGGGCCTGCATGCCGCTGAGCAGGCCTGTGGTGCTGTCGGCGGCCCCATTGGCTCGGTACCTGGAGAGGGCTTTGTGCGTCTGCGATGGAGTTGGGTTACTGTTCCATCCTGACCATACCCACCCGCGCAATTTCGCTGTTTCGGACATATCCTCAGCCTATGGAAGCTCTGTATAAATCAAACCTCCGAAAAGCAGGCTGTTAAAAATCAATGACTTTCAATGTCTACAAAGTAGACATCGTGCTTTGTGCAGAGGTTCCCTAAGTAAATACCCAGCCTAGCCCCAAAGCACAGTCAATTAATTAGAATAAATACCCTACTTGCGTTAATAGCAATAAATACACCGAATTCAAAGATATAGATAATCCGCAACAAACCAATCAATGATCTCCTAGCAAGAATTCTATTGATAATCAATTTCTACTAAGCAGATGTAAGATTGCGATTTATATGGAGTTCTCATGGTCATCCTTGCATGTGTAGGCTTGCTTGAGAAAATAGCATTTCTCCCTTCAATATCCCTGGAATAGAGAATTATTTCATCTTTGTTTAAAAGCATATGAATTTGAACATTTTCCAAATTCCTCGATATTTTCTGCCTACTCTTTTTATCAGGGCTATTTATATAAATCGTTCCACTATTTTTTATTTCTTCCAACAAAACCGATAGCGAATTTTCTTGCCTCCCCTTTGATTCATACTCATTTCTATGCCCGACACCAAATGCATATTTTACAGGAAGAAAATTACCATTCTTTATTAACCCGGGTTCAACTATCCAATAATAGTTGATTTCATTTTTTTCATTACTTCTATCATTAATAATCCATATTTCTTGCTCTTTATCAATGATTTGAAAACTGGCTACAAATTTCTTTGAATCTACGCCAACCAAACATTCTGGCTCTCGATTTTCAATATCTTTGGCGTACGATGAAGAAAAATTCAAACAAATAGCAAATACATAAAATAAATATTTCATCGTCGAGTGCCTCTTGTTCTAGTCCTGATTTTTTGCATCATTTCCAATATATCGTCCGTATCTGCTGTAGGAGCGGTGCCTGGCCCGGTGGGGTCGCTCTTCAGTCGGGATTTATTGCATTTTTCGCCAACTGGCAAAGGCATTGATTTGGGAGTGGAAGGAATACTATCGTGACTTCTTGTGATAGTCTTTCCGGGTTTTTCATCAAAGGGACGACATGTCCCTCCTTCATTATCCGACTCCCACTCAAGGCATTCAATTGTGTAATCGAATGGACTAAACTTCTTCCATACCTTGTCATTAGGATTTATTTGATCGTATACCTTATCTAATGGATAAGGCCCTTTTTCTGGGATTGGAACAGGGTTAATTGGCTTGTCCTTTCCAAAATTTTTGGGGATTGCTCCAGAGAGACCTGTTGGATCAATACCAAGCAGTGGATTTGAGGGATAGGTGAAGAAATTTACCCCACCCATCAACCCAATCGGATCCTGATTCACATAACTCCCCACCACCGGATCGTAGTACCGATGCCGGTTGTAATACAGCCCCGTTTCCCTGTCATGGTGCTGCCCCGGCAGCCGGATCGCTTGGTGGATGCCCTGCGGGCTGTACTCCTGCAGCACATTGCCCCAGGGGTCCAGCTTCGCGGCCCAGGCCACCTGGCCGGTCTGGTCCGTCAGCGCCATGGGCGTGCCCAGGTGGTCGCAGTGGTAGTGGTGGATGGCGATGCGGGCGTGCTGTTCTTTTTCCTGTTCCTGCAACTTGGCCTGCATGCCGCTGAGCATGCGGGCCGTGCCCTCGGCCTGTTCGCCCAGCATGGCTTGGGCGCCGGGCGGCAGGCCGTGCTCCAGGGTGTGGCGCAGGTGGCGGGCGGCGTCTTGCTGCATGTCGCGCGGCATGGCACTGAGCATGGTTTGCATGAGGGCCAGGGCCGGCGTGTGGTTGGGGTCCTCCTGGTCGGGCAGGCCTGCGGTGATGGCCTGCACCAGCAAGTGAGGCTCGTCTTGGGGGTCGCCGCTGGCCGTGGTGCTCAGGCGCACCAGGGGTGTGAAGCTGCCCGGTTCGTAGATGGTGTGCTCTATGTGGCGGGTGTCATCGCCGCCCTGCAGGCGC